>DAHUYV010000149.1 GCA_027306885.1 Candidatus Dormiibacterota bacterium
CCACCCCGATGAGCCCCTGCGGAGGCGGCGCGAGCGGGGCTCGATCTACGACGACCTGCCCGTCTAGGCGAGTGCTGCCAGGGGGCCCCGGGTCCGCCGCGCAGCCACGCCCGGCCGGGCGGCCTTTTCGATCCGGGCCGCTGACAACAGGTCCGGCGGGGCGGAGGTCCGGGCCGAGACCGCCTTGCCCCGCCCCAGCAGGCGCGGCTCCCCGCGCGCCCCGCCGCCGCAGGTGGCGTAAGATCGGGCTATGAGGCACCTGATCCGCCACCCGCTGTCCATGGTCCTCCTGGTCTTGGTGGCCCTGTTCGTGGTCTTCTTCCTGATCCTGCCAGCGCTGTCGCTGATCTTCCACCTGGCGATCGCGCTCGCGATCATCTGGGTCGTGTTCTCCCTCTTCCGCGTCCACCAGCACCACCAGGCCTCGCGCAAGGGCTGAGCGGCGCCGGAGGCCCGGGAGCCGGGTCCAGTTGCGTGGTTGACCCGTGCCGCCGCGGTAACTTCGGGGTCAGCTGACGACGCGATGCCCGGCGGCGGTCAGGGCCTCCAGGGCGGCGTCCAGCCGGGCCGCGGGGACCAGGACGTGATCGGTGTCGTAGGTGGAGATCACGAATATCGGGACCGCCGCCTCGGCCAGCGGTACCGATAAGGCGGCCAGGACTCCCACCAGGTCATGATCCAGGGGCCCCTCGACCGTGAGCGCCCTCCACGGGCCACTGGCCCCCTGCGTCGCTGGCCCCTCGGCCAGTGGGTAGACGACCGACAACTCGTCCGGGGTCCGGGTGACGCTCAGCCAACCCCCGGAGCTCGCCCAGGCGGGCAGGTCCGCATCGGCGGGAAGTCGGCGGATGCCGAGTTCCTGGCCACCCACTCTGATCGTGAGCACCCGCCCAGCTTACGTCGAGGGCCGGAGGGGGAAGTGCCGGAGCGGAGGTCTTTTGGGGCGGCGACCCCGCCCCGGCTTCTCCCGGTCAAAGACCGGGAGAAGAGTCCTCCAGCTGGAAGCCCGCCGCGGGGCCGCCGCATCCGGGGCAGAACTCGGGAGGGGTCAGGCCCCGCTGCGAGGCCCCGCAGCTGCTGCACACCCACATGTGCCGGCAGAGGAAGGTGACCAGGCCGGTCCGCGAGATCCGGCCGACCAACTTGCCGTGGCTCACCACCGGGACCGATGTCAGCCGGCGCCTGAGCAGGAGATCGGCGGCGTCGGTGACCGGGCTCTCCTCGTCGATGGTGCTTGCCGGCCGGGTCATCACCTGGGCGACGGTGCGTCCCCGACTCCGCCTCAGGTCGGCCGGGCCGATGGTGCCGACCACCTCCATATGCTCGTTGACCACCGGCAGGTTGGCGACGTGGTGCAGGCGCAACTCCTCGGCCGCTTCTGACCTCGGATCGTCCGGTCCCACCGAGATCACGTCACGACTCATCACATCCCAGACTCTGGGAGCCGTGTGGCTGGAAATCATCTCCCGACCCTCCTCGGGACCGGCGGTGGGGCCAACGATCCCGAGGTTGAGCCTAGGGGGCGCCCGCCCCTGGGGACAGGGGGAAAACCCCCGGGGGTTTCGGCCGATCCCCGGGGGCGCTCCCGACCACGGGAAGGAGCGGGCCGCGTCAGTCCACCGGCGCCATCTCCAGTGCGATCTGGAGTTCGCTCTCGCGGAAGCCGAGGGACCGGTAGAGCGAGATCGCCGGCCCCCGCGGATCGGCGACGATCACCAGCTGCGCCGCCCGCATCCCTCCCAGCGCAAGGGCGCCGGCCATCTCCACCAACGACCCCGACAGCCCCTGGCGCCGGTGCTCCGGGGCGGTCTCCACGTCCTGGAACCGTGCGGTCCCGCCCCTCGAGACCACCACCCCCAGGGCCGCGGCCAGCCGACCCTCCACGAAGGCGCCGAAGTAAGCCGCGCTCGGGCCAGCGGAGAGGCGCCTCGCCTCCGCGACCTTGGTCGCCAGGAATTCGCCGTGAGTTGGAGAGGCGGCCACCTCGGCGGCGTTCACCGCCAGTCTCAGGGCGAGCGCCGGATCCCAGTCGGCGTCAGAGCTGAGGGGACGGAGATCAGCTCCGGGCCGCCGGTGCGGTGCCGGGCTGAGGCTCCGGGCGGTCAGGACGGAGTCGGCCCTCAGCTCCAGCCCGGCAGCCCTTAGGGGAGCCAGGCGCTCGCAGTCCCGCCCCGAGCCCCGGTCCCAACCGAGCGCCAGGTGCCGGGCCCTAGGGAAGTGGTGGCGGAACTCAGCAAGCCACCGCTGCGAATCCTCGACCGCGGCCCGGCCGCCGAGGAGCAGAAAGTTCCCCCAGTAGAACGTGGGGAAGGCCGCTGACCGAATCACCAGATGGTCGCCGCAGTCGGTGACCTCGGAGCCCGCCATCCGGCGCACCATGACGTCGGTCTTGAATCCGAGAGCACGCACCCTCATCTGTTGACCGTATCAGGAGGCGCTTGGCTCACCCGTGCGGCTGGCCCGTAACGGCTCCAGAGGTGGGACCGGAACCTGGTTCCCAGCCATCACCCAGCCGGTGCCGCTAGGCTGGCGGCGGGGAGAGTGCGACCAAGACGCCGACAGTTGCCATCGTCTCGCGCCAAGGGCGACCTCACACAGTTCTCTTGTGGTCACGCCCGCCACAGATCGGGGGAATCCGATTGCGACATTCGCCAACCGGTCCGGCGGCCCTGGCTCGCCACCAACGCCCGGGCGCAGCCGGCGTGCCTCGATCCCGGTGGCGCCGGGTCACTCTGGGCCTGCTGGGGACCGTGGCGGTGACGGCCCTGCCGCTGGCGGGCTGCGGGACCCCAGCCCGCCCGGCCGCCAAGGCAGCCCCAACCCACACCGCCGCCCCGGTGCTCCCGGTCGAGCTGCCCGCCGCGGAGTCCGGGGTGCTGCCCTGGACGCTGGCGGCTCCCCTCAGCCGCGAGGTCGTGCTGCCCGGCTCCGGCGCCACCCAGCTGACCATCCTCGGGGGGCTCGGGGCGGGCGGCGGATCGGCACAGGGGATCTACACCCTCGACACCTCGACGGGAGCCCTCACGTTCTCGGGATCACTTCTCGGTCCACTGCACGACGCCTCCGGAGCGGTGATCGGCGGCCGGGAGCTGGTTTTCGGGGGGGGGACTTCGGCCAGCACCGCCGCGGTCCAGTCGGCGCCCCTCACCTCGGGCTCGGCGACTGCCGCCGGCACTCTTCCCCAGCCCCGCTCCGACTCGGCGAGCGCGGTGATCGGGAGCACCGCGTACATCGTGGGTGGGTACGACGGCACCAACTTCGACCCCGCCGTGCTGGCGACGAACGACGGAGCCACCTTCACCGCGGTTGCCTCCCTGCCGGTCCCCGTGCGCTATCCGGCGGTGGCCGCCCTGAGCGGTCGGATCTACGTCTTCGGCGGCCAGACGGCCAACGGCGAACCCACCTCGACGGTCCAGGTGGTCGACCCCACCACCCACACCGCCAAGGTGGTCGGGAGCCTGCCTGAGCCGGTCACCGGGGCCAGCGCGGCCAACCTGCAGGGGGTCCTCTACGTGGCCGGGGGGGAGACCTCGTCCGTTGGGGGCACCGCTCCCAACCCGAGCATCTGGGCCTTCAACACGGTGTCCGGGCAGGCGCTGGTGGCCGGAGTCCTCCGGGTGCCGGTGTCCCATGCCGGGATCGCGACCCTCGGTCAGCGGGCCTGGCTGGTGGGTGGGGAGACCGCCGCGGGGCCGACCAGCACGGTGCAGATGCTGACCCCCAACCTGCAATTCGGGACCGCCGGTGCGTCCGGCGCCGGCTCTCCCTACTTTGGCGGCAATCTCCTCATCGCCGACGCCGGGGCCAACCGGGTCCTGCTGCTCAACCCGGCCGGACAGGTGGTGTGGAGTTATCCCAGCGCCTCGGCCCCGCCGCCGCCGGGTGGCTTCGTCTACCCGGACGACGCCTTCTTCGCCGACCATGGGACGGCGATCGTCATGAACATGGAGAGCTATCAGGAGATCGTCAAGATCGCCTACCCGTCCGGGAAGGTGATCTGGACCTACGGGCACCCCGGCGTGGCGGGCAGCGCCCCCGGGTACCTGAACACCCCCGACGACGCCTACCAGCTGAAGTCCGGGCAGATCTCGGTGGCCGACATCGGCAACTGCCGGGTCTTGATCATCAATCCCAACGGAACCCTGGCCCGGCAGATCGGCACCACCAGGGTGTGCGTCCACCGCCCCCCGACCGAGCTGGGATCGCCCAACGGTGACACCCCGCTGCCCAACGGCAACTTCCTCATCTCCGAGATCAACGGGGCGTGGGTCAGCGAGTACACGGCCACCGGGAGCCTGGTCTGGTCAGCGCACCTCGCCCTCACCTACCCGTCCGACCCCCAACAGATCGGCCCCAACCGCTACCTGATCGCCGGCTACACCAGCCCCGGCGTGATCCTGGAGTTCAACAAGCAGGGCCAGACCCTGTACCGGTACTCGGTTGCCTCTGGCCCCGGCGCCCTCAACCACCCCTCCCTTGTCGAGCTGCTGCCCAGCGGGGTGTTCATGCTCAACGACGACCAGAACGACCGCATGATCGCCATCGACCCCGCCACCGGGGCCACGGTCTGGCAGTACGGGGTGAAGGGGGTGTCAGGCACCGCTCCCGGCCTGCTCAACGACCCTGATGGATTCGACGTCCTCATGGCCAACGGCTACACGCCGACCCACACCGGGACCGGCTGACCAGGGACCCCTGGCCGCCTGCCAAAGTCGGCTCGGCCGCAGCTTCCGGATCTTCCCCTCACATGACAGGACGCCCGGGGAGAGATCCCCGGGCGTCCCTACCTGGCTCCCGCGAGGTGGGTGGGGCTAGCTGTCCTGGCCGGCACCCGTCGCAGTGGACTGCTGGTCCTGGGAGTCCTGGCTCGCCCCTGAGCTGCCGGTCGAGCTGTCGGGAGAGCTCGAGTTCGCCTCGGGGGTCTGCTTGGGCTCGGGGGTCTGCTGCGCTTCGGGGGTCTGCTTGGGCTCCGGGCTCAGATCCTTTGAGGGCTGCAGGGTGCCCAGTGGGGTCGGGGTCGCAGAGCTCTCCGCCAGGGAGGCGGAGATCACCGAGTAGTCGCTGGCGCGAACCGCCAGCGAGTAGGTCGAGCCGTTGGGCGCCTTGACCGAAACGTCGAAGACCGCCACACCGCGCTCGGTGTCGGCCTCGGTCTTGAGCACCGCTGCCGTCCCGGCTCCCGGAAAGTGCTGGTCAACGTAGGTGAGCGCGGCTTGGTCGGCCGCCTGGATCGACGCCGACGCCGCCACCAGGTGCACCTTGGTCGGCGCTGCCGCTCCGGCAGCGCCGGCGTTGAGCGCGAACGCGGCAACGCCGCCGGCCACCACCAACGCTCCCACCGCCGCTCCGCCAACTGGGATCCTCATCGTGTTCCTCCTTGAGGGCCGAATTAACCGTCACCCTCCACCCTGACCAGCCGACGTGAACCCGACGTGGGAGGCGGGTTAGAGTTCCCTCAGGTGGTTGGCAGCTCGCCGGAGAGCAGCCGGTAGCCCGCTCCGCGGACCGTATGGAGCAGGGGCACCAGCCCCGGACGGTTCAGCTTGCGGCGCAGGTAGCTGACGTACACGTCGACTACGTTGCTGCCGGGATCGAAGTCGTACTCCCAGACCCGATTGAGGATCTGGGTGCGGGACAGCACGTGGTGGGGATTGCGCATGAAGAGCTCGAGCAGAGCCCACTCCCGGTGGGCCAGCTCGATCCGCTGGTCCGCCCGCCAAGCCACCTTGGACAGCAGGTCCAAGCGCAGGTCGCCAACCACCAGCTCGGTCGAGACCGCCTGGTCCGCCGTCCGGAGGGCGGCGCGGATCCTGGCCAGGAGCTCGTCGAAGGAGAAGGGCTTGGTGACGTAGTCGGTGGCCCCCGCGTCGAGGCCGGCGACCTTGCTGGAGACCTCGTCCCGGGCGGTGAGGATGATCACCGGCAGGGTCAGGCGTTGGTCGCGCCATGAGCGCAACACGGTGAGGCCGTCACGATCCGGCAGCCCGAGGTCCAGCAGGACCAGGTCGAGGTCGCCGCCGTGCACGGCCGTGACCCCCAGCGCCGCCGCTGCGTCGGCGGCGACCGTCACGGAGTACCCCTCGGCCCGGAGTCCCTTGGCGATGAACGAGGCGATCCGGGCGTCATCCTCCACCAGCAGGATCACAGCGACTCCCCCCCACCCGGGGCGGTCCGCTGGAGGCAGTCCGGCGGCAGCACCATGGTGACCGTGGTGCCGTGCCCCACCGCGCTGTACAGCTCCACGTACCCTCCGTGGCCCTCCGCCACCGCCTTGACCAGGGCGAGGCCGAGGCCGGATCCCCGCTGGTGCTGCGGCCCGGCACGGCGGAAGCGGTCGAAGACCACTTCCTGGAGCTCCGGCGCAATCCCGTGGCCACTGTCCATGACCCCGAGGGTCAGCCCGGGTCCGCTGGACGCGGAGAGCTTGATCGTGTCGCCGACGGAGGTGGCCTTGACCGAGTTGTCGATGAGGTTGAGCAGGGCTCCCCTCAACTTGGCCTGGTCCACCAGGACGACCACGTCCGGGACCGGCCCGAGCACCCAGTTGCGGTCCGCAAGCACCGCCGCCGCGGTCTTGAGGTCACCCATGAAGGACCGCAGGTCGACCGGCTCGCGCTGGATGAAGTCGGGCTCCAGAGAGTGCCCCAGCAGGAGCAGCTGGTCCACAAGGGCGCTCATGTGGTCCAGTTCCTCGACCACCAGGGAGGTGGTCTCGGCGACCTCGCGCGGATCCTCCACGCCGCTGCGGCGCAGGATCTCCAGGTGCCCCTTGGCGACCGTGAGGGGGGTGCGCAGCTGGTGAGACACGTCCGCCAGTAGCTCCCGCTGAGATGCCACAGTTGCCGAGATCTTGCCCAGCATGCCATCAAAGGCGGCCGCCATCCTGCCCACCTCGTCCTCCACCCCCCGGTAGCCGATCCGCCGGGTGAGATCGCCCTGGCTGGCCTCGACCGCGGTCTCGGTCACTCGGCCCACGGTCCGAAGCACCCGGCGCAAGATCAGGTAGGCGCTGAGCAGCGCCACCAGCAGAGCGACCCCGGCCTCGGCCGCAGCCAGGAGCGCGACCTGGGCGCTCTCCCCCTGGAGACGGCTCAGGCTTCCCGCCGCCACCATCACCCCCTGGGTGGAGCTGCCCTGGACGATCGGGCTGGCTACCGTGAGGTAGCTGACCGATCCCACCGTCACCTCGGTCACGCGCGTGCGCGCGGGAGGGCTCTGCAGCTCGCGGCGCACGGCCGGAGTCCGGGCCAGGCTGGCGGCTTGTCCGCTGCCCAACGTGGGCTCGCGGGGCAGGGAGATCAGCATCACCTCGCCGGGCGGCACCGGATGGGTGAGGAGGTAGGCCCGGCTGAACGCCTCCAGCGTCTGCCCCGGCGCCCGCCCCGGGTAGGCCGCGGCGAAGCCGCTCAGCTCGTCGCCGAGGTCCGCCAGCACGGTGTTCTGGTAGTGGACTGTGAAGTCACGGATGACCTGGAGCAGGACGACTCCGAGGACCAGCGCGACGACGAAGCCGTGCAGGGTGAGAAGGCGCCCGGCGGTTCCCAGACGGACCCGGCCTCGTCCCGGGCGCCGACGCGGCCAGATCAGCCGCCGCTGGACGAGCAAGTCTGGCCGGAGGAGCAGTCCGAGCTGGACTGCTGATCGCCTCCCTGGGTGTCCGGGGAGGGAAGCGTGACCACGGTCCCCTGCGGGCTGACGGTCTCCACCGGCTCCCTCGGCTGGGTTGGCGCCGGCCCGGTGGTGGGAAGGGACGTGATGGGGGAGTTCGTCAACGGCGTCGGGCTCAGCCGCACCAGGGCCGGTAGGCGAGGTGAGCTCACCACCAAGTTGGGGCCGATGCTGAGGCCGATCACCGCGGCGGCCGCCAGCGCCAGCGCCACTGCGGCCGTGGCGCGCAGCCCGAAGTCGTGGGCGAAGATCGTCCGATGCATCTTGTGGATGGGGCCTCCTCACATCCAGGCTGACCTCAGCCGATGAGCCGAAGGTGAGAGGCGGATGAGGATTCACTAACCTTCTAGCCGGCGCCGCCGGGGGTCCCCCGGAGGGCCGACCAGAGGTGCGGTCCGGGTGCTGTCCGGTGCATCCGCCTGGAACCAGCTTGTCAGGAGTCGCCCTTGTCCAGTCTCAAGGTGAGGATCTTGGGGGGTGCCGAGGTCGCGGCACTCCTCGCCATCCCGGTCGACCTGCTCGGGCCACTGGAAGCGGGTCTGCGCCTCTACAGCCGGGGAGCCACCTCCGTTCCGCCGCGGGTCGCGGCCATCGGCCCCGCCGGGCTTCTCGCCGCCATGCCGGCGCGGGTCCCCGGTTGTGGCCTCGCCGCCAAGCTGGTATCGGTCTTTCCCGGCAACACCGACCGCCCCTCCCACCAGGGATTGGTCGCCCTCTTCGACGAGGAGACCGGCACCCCCCTTTGCTTGATGGACGCTTGCCATCTCACGGCCAGCCGCACGGCGGCGGTGTCGGCCCTCTCCGTGCGGCTCCTGGCTCGGGGCGGCTCCCGGGTGCTGGCGGTGCTCGGCTCGGGGCAGCAGTCCCGGGCCCACCTGCGGATACTGCCCACGGTCCTGGAGGTCGGTGAGGTCCGCATCGCGGCGCGCAGCCGAGACCGAGCGACGGCGGTGGCCCGCGACCATCCCGGCGTCCAGGTGATGGACTCCATGGAGGCGGCGACCCGGGGGGCGGATGTCGTGGCCTGCTGCACGGGCTCCGCTGCCCCGATCATCGATGACCGGTGGCTGGCGGAGGGCGCGCATGTGGTCTCGGTCGGGACCGGGCGAGAACTCTCGCCAGCGACCATCGGGCGAGCCCGGACGTTTGTCGAGTGGCGGGGGGCTGCCAGCAGCCCCCCGCCCGCGGGGGCTGCGGAGCTGCAGGATCGCGACCCGAACAGCCTCACCGAGCTGGGCGAGGTGCTCGAGGGACTCCGTCCGGGCCGGCGTGACGACGCTGACCTGACGGTCTTCAAGTCCACCGGTCTGGGAGTGGAGGACGCCGCGGTCGGTTGGGCCCTCTATCGGGCGGCGCAGGATCGCGGAATTGGGAGTGAGGTGAGTTGGTGAGGACTGGCCCTCGGCCGGGAGAGCCGTAGGAGGGGCGCGGCAAGGGCCGGGTTCCGCGGGACGCACAGATCGCCGCGTCGGTCACCTCCCCGCCGCGGCAGCGCGAAACCGGTGCGCCCGACCGATCGCACCGGTGGATTCGGGCCACGGGTGCTCGGCGGGTCAGCTGGGCGCCGCGTCGGACCCCGGTCAGCTCCCGGTGCCGGGGTCGGCCGGTGGCTCGTTCGGTCGTGCCGCCAGCAGGTCGCGGAGACGGCGGTACTCGTCGGAGTCGATGTCTCCGCGGGCGAGGCGGGAGTCCAGGATCTCCCGGGGGCTGCCACCGGGGGCCCGGCGGTCAGGCCGGCGGGTGAAGCTGGTGACGACCGCGTACACGGCCCACACCAGCAGGCCCCAGAACCCGATCATGAGGACCCACATGAGGACGACCTGCCAGAAGGGCCAACCGCCTCCATCCCAGTACATCATCTCGGCCACTCCTTGAGCCACGGTTCGCGACTCCTACTCCCCGCCACCTCATTGTGAATGGAGCCGCCGACCGTGGTCCACGATCGGATCACGCCCCCGCCCCTGCGTGATTCCCGGGGGGGCCTCAACCGGACTGGTCGTGGTCAGACCCCCAGCTCGCCGTCCGATTCGAGGTGCCGGGGGTGGTGTCGAACGCATGTATCATCGACCCTTGCCCGCCTGTCCCCGGGAGGCACCACAACGATCCCAGCCGACAGCCCGGCTCAGCTGGAGAGACCGGGTTCGACGATTCCCGAGAGCGGCGAGTCGGCCCACCTGACGCTGCCCTGGCCGAGCTCGTCCACCTCGAGGCAGGGCGAGCCGGCGCTGAGCCGGCTGGCCGGCTGCCTGGCGCACCTGCGCCCTGCTGGCGGCCGCCGGCCCAGAGGGGCCTGAGCTCGTGTACGCGCCCCGATCCGTGGGGACCGCCGTCGCCTACCTGAGGGGCCTCCGCCCCGAGCTCCCCGCCCGGGTCTGGGTGGTGGTGGCCGGGGGTGCGATCTCCGCCCTCGGCAACGGCTTCGTGATGCCCTACGGCTCCATCTACCTGCACGTGGTACGGGGGCTGGCCATCCCCGTCGTGGGCGCCATCCTCTCGCTGTCGGCGCTGGCCGCCCTGCTGGTCTCGGTGGCCGGGGGATCGCTGATCGACCGCATCAGCCCCAAGGCGCTGATCGTGGCGGGCCTGTGCCTCCAGACCGCCGGCTTCGCCTACCTGGGCTTCGTCACCGATGTCGTGCAAGCCGCCACGGCCATGATCGTGATCGGATTGGGGGCCGGCTGCTTCTTCCCGGCGGTGTCGGCGCTCCTGGCGGCGATCACCACCAGGGCGGAGCGAGCCACCGCTGCCGCTCTCCAGTACGCGGCCAACAACCTCGGCATTGGGCTCGGTGCCGTCCTCGGCGGGGTGATCGTCGCCACCAGCCGTCCTTCCACCTTCACCACCCTGTACCTGATCGATGCGGCCACCTTCGTCGCCTTCGCCCTCATGGCGGTGCTCCTGGTCCCCTCCGGACGCCACCGCGCGACTTCCCACGAGCGCGCCGGCTATCGGGTGGTGGTGCGCGATCTCCGCTTCATGGCCGTGGTGGCCTTCAACGGGGTGGTCGTGATGTCCGCCTACGCCCAGGTGGACAGCGCGGTACCGCTGTATGCCCGCGTCTTCCTCGCCGTGCCGACCACTGCCATCGGGCTGATCCTGGCCGCCAACACCGGATTCATCGTCCTGGCGCAACTGCCCATCGCCCGCGCCGTCCGGCGCCTGAGGCGGACCCAGACCATGGCCCTGTCGGGAGCGGTCTGGGCCGCCGCCTGGCTGATCGGCGAGGTGGCCAGCCTGGAGAGGGGCCTGGCGGCGGCGATGTGGCTGGGACTGTTCGCCGTCGTCTTCGGGGCCGGCGAGTGCCTGCTGAGCTCCGTCATCGGCCCGCTGGTGGCTGACCTCGCGCCTCCGGCGGCGCGGGGTCGCTACATGGCGACCTTCAACCTCTCCTGGTCCGTGGGGCTGTTCATCGGCCCCAGCTTGGGGGGGTTGTTGGTCGGCTCGTTCCTACGGCCTTCCATGTGGATGATCTGGGCGTTCGTCTCGGGAGGACTGGTGCTGTGGGCACGGCTCCTGGGACGACATCTGCCCGGGGCCGTAAATGTCCCGCCCCCGGCATCGTGATCGGCCAGGGACCGGCCCCAAGGCTCGAGGAAGGGCCGGGCGGCCGTCCGGGTTCCGGTGGCCAGAGGCATCCCGGTGTCCTGTGGAGAGGGCTGGAGTTGCCGTGGGCTCGGGCTGAGCGCCGCTGCTACCATCCGCCCGTGGGGGAGACGGGGGGCCTGGGTGAGGACGAGTACCGGCTCGTCTACTCGAAGGTGCCCCGGCTCACGGTGGACCTCATCGTCAGGGACGAGCGCGGCGGCGTGTTCCTCACGAGGCGGTCGAGCGGGCCCTGTCGGGGGCTGTGGCATCTCCCCGGCGGCACCGTGCGGTTCGGGGAGGCGCTGTCCGATGCGGTCGGCCGCGTGGCGGCGCGCGAGCTCTCCATCGCGGTGAGGTCGATGGAACAGCGCGGGTACATCGAGTATCCGTCGCACTACCGGGCGGGGCTGGACTCCCCGGTCGGGCTGGTCTTCGAGGTAGCCGACTTCCTGGGGGTCCCGACGATCAACTCTGAGGCCACCGAAGGGGGATGGTTCGAAGAACTCCCCGGCGACATGCACGCCGACCAGGACGACTTCCTGCTGCGGCACGGGTACCTGCGACCCCGCAGCGCCGAAGCCTAGCGGCGGGCGGGACCCGGGACC
This sequence comes from Candidatus Dormiibacterota bacterium, assembly GCA_027306885.1. Classification (GTDB taxonomy): domain Bacteria; phylum Chloroflexota; class Dormibacteria; order Aeolococcales; family Bog-877; genus JAJYXT01. The sequence goes on from DAHUYV010000149.1 coordinate 11,859, forward strand.
GGGAGCGGGCGGCAGCCGCCACCCCTGCCCGACCTGGGCCCACTAGCCAGCCAGGCTTATGCTGACCTGAGGCGGCTGGCGCAGGCTGTTGTGGACCGTGCAGTGGGAAACCACGGTCAGAAGTGAGGCCTGCAGCTCCGCCGGCAGCACCTCTTGGACCTCGACCTTGAGGCTGATCCCAGCCACCCGGTAGGGGTGGGTGGCGTACTCGACCTCGGAAGTGACCGCCAGCCCTTCCGCCGAGTGCCCGTGGCGAGTGAGGAAGCGACGGGCGTAGAAGGCCACGCACGAAGCCAGGCTGGCGATGAAGAGCTCGGTCGGGGTGGGGGCTGTGTCTTCCCCGCCGTCGCTCTGGGGCTGGTCGACGCGGACTGTGTGCTGCCTGATGGCGATGCGGAAGCGGTCGCCCTGCTCGTACTCGACCCGCAGTGGCTCGACCGTCGCGGCCACGGATCCCACGGTCAGACGGCCTCCGCCGCCATCTCCCGGGCGGCGATCTCGGCGCGCACGGCTTCCATGTCCAAGCCCTGCACGGCCTCGATCAACTTGGCGAGAGCGGGTGCCGGGCGGGCCCCCGGCTCGGCAAAGACCAGGATCCCGTCTCGGAAGATCATCAGAGTTGGGATCGACCTGATCCCCAGAGACCCCGCCAGCGCCGGCTCGGCCTCGGTGTCCACCTTGGCAAAGACGATCTCAGGGTGCTCCTCGGCGGCCGCCTGGAATACCGGAGCAAAGGCGCGGCACGGTCCGCACCAGGCCGCCCAGAAGTCAACCAGGACGATCCCGGACTGTTCCACCGTATCCGAGAAGGTCGTTTCGCTGAGTGTGATCGTGGCCATGGCTTCCTCAATGTACCCCCGGGGGTATGGCTTGCAAGCGTCAGTCTACACCCGCTGGGGTAGCCGCGCAAGTCGCCGATGCCGCTCGGGGCGCCGAGCCGTTGGCCGGGAGGCGTCTTCGGATCCCGGCCAAAAGCTTCGGAGCCGGTGCTGCCCTTGCGGTCGGAGCGATCACCGGTCCCCCGTGAACACTTCATCTCGGCGCTGATCCATAGCCCCCTGCCGAACGCTCCCTTCCGGGCGCTGGCGAGCACCGCCGGCTCGTGTGTGCCCCTGCCTCGAGCGCAAGGGGGTCCGAGTTGGCCTGGTAAGGGCTGGCGCCCACGGTGCGACCATCAGCCCCGCGGCTGAAGGAGTTGGCGGGCGCCGCGTCCGTTGTGAGCCGCGGCGTGGCGGGGGTGGGAGGAGGTGAGATGGGCTGCCTTACGGGCCTTGGGCTGCTGGTCTGGTTCGTGCTGTGGATCCTCCATCGGACTCCGTATCTGCTGGCCACCTGGGACCCCTGGAATGTGAGCTTGCTGGTGATGGCCGCCCTGCAGGGGTTGACGGTGATCGGGAGGCGCCGAGCCAGACGCGGCTGAGTTCGGCTTCCACGCGAGGATCGGTGTCGCGGTGGCCCTGGCGGATGATCTGGGGCTGGCGGAGGAGTCTGGTGATTGGGGTCGGCCCCATCTCACGGCCATTCCCTTGCTCGGGGCCCTCTTGAGGTATTCCGGGTGGACGCGGCTCCCGCTGGGGCGATAGCCTCTTGACAGTGGATGAGACAGCGCGCCTTCAGCCGCCCCCGGAGAGCCGCTCGGCGGCAGAGGCCACCATGAGGCGCCTGCTCTTCATCCCGGAGGTCGGAGCCCAGCCCACGGAATCCGAGGTGGAGCGGGTGTTCAGCACTTCCCTGGCCCTTTCCGCTATGCGCTGCATCTTCACCTACATGGTCCTGCCCATCCTGGTTCCGGCCATCGGCGCGCTGGCTGGGCTCGGACCGGTCATCGGGGTGTTTCTGTCGGCACTCGCCCTGGTGTTCGACGTCCGGGCGATCCGAGCATTCTGGTGGGCGGCTGACTCCCGAAGGTGGGTGATGACTTGGCTCTACCTTTTCGTGATCGTCTTCGTCATCTACCTTCTCGTGCTCGACCTCACGAAGCTGCGGCTGTAGGGGGAGCACCCCCGTGGGCACCCAGGGTGCGACCCAGGGGGCGGGGCGCAGAGATCTCTGACTAAGGTCAGGTATAGTCTGTTCATGCCGGACGCGGCAGAGGTCAGGAAGTTCAACCGGTACTACAGCGAGCGGCTCGGTCTCCTCGCTGACCGGTATCTGGGCCAGGCTCGTCCTCTGGCGCAGGCCCGTCTCCTCTTTGAGATTGGCGCCGCGGGAGCCAGCGTTCGGACCCTGCGCCACCGCCTCTCGCTCGACTCCGGCTACCTGAGTCGCCTTCTCCGGGCGCTGGAGAGCCAACGTCTGGTCTCCGTCCAACGTTCTGACACTGACGGCCGAGTTCGAGTCGCTCGACTCACGGGCGCCGGTCGCGAAGAGCTGGCCGAGCTGGATCGCCGCTCTCAGGCCGCGGCGGCAGCCCTGCTGGCGTCACTCGCAGCCCCGCAGCGCCAGGCGGTGGTGGCGGCCATGGGAGTGGTGCGCCGAACCCTCTCTGAAGCGGAGGTCGAAGTCAAGTCGCAGGGGCCGGACACCGAGGAGGCCCGAACCTGCCTGCGGGCCTACGCTCATGAGTTGGCGATCCGATTCCCAGAGGGGTACGAGGAGTCGTCGCTGTTGCCGCCGGAAGCGCTGTCGGGGGGACGCGGAGTGCTCCTCATCGCGAGGCGCCGAGGACGCGTCGTGGGGTGCGGGTGCGTCACCCAACTCACCGCTCGGACGATGGAGATCCGGCACCTGTGGGTGGCGCCGGAGGCTCGCGGCGTCGGCGTGGGGCGCGGCCTGCTGTCAGAGCTCGAACGCTGGGCACTCAGTCACGGCGGGGGGCGAGTTCGGCTCGACACCCACCGGGAGCTCAAGGAGGCGATCCAACTCTACCGCGCCAATGGCTACCTCGAGGTCCCCGCCTACAACCGCAACCCGCACGCGCACCACTGGTTCGAGAAGCGCTTGGTCGAGAGACTTGAGGGGGCGCGCCAGCGTCGGCTCGGGGCAGCCAAGGCGAAGATGGTCGAGCCCGCGGAGGGCGCCACCTCCTAGCTGGCGGCGTCGGGTCCGGCCCGCAGCCGACTGAACCACCGCCGGGACTTGAAGACGGCCCGGCGTCGCCCTGGGAACCGGGTGGGTCCGTGCTCATCGCTGGTGGTGCCCCGCGGGGCGCTGGTGGTGCCCCGCGGGGCGGAGGTCCGTGGCGAAGAATGGGCCAGGCAATGAGGACAAGTGGCCCATGTCTGCCGATTTGGCCAGCGGATAGGATCCCGGCACCGACAGGATCTGACCTTACAATGGGAGCTGTCCAGCTTCGCGGCGCGGGCACCGGATTGCAGGAGGAGCATGACGGACGTCACTGGATTCAGCAGCATTTCACCGACCACCCTCGCCGAGGTTCTGGGACGAGAGCAGGTCATGGATATCGGCATTCGCCCGCTCTGGCCGTCGATCCCGCGAGTCGCCGGCCCGGCCTTCACCGTCCGGTGCCCACCGGGTGACAACCTCATGCTTCACGCGGGCATCTATCGCGCGGAACCGGGCGCGATCATCGTGGTCGAAGCGGGGGACGTGGATTACGCGCTTGCCGGAGGGAACGTCTGCGCCATCGCACAACGGCGGGGGATCGTGGCATTCGTGGTCGACGGGGTGATGCGTGACCTGGCCGAGGTGCGTGAGTTAGGCTTTCCGGTCTTTGCCAGGGGAGTCATCCCCATCCCTGGGGCCCACTCCGCCGTTGCGCCGCTCAACGAACAGATACGGTGCGGAGGCGTCGCCGTGAGTCCTGGCGACATTGTGGTCGCCGACGAAGAGGGCATCGTGGTCACCCCCAGCGCCCGTCGGGAGCAGGTACTCCGCGACGCTCAGGAGAGGGTGCGGCGAGAGGCTAGCGAATCCCTCGACGCATGGGAGGCGGC
>DAHUYV010000157.1 GCA_027306885.1 Candidatus Dormiibacterota bacterium
GTGGCGCTCAGCTGCGGCGATCATCTGCTCGGCCTCGGCCACGCTCAGCGCCATGGGTTTGTCGACCACCACGTTGACGCCCGCTTCCATCGCGGCCAGGGCGTGACGGAGGTGGAGGTGGTTGGGGGTCGCCACGACCAGCAGCCGCAGATCGAGCCGCGCGGAGAGGAGCTCCTCCAGAGTTGGAAAGACCAGCACTCCGGGAAACCTCTGTCGAGCGCGGAGGCCCCGGTCTGGGGCGGCGGTGACCACCGCCGTCAGGCGCATCCCTCGGGCGGCCGCGATCAGGGGCGCGTGGAACACCTCACCGGCCAGTCCATACCCGGCCACCGCGACCGCGATCTCCTCCATCTCAATTCAGTCTAGGCCGGGAGATGGCCGCACCGGCCCGTACCCTGCGCCCGCGGTCGACAAGCTGACTGGGGGCGAGCCGTGGGTCCTCCAGGGCTTCCGGGATCGCCAGCGCCAGGTCGCCACGCGCACGGAGATCGCCCGAGGTGAGCGCCAGGCGCGGTGAGGGCCGGAACCTTGACCCCGGGACGCCCCGGGCCGGTGGTGGTCAACGCCTCGATCTCCCTCGACGGATACATCGCCGGTCCTCACCACGAGATGGACTGGGTGTTCGACCATCAGTTCCTTCCCACCACCGCGCTCGACGGGGTGGAAATGATGATCGCCTCGACCGGGGCGATCATCGCCGGACGGGGCAGCCACGATGTGGGCGAGCGGTCTCTGCGCGCCGAGACCAGCAGGGCCTTCGGTGGCCGCTGGGCGGGCCCGGAGTCTGTGTTGACTCATCGGCCCCCGAGTGCTTCCCCGTTGGACGGGCCCCGGTACATCTCCGGGGACATCCGAGAGGCGGTGTCCCTCGCCCTCGGAGCGGCGGGGGGCAGAAACCTCCTGGGCCTCGGTGCTGAGGTTGCGCGGCAGTGCCTGGACGCGGATCTGGTCGACGAAATCCTGCTCCTCGTCCTCCCGATTCTGATCGGAGGAGGGATCCGCCTGTTCGGCCGCCGCCGGCACGAGGAGATGCTCTTCAGGACAGAGACCGTGGAGCGAGCCGGCGAGGCGGCGGTCCTGCTCCTCCGCCGATCGCGCCAGCCCAGCCCCAGCGAGGCACCGGCCGCCGACGCCGCTATTCGGCGCTCGCTCTCACTCGCCGATGCCGCCGGCTCTTACCCGGACATCCACGCTCTGTCCGGCTGCCATCCGGCAGCCGGGCCGGCTGGCTTTGCGCAGTCGGCACAGCGGGCCCGGCCGCGGTCCCGAGCCGAGCCCCCGGCGATCACGGGGCCGCGGCATCATCGCGGTCACCGCCGGGCCGGCCCAGGCCGGAGGCCGCGGCCAGCTGACTCAGCGCGCCCAGGACCTGGGCTCGACCGACCGTCGACATCTCCTCCAGCCACCCCGAGCGGATGAGGGGCTGACGAAAGGCGTAGGTGCCCTGCGCCCTCTCGATCAGGCCCGAATGAAGGGCCCGGTCCAGGGCATCGAGCACGACGCCACCGGGCATCGTCGGAGCCGCCACCGCCGCACCGCCGAGGATGGTCACCAGGGTCGTGTCTTCGCCGCCCGCCGCCACCAGGGAGAGGACCAGCGCCGTGTCGGCGTCGAGACGCGCGAGGTGGGCGCGGACCAGGCTCCGCACCCGCGGTGGCGCCGCCCCGGACAGGAGCCGCCCCTGCCACCTCCCCTCGAGCAGGACGATCTCCCCGCGCTCCTTCATCGCCCGCACGAGGTCCTCGACGAACAGGGGGAATCCCAGAGACTGCCTGGCGACGTGGTCGAAGACGCGCTCGTCAACCGCCCCCTCCACCAGCAGGGAGGCCACGAGTTCTCGGCACTGCTCCGGGCCAAGGCCCTCCATCTCGATCCGGACGCAGAGGCGATCCCGGGACATCGCATCGAGGGTGCGCCGAATCGGAGCGTCCCGATCGACCCAGTCGATGTCCAGGGTGCCCACCAGCAGCCAGGGCCGGAGCGCCGCCAGCTGGGCCAGATACTGGACGAGGTCGAGGCCGAGACCGTCGCGGTCGCG
>DAHUYV010000163.1 GCA_027306885.1 Candidatus Dormiibacterota bacterium
CACCGCGCGGGACGCTGTCCGCTCCAGGCACCGGTCCGCCGGGGGTTCCCGGGCGGCGCCAGCGCCGGGAGCTGGTCCCAGTCATCCGGGCTGACCAGCAGTTGGGGTTGGGGAGATCCGCGGAGCACGGCCAGCCCTCACTGAGAGCCAGTCGGCGGCCATCCCATCACCGCCGGTAGCTTCACGGGCGGGGCGCTGGCTGTCAGCCCCCGGTGCTCGGGTCAAGAAGAGGGTGCCCGGGCCCCGGACTCGGGGTCCCGGACCAGGTGGGGCGCAACCTGGGGCGGCGCAGGCCGCGCCCCCGGCTTGAGCTCAGTCGCCTGCATCCAGCAGCGCCGATCGAACCGCTTCGTCCGATGCATCCACGACAGCTCCTGCCAGGTCACAGATGCCGTACGCCACCCGGAAGAGGCACTCCAAGAGCCGCGCCAGCCAGATGGGGTCTCGGGGAAGTCCGTCCCGAGCAAAGTTGCACCGCTCACGGCCCCCGGCGAAGCCCAGCCAGCGGAGCCGATGCACCGCGCTCAACCTCAGTGGGCGCTGAGGCTCCTCCCACATTCGGGAGCCGACCTCGGCATAAACGACGCCGTCGTGGCGCATGAGCTGCACGTACTGGCCGGAATCTGCGCGGCTCCTGAAACACACCCACGGGCGCTCGGAGGGATTCTCCAGGAGGCTCGACAGGATCGTCTCCAGTACCCGGCGCCGAACGGCGGGGTCACGAGGGAGGTGCGGTGGCCGCCGGGGAGGAGGGGCGGGTCTGCACGACGGGGGAAGGGGCCACTCATTGACGCCGGCCGCGAGCGCCGCCTCGATCAGGGCCCCAAGGTCGCTGGTGGTCAGCAGCTGCTCTCGGTCCAGCACCGCGTAGGCGTCGGGCTCCACGCGCGCGGCCGGGTCCTCCACCCAGATGCACCAGCCGCCCGGCACGGTGCGGAAGCCGATGAAGGCCAGGCGATAATCGACCCGGAGAAGCTGTGCCACCACTCGGAGGAGGGGGTAGGGCCCGCCCCGGTGGCTGGGGCTCCAGCGGTACCTGCCCTTGGACCGCTCGACGTAGATGGACCCGCAACCATCGGCGGCGGCGATGGCCACCGCGGCCACCACCTCCTCCCGGGACGAGGGCTCGAAGACGCTCCGGATCAGCCGCCGGCGGCCGGGATCGGCGCGAAACTCGATGGGCTCCGCCATGCCAGGTCCTCCTCATCGCTCCTGGCATTAGCACCGTGCCCCAGGGCCGGTTGCTGCACCTTCGTTGGGCCAGGTCCCTCCGGTGCTCCAAATGAGGCGTCCCAATCTTACCCCGGGGGCCGGCCGGGCGCGAGCAGCTGCGCCTGAGGAACCTCCTGCTCTGGCGGGTGGTCTCCATCAGGGAGCAGGTGGAGCTGGAGCGCCCGCGCCGGAAGGGCAACGTCCTGGAGCGCTTCATCGGGCTGGCCGCGCTCCAGGAGCGCAACCAGGCGCGGTCCCGCCTCCGTGCCTGCCCTGACGGAGCCGGCCCTGGCTGTGGCGCTGCCGAACACCCCGGGGCGGCCCGACCTGGGCATGAGTCCCGCATCACCCCGGACGGCCCTCCCCAGACATCCGCTGCCGCCAGTACTCCAAATCTGCACCGGCGCCGCCCGCGCAGGCCTCACCGATCAGGATCACCCTGGGGTTCGGGCGCCACGCCCGACGAGGAGTCTTGGCGCGACCGGCGCGCTAGAGTGACACGGGCCCCGAGGGGCCCGTTTGCGCAACTGCGGAGGTCGAGGATCGGTGGATCAGCAGGGCATCGGGGAGACCAACGATTTCCGGCTGCTGCCGCCTCCGGCTCCCGCCGGCGCATCCCAGCGAGCCGGGCTAAGTCACGCGGCCGACGTCGACTACCGGCGCAAGTACCGCGGCGCATTGATAGGGGGCGCGATCGGGGACGCCCTGGGCCGGCCGTGGGAGGCTCGTGGCGACGCGGCCGCCTCTCGGGAGCTGAGCTCCCTCGGGCGCTACCGCCGGTGGCCGGGGTGGGCAGGCGGCCCCACGGGCACGGTGACAGACGACACTCAGTTGACCATGTGCGTGGCGGAGAGCATATGCGCCAGAGGTCGCATGGATCCGGAGGATCTGGCACGCCGGTTCGTGGAGTGGATGCCTGTCGCCAGGGGGCCGGGAGCAGCCACTCTCGAGGCGGTATCCGCCCTGGCCCGCGGAGTCGCGTGGGATCGGGCCGGGGTCCACTCCGATGGGAATGGGGCGGCGATGAGGGTGGCACCCCTGGCGCTCCTGCACCCGGTGGACGTGGAATCCCTGAGGAGCGACTCGGCCCGAAGCGCGGTCGTCACTCACGCGACGCAGATGGCGGTGGTCAGCGCGATCGCCCAGGCCTTCATGGTCGCCTGGTGCCTGCATCGCAGGGCGGGCGCTCTCACCGCCGATACGCTGCGATCCGAGCTCCTCGCCGGACTTCGGGTTGTGCTCGAGGGAGTACCGGAGGTACCGGTGGCAGAGCGCCGGTCGGATCGTCCTGGACGGTTCCGCTTGCGGGACCGTCTGGTCGACGCCGTCGAGATGTCGTTTGCCGCGCCGCCCGATGCTTTCGAGTACTTCCACAATGGGGCCTTCGTGCTGGAGTCGCTGCCCGCGGCACTGTGGTGCTTCCTCCGCCACTGGGATGACCCGCGGCAGGCGATCCTGACCGCGGTTTCCGGCGGCTACGACGCGGACACCGTCGCCGCCATGACCGGGGCCCTGGTCGGGGCGCTGCACGGAGAGGACGCCTTCCCCGCC
>DAHUYV010000002.1 GCA_027306885.1 Candidatus Dormiibacterota bacterium
GCCCGCCGGGCGACCTCGAGCTTGGTGAGGATGCTGGTGACGTAGTTCTTCACCGTCTTCTCGGCGAGGTGCAACTGCCGCGCGATCTCCTTGTTGGTCCGCCCCTCCGCGACCAGGTGGAGGATGCGTTCCTCCTGGGAGGAAAGCCGGGAGAGCCGCTCGTCGCGCAGACTTTGGCGGGCAGCGCGCCACTGGTCCAGGACCGACTTGGTCACCGCCGGATCGAGGAGGTTCTGACCCGCTCCGATGGCGCGGATGGCCTGGACGATGTCGCCGCCGCGGATCTGCTTCAGGAGGTAGCCGGCGGCGCCGGCCATGATCGAGGCGAAGAGCGCCTCGTCGTCGGCGAACGAGGTCAGCATCAGCACCTTGGTTTGGGGATTCCGCGCCCGAATCTCCCGGGTGGCCTCGATCCCGCTGCCACCCGCGAGGCGGACATCCATCACCACCACGTCAGGGCGGGTGCGATTGGCCTCGCTCACCGCGTTCTCGACGTCTCCCGCCTCGGCGACGACGTAGAACTCCTGCGCGGCCTCGAGGACGGCCCGCAGGCCGTCTCGGACCAGCTCGTGGTCATCCACCAGCATGATCCGCAGCCGCGCCGGCGCCGCCCCGTCCTCAGCCAAGGGGGATGACCATCCGGAGCCGGGTGCCGGACCCAAGTTGGGAGCGGACGGTCATGTGCCCCCCGAGGCGCACCACCCGCTCTTGCATGTTGCGCAGGCCCTGGCCGCCGCTCCTGGGTGGAAAGGCGAACCCCGCCCCATCGTCCCGGACGGCGAGCAGCGCCCCCGCCCGGACCGCGACGAGCCGAATCCAGCAGGAGTGGGCGCCGGCGTGCCGGCCCACGTTGGAGAGGGCCTCCCTGGTCAGCTGGACGAGGTCCGGGGCGTGGTCGGCCAGTTGCCGGGCGACCTGGTCGTCGATCTCCACCTTGGTCCCGACCCCGGACCGGGCCTCGAACTCCAGCGCCAGGCGATGCAGGGCCTCGCCGAGCTGGTGGACGCCGAGGATGCCGGGGCGGAGGGCGAAGATGTAGGCGCGCAGGTCGCCGATCACCTGGTCCAGCTCGGAGGCGGCGAGCTCGATGCGGCGCTCAATCTCGGGGTCGTGGGCCCCTGGGACCAGCGCCTGGAGGCCCATTCCCACCGCAAAGAGCGACTGGATGACCCCGTCGTGGAGCTCCTTGGCGATCCGCTCGCGCTCGTCGAGCAGGAGCAGCCGCCGATGCTCCTGCTGGGTCTGCTCGTACTCCAGCGCCATCGCCGCCTGAGCGGCGAAGCTCTGCACCTTCCGCACCGCCTCCGGAGGCGGCGGGGGCTGACCGGGCCGGCCGATGACCCCGAGGACGCCAAGGCCGCCACGGGGACCGGCGATGCTGGCCAGGACGAGGGGAGAGGGATGGGGGGCCGGGCCCTTGGATCCGCCCCGGGGTCGGCGGGGCGGCAGGGCCGTGACCATCGGCCGCCCGGTGCGCAGGACGGTCGGCGCCGCACCCTCCGATGACTCCAGCACCTTGGTGAGCTGGAGGTCTCCCGGCCCCGAGATCACGAAGGTCCGCAGGCGGCCGCCGTCCTCCGGCCCGGGCATCGCAACCGCGGCGCCCCAGCCGCCCATCAGTTCGCCAGCCCTGCCCACCACCAGGGAGAGGACCTCTTTGATCGAGGCCCCCGCTAGGGAGGCATTGGTGATCGCCTGGGCCGCCGACAGCCAGCGCTCCCGGGAGACCGCCTCCTCGTACAGGGTGGCGTTGGCGATGGCGAGGCCGGCCTGGCTGGCGAGGACCACCAGGGCGCGCTCGTCCTCGTCCGAGAACCCCACATCGCCGCGCTTGTTGGTGAGGTAGATGTTGCCAAAGAGCTGTCCCCGGGCCCGCACCGGGGCGCCGAGGAATGAGGTCATCGGGGGGTGGTGGGGCGGGAACCCCACCGAGCGAGGGTCGCTGGCGATCTCCACCAGCCGCAGGGGGCGGGCCTCAGCGAGGAGGCACCCCAGGATCCCTCGACCGACGGGGAGGGCTCCTATCCGGTGGCGCTGCGCCTTCGAGAGGCCGTGGGTGATGAAGTCGGTGATGGTGCCACCCGGCCCCAGGACCCCGAGGGCGCCGTACTGGGCGCCGGTCAGACGGCAGGCGAGCTCCACGATGCGCTCCAACACCAAGGGGAGCGAGAGCTGAGAGGTGAGGGCCAAGCCTGCCTCGACCAGCTCGTCGCGGCGATCGGAACTGAGATTGGGCACTGGCTCAGGCCAGGACTCTACCAGTTCAACCTTGGGCGGCCGGCCCGGGCCGGGGCCAAAGGTCCCTTGGAAGACGGGACCAATGGCCCTGGCGGCCCCGGGTGGTACCACGTAGCGTCCCAGGTGGAATCCCTCGAGTGCCACTAAGAGGAGAAAAGCTCACATGGCCTTGCCCCTCAAGGAGCTGCCGGTACGCGACCTGCCCAATCGAGTGCGGCCACCGTTCCGCGAGGGGCAGGAGGCGCACTTCGCCGCCACCGACCCGCAGGTGGACATCTCTGGCCACCCGCTGGTGCGGAGGGTTCTGAAGAGTCGGCCGCTTCAGTTCATGCTCATCCTGCCCAACCAGGTCATCTTCTGGCTGGTGATCGTCACCGGCCTGGTCGGGGTGATCGCTCCCACCCGGAACTTCGCGACGGTGATCACCTGGTACATCTGGTTCTGCGCCGTCTTCCTGCTGATGGTGGGCATCGGGCGGGGGTGGTGCGTCATGTGCCCCTTCGGGGGGTTCGCCGAGTGGGTGCAGCGCCACACTTTCTGGAAGCGCCACGCGGTCTCCATCGGGCTCAACTGGCGTTGGCCGGAAGCGCTCACGAAGTGGGCGCTGCTGCCGTCGGTGGCGATGTTCCTTGGTCTCACCTGGTTCGAGGAGTACTTCAACATCGCGGCCCCCGGGGATCCGCGCTTCACCAGCTTCCTGGTCTTCTTCGTGATCGGGTCCGCGCTGATCACCTTCCTGGTCTTCGAGCGGCGCACCTTCTGCCGCTACCTCTGCCCGTTGACAGCCCTCATCGGGACTGTGGGGTCGACCGGGATGGTGGCGGGGATGCGCACCCGGGACCGGGACCGGTGCCTGACCTGCCCGACCAAGGACTGCATGCGGGGTAGCGAGCGGGGCTACCCGTGCCCCTGGTATGAGTGGCCGGGCAGCGCCACTTCCAACCTCATGTGCGGGCTGTGCACCGAGTGCATCAAGAACTGCCCCTACGACAACGTGGGCATCTACGTCCAGAAGCCCCTCACCTCGGTGATCGCGCCGGTGCGGCGCCGGGTCGACGTGGCCTGGGCCGTCGCCATCCTCTTCGGGCTGGTGCTCTTCCAGCAGGTGAACGCGCTCCCCTTCTACGCGCCGCTGGACAGGTGGCTCAACCGGACCACAGGCTTCCCCGGCTACCCCAACCCCATCGACTACCTGGCGATCATCGCGGTGGTGGCCCTTCTGGTTGGGGGATACGCCTGGGCGATGCGCGAGGTCCTGGCCAAGAGAAGCGTGGCCCTCGTTCGGTCGGTGCGGGGGGCGCCGGGTCGGGCCGGTTCGTACACCGCCTGGTTCGCTCCGCTCGCCTATGGCTTCATCCCGCTGATGGCCTCCGACTACCTCTCTCGCCAGCTGCCCCGGCTCTGGTACCACGCCGCCCGGATCATCCCGGCGATCTCCGACCCGTTCGGATTCGGCTGGAACCTGTTCGGCACCGCCCACTCCTCCCTGTACAACTTCCGCATCCTCTCGCCTCAAGGGGTGGTGATCAGCCAGGTAGTGGTAACCGCGATCGGCACTCTGGGCGCCGCGTACGCCACCTGGCGCATCAGCGGGCGGGACCTCGGCCCGCTGACCAGTCGGCTGAGTCGCCTGCGGCTCGTGAGCGCCTCGGTGGTCTGCCTGGCCGGCGTCGGGGTGGCGCTGCTGTACGTGAGCATGGGAGGGGCGCAGTGAACTGGTGCTTCTCGAACCGACAGGATCTCCTGGGACAGAGCCGATGAGGGTCGAAGTGGCGACCCGGGGCGGGGACCTGGCCACCAGCGACTCCGGCCTTCACGGCACCGTCCGAGTCGACCCGGAGCGGTGTGTGGGCTGCCAGGAGTGCGTGATCCGCTGCCCCACCGGGGCGCTGAAGTTCGACGCGGAGCGCTGGATCGCGGCGGCCGAAGACCAGCTGTGCGTCGGCTGTCGACAGTGTCAAAGGGTCTGCCCGTACAGCGCCATCTCGGTCTCCGGCCCGGTGGTGGTCGCCCCCCGGCAGAACCCCGTGACCGTATATCCCAACACGCTGGTCGGCAACATCCATGAGGTGCGGCGCGGTTTCTCCACCTGGCGGGAGGCGGTGGCCGAGGCCGAGCGTTGCCTCAGCTGCCCGGACCCCACCTGCCTGGAGGGCTGCCCGGCCCACAACGACATCCCCGGGTTCATCGCAGCGGTGCGGGGCCGGGACCTCGCCGGTGCCCACGCCATCCTGAGGGAGACCAGCATCCTGCCCGACGTCTGCAGCCGGGTGTGTGACCAGAGCGTGCAGTGCGAGGGGGCCTGCACCTGGGCCCTGGCGGGGGGCCAGGCGGTCGCCATCGGCCAGCTGGAGAGGTTCATCACCGACCGGGCCCCGGTCCCGGAGCTGATTCCCTCCGCGGTCAACGGGAAGAGCCTGGCGGTGGCGGTGGTGGGCTCGGGACCGGCCGGCGCCGCTGCCGCGTGGGAGCTCCTTCAAGCCGGAGCCACCGTGACCATGTTCGAGAAGGACGAGCGTCCGGGAGGGGTGCTGCACTGGGGCATCCCCGACTTCACCCTTCCGACCCGGGTCGCCGAGCGCCCCATCGATGCACTGCTGGCGGCCGGGCTCAACCTCAAGACCGGAGTCGAGGTGGGGACGAAGGTCCCTCTGGAGACGGTGCTCGCCGAGCACGACGCGGTGATCCTGGCCCACGGCGCCAGTCAACCGATCATTCCCCCGGTGGCCGGCAGGGATCTCTTCGGGGTGGAGCATGCCACCACGTTTCTGCTCCGGGCCAAGCAGGCGCTTCTGAACGGAGAGCGCCTGCCGGAGATCGGGCCGGGGGCACGGGTCCTCGTCATCGGCGGGGGCAACACCGCCATGGACGTGGCCCGGACGGTGCGCCGACTGGGGGCCGATGTGGTCGCGGTGGAGTGGATGGACGAGCGGTTCACCAGGGTGCGCCCGGACGAACTGGCCGAGGCCCGGGAGGAAGGGGTGGAGGTGCGCTTCTCCACCACCGTGGACCGTCTGGAGGGCGACTCGATCGGGGTCGCGGCGGCCTGGCTGCGGCGAACCTCACAGCGCCGGGTTGGCGAGCTGCCCCATGTGGTGCCGGGGGAGCCGGAGCGGATCATGGTCAGCCGCGTGGTCTTCGCCCTCGGGTACAGGGTTGCCAAGGACCTGCCCCTCGGGGCCCTGGAGCTGCCACTCCCCCCAGTCGACCTCCGCAAGGCGATCGCACCCCGGCGCTGGCTGGCGAGTGGGATCCTCGCTGGCGGCGCGGTGGGTTCGCAGGCCCTCGCCCGCGAGGTGGCCCTGGCGGTGGCCGAGGTGCCGGCGGAGGCTGGGCTCTGGGGCCGGCTGCTACGGCGACGCGACCGGGGCGGGGGAGGTTCATTCCGGACCAGTTGGTGGACCTGGCTCTGGCGGCATCAGGCGGCGATCGGCCTCGACGCGGCTCATGCTCCGAGAGGGGAGAGGATGTGGGTGGTGGGCGACGCCTTGGTGGGCCCTTCAACCGTGGTGGGGGCCATGGCACAGGGTCGGGAGGCGGCCAAGGCGGTGCTGGAGAGCTGCCGGCCGCGCAGCGAGCCCGGCATGTGAACGGGGAGCCGGCGGGGCGGACGGGCGGGGTCACTCCGCCCGCCCGCCATTCCGGGGCGCTGCCCACGTTCCCCGAGATCGCGCACCAGGTCCTGCGCCCGCCGCTCCGGGATCGACGCTTCTGGGCGATCCAAGGTCTGATCCTCGGCATCGTGGCCGGGCATGTGTTCCTCGATGTCCGCGGCGCCCACCTTCCCGGGGGCCTGCCCGACTACCCAACCGTCGGGCTGCTCCTCCTCCCCGTGATCTACTCCGCCCTCAGGTTCGGACTGGGCGGGGCGAGTGCCAGCGCCGCCTGGGGAAGCCTGCTGATGCTGCCCGACTTGCTGATCATCGACACCCGTTCCGACCTGCTGGCGGACGCCACGCTCTTGGCGATCATCTGGGTCGGGGCGGTGGCGGTGGGGCAGCGGGTCGAGCGGGAGACGGTGGCGCGTCGGCGCGCCGATGCTGCCGTCCGAGCTCATAGCGCCGCGGAAGCCCGCTATCGGGCGCTGTTCGAGGCCGGTTCGTCCCCGACCTTGGTGGTCGACGGCTCCGGCGGTCTTCGGGAGGCCAACCCCGCCGCCAAGGCACTCTTCGGCGACCGCGTCGGTCGCCGCCGCCTCGCGGACCTCCTCGGCGAGAGCGTGGCCCGACAGCTGCTGGCCCAGACGCCGCCCAAGCTGCTGACGGTCACCGGGCTCGAGGGCCTCAACTGGGACCTCCGGCCGCTCTCGACCCTCCTGACCGACGGCGGGGATGATCCCCTGCTTCAGATCATCCTCCAGGACGTGACCGAGGATGCCCAGCGCCAGAGGATCACCGAGTCCTACGCGCTCCAGACCCTTCATCTGCACGAGGACGAGCGGCGGCGGATCGGCCAGGACATCCACGACGACCCGCTGCAGACCCTCATCTACCTCGCCCGCCGGCTCGAGGCGGCAACCCAGGAGAGCGAACTATCGCCCGGCCGGCGGACCGAGCTGGAGGGTGTGCATCAGGGCCTGGTGGCGGTGGTGCTTCGGCTCCGCGAGCTCGCCGATGGGCTGCGGCCCCCGGTGCTCGACGACCTGAGCCTCGAAGCCTCGCTGCGTCAACTGCTCACCACGTTCGCCCGGCGCTCGGGGCTTGAGGTGGCGTTCCGCGTGCGCGGCGTTGAGCCGGAGCTCACCTGGGACCGCAGGACCGACCTCTTCCGGATCGTCCAAGAGGGCATCCGCAACGTGGAGCGTCACTCCGGGGCGCGCCGGGTGACGGTGGAGTTGAGCCTCGGCAGCCGCACATTGCGGGCGCTCATCCGCGACGACGGCTGTGGTTTCCGCCCCGAGGAACACGAGGCCAGCCCCGGTCTGCGGGCGATGCGAGAGCGGGCCGCCCTCGCCGGCGGCCAGCTGGAGGTCGAGTCGGCGCCGGGCCAGGGCACTGTGATACGGCTGAGCCTGCCGACCCTGACCCGGCTCGCCGAGCGGTCCGGCAATCCGGTGGTGATCGACCTGCGTTCCGGGAGCGACAAGCTCCCCCCCGCCGGCACGCGAGGAGGCCGAAAGGTGGTCGCCGAACCCCGCCGCCGGGCCCCCGTCCAGCCCCCTGGCGAGGATGTCAGGCCCGCGCTCGGGGCAGCGCCGCCCCGGGGCGGCGGGGCCTCGGGCTGAAGGCGCCGCGATGTTTCTTCGTTACTACTGTGAACTGCCCCAGGCCTTTGAGCTGACCGAGAGCCGGCTACTCGAGGCGCCCGAGGTCTGGCTGCCGGGCCTGGCGGCCACCGCCAACCGTCGGGGCGAGCTGCTGCTCGCCCAGGTGGGGTTCGACCTCGCCCGCCACCGCTTCGGCAAGCGGGTGAAGCTGCGCCTGGGCCCGGCGCTGCGCAGCCCCGGGCGTGCGGTGCTTCCCGTCACCTGGGTGGCCACCGGCGCGCAATCCCTCTTCCCAGCCTTCGAGGGGGAGTTGGAGCTGGGGGCTCTGGGCCGGCAGTGGACCCAGCTGGTGATCAGCGTCAACTACCGGCCCCCGCTCGGCCCGGTGGGACAGACCATCGACCGTCTGGCCCTGCACCGGCTGGCAGAGGCGACCATCAAGGACTTCCTGGACCGCACCGGGGAGGCACTGACCGGGGATCAGCCGCGAGGCGGGGCGGAGCAATCTGCGGCCCAGCTCGCCAAGGCGCCGGCAGAGGGGGGCGGCAGGGCCCGGGGCCACCAGGGTGCGGCCGCGTCCGGTCCCAGGAGCGGTCCCGCCGCCAACTGAGCTGGGCGGGGGGGCGGTCGATGAGCCTTGGGACGCAGGGGTCCGCCTCGACTCCCTGTCCGGGAGGCGCGCGCTGCGCTAACGTTGCCGGACAGGGGGCTCATCGCTCCGCAGTGGGGGGCTTGCCAATGTCCGACATCGACTCCGACGGGTACGGCTTCGGTCCCGGGGAACGGGGCGTGGGGCGGCTGGCCGCCGACATGCGCGAGATGGGTGAGTACTCGGTGGCCCGCGCCGCCGCGGGCTGGGACCGCCTCACGTCGGAGCAGCGCTGGCGGGAGTACGAGGACGCCCGGCGGGAGGCGATGAGGCTCGTGGAGGCCAGCGGCCGTGGGGAGGAGTGGCGCCGCTTGGAGCGTTCGCTGGAAGGCATGACCGAGGGGCCGGAGGCGATGCGCAGCTGGCGTGAGGCCCATGGTGAGGTGGGCCACCGGGCGGAGCGGGCCGCGAGCTCGGCGGCGCTCGCCCTGCTGGTCGAGGATCAGCTGCCGTTCGACCAGGCTGAGCTCCTGCTGGCGGCGATGGCCGAGGCCCTCCCCTGGCTGCTGCAACGGCCCGGAGAAGAAGAGGCCGGATAGGGAGGGGCCAGCTCGCCTACTGGAAGAGGAGGATGGCGTCGGCGCCCTTGGTGGTGAAGGGTGCCGCCACCAGCCAGTCCCCGGCGTTGCCCTCCTCCAGCATCTGCACCGTGACCCGGCGGGTCGGGGCCCCGGGAGGGGTGACCGCGACAGTGCAGTTGACCTGGTTGAGGTTCAGCACCCGGCATCCCTCGATGCGGAAGTCGGCCCGGGAGGAGTTGACCCCGTTGAAGAAGGGCAGGAAGGGCGTCGTGCTCTCGGCGGAGTTGGTGAGCAGTGTGTAGGCGTACACGACAGAGTGTGCGTGCACGTCCAGAAGGAAGCCCTGCAGAGCCAGCCGGGCGGCGGTGGCCGGACTGGCGCAGCCGGCCAGGATCAGCGCCGAGGTGGCCACCACCGCCGCCGCCGCCGGGCGGAGCAGCCGCCTAGCCGGTGACGACCACACGGCCGAGCATCCCGGGGTGCAGGGTGCAGTAGTAGTCATAGACGCCGGGAGTCAGGAACTGAACCGCCCACTTGTAGCCCGCCCCCTTGGTGGGGGAGTTGATCAGGTCCTGGTCGATCCACCAGACGTTGTGCTGATCGTAGTGATCGGTCCACACCCACTCGACCACCGAGCCCACGGGCACGGTGAGCAGCTCGGGGACGAACTCGCCGACCGTGTTCACGTTGTGGTAGATGATCACCGTGTATTCGGGATTGGCCGGGAGCTTGGGAAGGACCTTCAGCGAGAGGTTGCTGTTGGCCTGGGCCACCTGGTTGCCCGGGGCGATCGCCAGGTGGGCGTCTGTGGGGTTGCCCACGTTGCCAAATGCCGCGCAGCCGGCGAGCAGCGCCGTCAGAAGCAGCCCTCCCAGCCCCAGCGGCACCGGGGTGGTGCGAGCCGCGCGCACGACCCTGTGGAGATGGCGGTCCAGCATCGCCTCAGGATACCGGGGCGGCGCGCCGCGACGCCGACCCCGCGCCGTGGTCGTACCCTTCGGTAATGGTCGCCGAGCCGGGTTCCCAGCCAAGGTCGCCCCGGCAGAGGGCGCTGGCCACCGTGGCGGCGCTGAGCGCCCGGCACCCGGCGGTCTGCGCCCTCACCCACAGCAATCCGCTGGAGCTCCTGGTGGCCACCATCCTGTCGGCCCAGACCACCGACGAGCGGGTGAACCAGGTCACCCCGGCGCTGTTCGCGAGGATGCGGTCGGCAGCGGACTTTGCCGGCGCCGATGCCGGGGAACTGGAGGAGCTGATCCACGCCACCGGCTTCTTTCGGGCCAAGGCGAGGAGCCTCATCGCCATGGGCCAGACCATCTCCGACCGCTTCCAGGGCCAAGTGCCAAAGACCATGGAGGAGCTGGTGCAGATCCCCGGTGTGGGGCGCAAGACCGCCAATGTGGTGCTGGGGGTCGGCTTCGGGGTTCCGGGGTTCGCCGTGGACACCCACGTGACCCGACTCACCAACCTGCTCGGCCTGGTGAAGACCAGGGACCCAGTGCGGATCGAGGCCGAGATCTGCAAGCTGGTGCCCGCGGAAGACTGGACCGGGTTCAGCCTTCGGCTGATCCAGCACGGGCGGCTGGTCTGTGTGGCCCGGCGCCCGCGCTGCGAGCTCTGCCCCATGTCGGGGTGGTGCCCGTCATCCCAGCTGCGCCCGAAAGGGCCCGATCGGCTCGGGGCTCCGCCGGGGCCGGTTAGGGGGCACAGAAGCGGGCGGCCAGCTCGCTCAACGTCGGCGCGGTCAGGGGGAAAGACCGCGTAACCGCTTCAGCAGAGCCACCACCGCACCTGTGACGGTCGCCGCCCCGGGGATTTGCAACCAGGCTGCGGGCGATATGGGGGCGGCCTGAATGAGGTGGTTCATGGCCGGAATGTAGGTCAGGGCCGCCTGGGTCACCGCCCGGAGCGCCACGCCGCCGAGGACGAGATCGTCGCCTTCCGATGCAGTGGAAAGGGCAACGTGCCGATTCCAGGCCTCGGCTTGGTCGCCTTTCTCCTGTCGTTCGTCTTCCCCAGCCTGGCCCTCTAACTCCGTCGCGAGTGAGGCTGCGAAGAGCGGCAACTGCGACGCAGCACCGGCCCAGATGAGTCCTGGCTCACGACAACGGCTGCCCACCGTGGCGGGTGCCACCAGAGCCGGTTGCCGTCATCACCCGTCTCGTGACGAAGGGGCTTCGCGACGGTGATGCCGCGGAGGTCGGACAGCACCGCGTCCGTCGGGGATCGGACCGGCTCCCGGTCGGGGGCCGGGGCATCGACCCGGACGACCGGCCCCACACCGCCGGCGCGGGCAGCCGTCACCCCTTGGGACGCCCCCTCCACCGCCGCAGCCGTTCCCGGCTCCACCGAGAGGCGGGCCGACGCTTCCGGGTACCGGTCGGGCAGCGGCCGCCGCCGCCGCGCGTAGTTGGAGCAAGAGGTCCACAGCCGGGGGGCGAACTGCCACGGCGTGCACCGCCATCACCGCGCCGAACGCCTCGCGCTTGCGGTTGACCAGGCCCCAGACCGATTGGAGCTCGGGCGGGTCCTCGGCACACCCCACGGCGCGCTCGATCCCCCGGGCCGCCAGGATGGCAGCAACGCCGGAGTTGGGGGGCCGGCCGGCCATGGGGGCGCGGTAGTCGGCCACGGGGTCGAAGGCCTCCAGCGTCGCTCCATGACCCCGGGCCCATTCGGCGGGGTGGGCGTCGAACACCCGCTTCCCGGCCAACCCATGGATCGAGGCGGCGTCGGTCAGGACCGTTTCCGGTCGAAGATCACAGCATCGATCCCTACGCGATCGATAGCGATTCGGCGGGCGATCCCGGAACACGGTCGGCTGCCGCGTCTCTGTCCTGCCCCCACCTGCAGCGCCACCTCCGCCGGATCCCCGGGGACTGGTGGTCATCCCGGGGGCGGTCCGGTCGCCCCCGTCACCTTGGGCACCTGTCGGTCTCGGGTCGCACGGTGATCGGCGCAGCCAGCCGTTGGTCAGCTTGTCCCGATCTTGGGGCCGAGGGTCGCGTCCAGCCCGGGGCACCTCGAAGGGCGCCCCGGCCACGTCAGCGGTCCCGGAACCTCGGCTGCCGTCGCTCCCGGAACGCCGTCCAGCCCTCCCGAGCGTCGTCGGTGCCCATCGACTCCGACTGCGCCTGGGCTTCCACCGCCAGCACCGCCGCGAAGGAGGCGCCGGATTCGGCGAGGTTCAAGGTCATCTTGAGATCCATGACGACCTGGCCGGGGAGCCTGGCGAGCTGGGTGGCCACCTCCAGGCTGCGGTCCAAGAGGCGATCGTCGGGCACCACCTCGGCGGCCAGGCCGAGCTGGAGGGCGCGCTCCGCAAGGACCGGCTCCCCGAGCAGGAGGAGCTCTCGCGCCGTGGCACTTCCGGCGATCCGGGTCAGCATCCAGGTGCAGCCTCCACCGGGGTGGATTCCGAGGCGCAGGAAGGGCGCCGCGAGCCGAGCCCCGGCCGCGAGGATGCGGAGATCGCAGGCCAGTGCCAGGTTGAGGCCGGCGCCGACGGCGGGGCCGTTCACAGCCGCGATCGTCGGGATCGGCAAATCGCGGAGGTCCAGGAAGGCGCGGTAGTAGTCGGCGAGGATCGCCCGCCGCTCG
>DAHUYV010000028.1 GCA_027306885.1 Candidatus Dormiibacterota bacterium
GACGGCGCCGTCCTCAACCTCTCAGAGCCGGATGCCGAGGGCGGGAGCCGTTCGGGGGGCCGGTAGAATGACCAGACCCGGTGCGCCCGCGCCGGTGGCGGGCCGAGGTCCGGGTTCAGTGGGGGTGTGACGAGGCGCTAATGATCGGAGCAACGCGCATCCGTCGCCGTCACTTCCCGGCAGTAGAGGTCCGACTTGGGCTGGGGGACGCATCGGTCCGGCACGGGAGTTCGCCCGGCCGCCATTGGGCCGAAGGCGCGGCGGCCCCGTGAGCGCAGCCACTCGCGGCGTTGGCCGTCCTCCCACCCCGTCGCGGATCGCGGTGATCGGCGCCGGCCACGTCGGCCTCCCGACCGCGGCGGCGCTGGTCAGCCTCGGGCACAGGGTCTGCTGCGCGGAGTCCGACCCCGAGCGCCTTCGGGTTCTCGAGGAGGGTGGGGTCCCGATCTTCGAGGAAGGGCTGCCGGAAGTCATCCGGCAGGGCTGGCGCGAGGGGCGACTCAGCTTCGTCGGGAGCGCCGGCTCGGCGGTGGACGATGTGGACTTCACCTTCCTCTGTGTGCCCACCCCCGAGCGGCCGGACGGCTCGGCCGACCTCACCTACCTGGAGCAGGCGGCGGTGCAGATCGGCCCCCACCTGCGCTCCGGCTCGGTGGTGGTCAACAAGTCGACCGTGCCGATCGGGTCCACCCGCCTGGTGGAGCAGACGATAGCCCGCCAGGACATAACGGTGGTCTCCAACCCTGAGTTCCTCCGCGAGGGGACCGCGGTGCAGGACAGCCTGCGGCCGGATCGCATCGTGGTGGGGGCTGACGACCAGGACGCCGCGGCCCGGGTCGGGGCCCTCTTCGCCAGCACCGGAGCGCCGCTGGTGGTGACCGATGCCGCCACCGCCGAGACCATCAAGTACGTGGCCAACACCTTCCTCGCCACCAAGCTCAGCTTCATCAACGCGGTGGCCGGCCTCTGCGACGCCGTGGGGGCTGACGTCCGGGACGTGATCCTCGGCCTCGGTTACGACCGCCGGATCGGGTTCGACTTCCTCCGCCCGGGGCCGGGCTGGGGGGGCAGCTGTTTCCCGAAGGACACCCACGCACTGCTGCACATCGCCAAGGAGGCCGGCTTCGACTTTCCCCTCCTGCAGTCGGTCATAGACACCAACGAGGCCCAGACCCGTCGGATCGTCAGCAAGCTGGAGCAGGCGCTCCGCGACCACCTGCGGCTGGAGGCCACCGAGCCGGTGCTCCCGGGCCGGAGCGTGGCGGTGTGGGGGCTCACCTTCAAGGCGGGGACGGACGACCTTCGCGAGTCCCCGGCCCTGCGGGTCGTGTCCCAGATCCTGGAGAGCGGAGCCGAGGTCCGGGCGTTCGACCCCACCCTTCGCCCGCACCAGTCGGTCCCCGCCCTGCCGGTCTCGCTGGTTCGAGAGTGGGGGGCGCTGGGCTTTCCCGCCTCGCGCCTCGAACGGCTGACGGTAGCGTCGGAGGCCACCGCCGCCACCGAGGGGGCCTCCGCCCTCCTGGTTCTCACCGAATGGGACGAGTTCCGTCGTGTCGATCTGCCCGCCCTTCGGGCTGCCCTGGCGGAGCCGGTCTTGATCGACGCCCGCAACCTGCTCGATCCGGGGGCCGCGCGGGCCGCCGGCTTCCGGTATGTCGGGGTGGGCCGGCCGTGAGCCGGGTCGTGGTGACCGGAGGGGCGGGGTTCCTCGGGTCCCACGTCTGCGAGCGCCTCTTGG
>DAHUYV010000039.1 GCA_027306885.1 Candidatus Dormiibacterota bacterium
AGCTGAGCGCCACCATCTGCTTCTTTCCGTGTTCCAGAACCGGCGCCTGGACGACGACTTCCTGCTTCTGCAGCGCGTCGTCCGCGCGGGGAGGCTGGGGGAGGTGCACCGGCTGGAGAGCCGCTTCGAGCGCTGGCGTCCTGAGCTGACCCCGGGCTCGTGGAGGGAGGAGCTGACACCGGCCGAGGGGGGTGGTCTCCTGCTGGACCTGGGGAGCCATCTCATCGATCAGGCGCTGGTGCTGTTCGGGCGGCCCGTTGGGGCGTACGCGGAGCTGGTGTCCCGCCGGGGTGGGCGGGCTGAGGATGACTGCTTCGTCTCGCTCGCCTTTCCCGGGTCCCGCTACGCCCATCTCTGGATGAGCGCCGTGGCGCCGGCCCTGGGGCCGCGGTTCCGGCTCCTCGGGGATCGTGCGGCGCTGCTGACCTTCGGGCTCGACCCTCAGGAGGAGCAGCTTCGGTCCGGGCTGCGCCCGGGAGCCCCCGGCTTCGGCGGTCGGGGCGCCGATGGAGCCGAGATCCTCTCTCTCGGCCAGAGCCGGGGCGAGGGGGAGCCGGTGCCCTTCCCGGCCGGCCGTTACGCCGACTTCTACCCGGAGATGGCGGCGGCGATCTCGGGACGGGGGCCCCTTCCGGTGCCCCCCGAGGCGGGGTTGCAGGTGCTCCAGGTGGTGGAGGCGGCCCGCGCCAGCGCCGAGTCCGGAACCAGGGTGCGCCTCCCTCCCGGCTGACGCCCGGGCCGCGCCCGGCAGGCGCAACGGAGCCTTGCCGTCGCCCTCAGGTTCCGAGAACGGTGGACCCGGTGGCCAGCGCCACCAGCTGTCCCTGGTGGATCACCTCGGTGGTCGCCACCACCAGCCGACCTCGGTGCACGGCCCGACCGGTGGCCACGATGGGGGAGCCGTCAGGGGGCACCGGCTGGAGGAAGTTGATCTTCACGTCCAGCGCCCGGTACGGGGAGCCGGGTCGGGCCACGGTCTGTCCGGCGGCCGAGGTGGCGGACTCCGCCACCAGCCCCAGGGTTCCGCCGCCCACCATCCCCAGCTCGTTGGTCAACCACTCCGAGGCCGGCATCTCGAAGGTGATCGCCCCCTCCTCGACCCCGCGGACGGTGATCCCGAAGAGGCGGTCGATCGGGGACCGGGGTCTGCCTCCGGCGGCGGTCTCCAGAAGCACCTCCAGGCCGTGGGGGGGCGGGGGCCCCGCCGCGTGCGCCTCCTCTTCCCGCTCCCGCTCCCAGGGGTCGGGGGAGCCCCACTCGGGCTCGGGTGGGGGAGGCGGGGGTGCCGGCATATCGCTGAGGTCGATCGGGGGCTGGAGGAAGACCCGGGAGGTGCCGAATCCCAGCAGCTCGCCCCCCGGTCCGACCAGGTCGGCCACCGCCAGGCCGTGGCGGTCGTCGGTGTGCAGCACCCGGGCGTGGGCCAGCAGACTTCCCCCGGGACGCGGCATCTCGCCCAGGTAGGTCATGGAGAGCTCCGCGGTGGTGAAGATCACCCCCGGGGGCAGCGCGGTCACCACCGCCGAGGTGAGCGCGGAGTCGCCGAGGAGCACCAGCACCCCGGGGTGGATGGTCCCCTTGGGCCCCTGCAGCCACGGGCTCAGCGGCATGGCGTAGGTGACCTCGCGCTCCCCGACCGCGGTCAGCCGCCGGCCGGTGAGGCGGGCGTTGGAGGGCAGCCTCACCCTGCCGTCGCGCAGCGCGAGCAGCTGGTCGTGGCCCGAGAGGGAGAGGGCCAGCGGATCCGCCGGCCCCCCGCGGACCGGCTCCTGCCAGGGCTCGGCCTCCGCCGCCCCAGGCGCGACTCCTTCTGGTTGGGTCACAGCGCCAGAGTCTGCCACAGGTCAGCTGGCCGTCGCCGCCTCCCCGTACCGGGCGCGGTAGGTCGGGTGGCTGAGGGAGAGCCGGGCCCTGGACCCCTCGAGGAAGCCCTGGGCGGCAGAGCCGGAGGTGAGGGCGGCGAGGAACTCGTCGCCGGCGATCCGGTACAGCTGACACGGTTCGAGGGCGGTCACCGTGGCGGTGCGGGGGATCTGCTCGAGGAGGCCGATCTCCCCGAAGAAGGAACCCGGGCCCAGGGTGCGCAGATGGCGAGCCGTCGCGCCCTCGCCGAGGGCGCTCACGTCCACCCGGCCCTCCCGCAGGACGTAGAAGGCATCGGCGGTCTCCCCCTCGCGGACGATCGCCTCGCCAGCGCCCGCGGTCTCTTCCGAGCAGGCTCGGGCCAGCCGCTCCAGCGAAGCCCGGGAGCCGGCGGCGAGGATGCCGAGCCCGCTGAGCAGCTCCACCTTGCCCTTGATCGCCTCCAGTTGAACCAGCGCCCGGCTGTCGATTCGGTGCAGGTAGGGGTAGGCGGCCACGGCCAGCGCGGGAATGCCAAGGCCGAGCACGGCCAGGGTGGCGTGCAGCTGGATCGTGGTGAGGAGCGCGGCGGTGACCAGCGCCCCGATCGCAATCGCCGCCATCACCAAGGCGAAGAAGACCCCGAACACGCGGGCCACCATTGACGGTGCCACCGAACGCTGCAGGGCGGTGACCGCCAGCACGTCCACGACCAGGGTCCCGCCGCCTCGGATCACCTCCAGGACGAAGGCCGCGATCGGGCTGTGGACCCAGATCAGCGCCGCCGTGGGGACGCAGTAGACGGCCATCGCCACCGTGATCACCGGGCCCAGTCGGGGCCGCCCCGCCAGTTCGTTGACCATCAGCGCCGCCAGGATTCCGCCCACCCCCAGTCCGGCCAGCAGGTACCCGTAGCCGGTGGCCCCGGTGCCCAGCTGGAGCTTGCTGATGTAGACGAAGAGGACGGTATCGGTGCCGTACACGAAGCTGGCCAGGACGCTGAAGCTCACCAGCGCCAGAGCTGAGGGCGACGACGCCAGCGCCTGCAGGCCGCGCCACATCTGGGCGAACGGGCCCGCGGCCCCCGCCTCGGTGACGTCGCTGGGCCGCGAGCGCGCCCTGATCGAGCGGACCAGGATCGCCGCCACCCCGAAGGTGGCGGCGTTGGCGGCGAAGACCAGGGTGGGGGAGCCGAGGAGGAGGAGGGCGGCGCCCAGCGCGGGGCCGACCACCACCAGCAGGTTGTCGATGGTGCTGTTGAGCGCGTTGGCAGCCGCCAGATCGTCCTCCCCCGCCAGCTGGGGGACCATCGCCGCCACCCCCGGGGTGTAGGCGGTGCTGGTGATCGAGGTCAGGGTCGCCCACCCGATCGCCAGCGCCACCGGCAGGTGCAGCGCCACCGTCAGGGTGAGCAGCAGCTGCCAGCCCATCATGATGAGGTTGGACCCGGTGAGCAGGCGCACCCGCTCCAGTCGCTCGGCGACGATCCCGCCGTATGGCGAGACCAGCATCGAGGGGATGAAGCGGGCGACGAAGATCGCCGAGACCCAGAAGGCGGAGTGGGTGCGCTCGTACACGTAGACCGCCAGCCCCACGTTGTAGGCCCAGGAGCCGCTTCCCGAGATCAGTTCGCTGGTGAGCAGAAGCCGGAGGTCACGATGTCTCAGAACCGAGCGATAGCGCGAGATTCCGGCGGCGACACTCACCCGCGCGTCAGCCCGCGATCCGACCGGGGGCGCCCGGGAGGGGCTCAGCCGCCCCCCTCACTTCCATAGCGGTCGGATTATATGGGGCACTCCGCGCCTCCGGCGCGTCACCGGCGGGAGAGCGGCCCGAGGGCGAGGGACCGGCTGCCCACCGCTCAGCTGGAGCTTCTCCCCAAGGCGTGGGCCCGCCCGTCCGGGAGGGGGATTCTCCGCGCCCACTTCGGGGCCCTCCGCCCCACGGTGGCGATCTCGCAGAGCGGGACCGGTGCTGGGAGCGCGAGGCTCGCCCCGCCCGGCTCTCTCGCTGGGGCGCCAACGCCGCGGGCCCGAACTCGACCAAACGGGTGACTCGCGTCACCGTCCAGGAGGCGCGGCTTGGGGAGAACCGGGCTGCGGCCCGTTAGGCGCTAGAGGTCGTCCAGCTTGAAGTCTCCGGCAGGTGCCTCCAGGGCGGTCGGCGCGGCAGCCGGGGTGGGGGAGGCGTCGATGGTGCCCGATGGCCCGGCGTGGGAGTCCAGGGCGGCCAGCGCCTGCTCGACGGCGTCGTGCGCGCCTCCCTGGCGCTGCTCCGCGTAATAGGCGGCACCGAGCTCTCGAAGAAGGCCGTCGGTCGCTCGCTTGGCCTGGGCCTGGTCGACCCGGGCCTGCACCTGGGCGGTGCCCTCCCGAGCCTGGGCGGCGATCTGCTCCGCCTGTCCCTTGAGCTTGTCCATCAGTCCCATGACGACCCTCCTGGAGCGCGCTGGCCCCGCTAGTTGAACAGCCCGGGGATCCCCGAGCGCCCCTTCTCCTCCCCGGCGTCCCCGATCAGCTTCTCCATGGTCTCGGCCAGGCCGTGCAGGTTGACCGACTGCAGCAGCACCGTCCCGTCCCCCTCCAGGGTGACCAGGTTGATCCCCTGACCACCGAGGGCGGCGGTC
>DAHUYV010000143.1 GCA_027306885.1 Candidatus Dormiibacterota bacterium
GCGATCCTACCCATCTCGGCACGCTTGGCGAGGTCGCGCTCGCCGGCGCTGCCGAACACGACCCACAGCCGACCCGGGGTGGCCGGGCGCAGCTCGTGCAGCGCCAGGCTGAGTGCCGCTGGGGTGTGGGCGTAGTCCACAACCACCGAGAAGGGCTGGCCCTGATCGACCCGCTGCATCCGGCCCGGCACCGCCTCCAGCCGCGAGAGACCCTCGGCCAGCGCCTCCGGCGCCTGCCCCAGCAGCATTCCCGCCGCCAGCGCCGCCAGGGCGTTGCCGACGTTCCACCGGCCCGCCATCCGAAGGCGGACGGCCACCGGGCCGGCCGGCGTCCTTGCCCGGAAGCTCAGCCCGCGGTCGTCCGGGAGCACGCTCTCGGCGAAGAGGTCCGCGGACTGATCCCCCCGGGCGCTGTAGGTGAGCAGCGGGCCGTTCCAACGCTCACGCAGTGGGCCGTAGGCTCGCTGGTCGTCCCGGTTCAGCACCGCGAACCCGCCGGTGGCGGCGGCCCGGTCGAGCAGTGAGGCCTTGGCCTCCAGGTACCGCTCCCAGCTCCCGTGGAAGTCGAGATGGTCGTGGGTCACGTTGGTGAACACCGCCCCCTGGAAGGCGACCTCGTCGAGCCGATGGAGGACCAGGGAATGCGAGGTGGCCTCCAGGACCACCGCCCGGCAGCCCCGGTCCACCATCTGGCGCAGGAGGCGCTGGACCTCAGGCGCCTCCAGGGTGGTCTGGCGGGTCAGGTTGGGCTCGATCTCGCTTCCGATCCTGAAGTCGACGGTGGTGAGGGAGCCCACCGGCCCCAGAGACTCCGAGAGAGCGGCGTGGAGGAGGGTCGAAGTGGTGGTCTTGCCGTCGGTGCCGGTCACCCCGACCACCGACAGCTGCCGGGAAGGGTGCTTCTCGATTGCGGCCGCCAGCCGGGCCAGGGCCACCCGGGAATCCCTCACCACCACCTGGCGGTCACTGGGGGCGCCGGGCACCGTCCTCTCGACCACGGCCGCCACCGCTCCACCCTGGAGCGCTGTGGCGACGTAGTCGTGCCCGTCCACGTGACTCCCGGCGATCGCCACGAAGATGAGGTCAGGACCGGCCCGCCTCGAGTCGTACACGACTCCGCCCACCTCCGGGTCCGCCCCCGCGGGTGGCCCGAACGGGACCTGGAGCTCTGACCAGCGCACGGATGCAGCGTATTACGCCAGAGCCATCCGCCGGGCGCGCCACAATTGACTGATGAGGGTGATGGAGCTGGCCCGCCCCGGTCCGGCGCAGTCCGGGCCCCTGCGCTTGGCGTCGCGCCCGGAGCTCCGTCCCGGCCCGGGTGAGATCCGCGTCGAGGTGGGGGCCTGCGCCGTCTGCCGCACCGATCTCCAGATCGTCGAGGGCGACCTGGCGGCCCACACCCTGCCGATCGTGCCCGGACACCAAGTCGTGGGCCGGGTCGTGGAGGCCGGGGGCCAGGTGGACCACTCCTTGGTGGGCCGCCGGGTGGGGATCGGGTGGCTGGCCTCAACCTGCGGTGCCTGCGACATGTGTCGGCGGGGGCTGGAGAACCTCTGCCGGAGGGCCCTCTTCACCGGCTGGGACCGGGATGGCGGCTTCGCGTCGGAGACGGTGGCCCGGGCCGACTTCGCATATCCGATCCCAGAGGGGCTGTCGGCGGTCGACGCCGCCCCCCTGCTCTGTGGCGGCATCATCGGCTACCGGGCCTTCAAGCTGGCCGGCGTCGGTCCGGGAGACCGGCTGGGCCTGTACGGCTTTGGCGCCTCGGCGCTGCTGGTGGCCCAGGTGGCGCGCCACCGGGGCTGCGACTTCTTCGTCGTGACCAGGGGACCCGAGGCGCAGGAGCGGGCGCGAGCCCTGGGCGCGGCGTGGGTGGGCTCGCTCGGGCAGCGCCCCCCCGTTCAGCTTCAGGCCG
The DNA here is from genome assembly GCA_027306885.1 of Candidatus Dormiibacterota bacterium. Lineage (GTDB taxonomy): Bacteria > Chloroflexota > Dormibacteria > Aeolococcales > Bog-877 > JAJYXT01. Next base: position 1,919 of record DAHUYV010000143.1, read on the forward strand.
CCATCACCTTCGCTCCGGTCGGACAGGTGGTGGTCGAGGCGCTGGAGGCCCTCGACCGCGCCGGCGTCTGTGTGGTCAACGCCATCCACTTGGACCGCGTTCCCGAATTCGCATACCAGCACCTGTACTGGGAGAGGCGCATCCAGAGCGTCGCCAACTTCACCCGAGGGGACAGCGCCGAGCTCCTGCGCCTGGCGACCGACATCCCCATCCGCACCCAGCACGAAACCTACCCGCTGGAGGAGGCCAACGTGGCCCTGACCAGGCTTAAGGAGGACCGCGTGAGCGGCGCCGCAGTCCTGGTCCCCTGATCAGGCCTGCTCGGAGAACTCCCGCTGCAGACGTTGAACCGCCTCCCGGGCCGCCGTGGTGATCTGCACCGCCAAGCGCCGGTCCAGGTCGAGGCTCGGCGTCGTCGTCAACTCTCGCAGCCGTGCCTCCAGCTCGGCGAGGCGTTCTCCGATCTCGCCCGGGGTGGCCAGCGCGGCCTGCCGGGCCGCGGCGACCTCGTTCCCCTGCCGCTGGGCCCGCTGGTAGTCACCGAAGGCCCGCCGGTCCCGGTCGGCGGCGAGCAGGAGCTGGGCGGCGGTGTGCCCGGAGCCGGCGATCTCGTCGGCGGGTCCGTGCATCCGACACAGCCCGTCCAGGGCCGCGGCCAGCGCCCCGGTGATGGCCGCGGCGGCGGCACCTCCGGCGGGATCGCGCGGCGATAGCAGGCGGGCGACCGTCTCCAGGAGCGACCAGGAGGCCACCGGCCCGGGCTGCAGCGAGGTCAGCTCGGTGAGCGAGAGCAGGGCGCACACCGAGGTGATGCGGCCGATCCCTCCCGGGACCGGCGTCACCCGTGCCGCCCTCGCCGAGGCCTCCGGGCCCAGGTCGCCGCGCAGCGACCCCTCCACCATTGAGGTCCCGACGTCCAGCACCGTGCAGCCCTCCCTAACGACCGCTGGAGGAATGACCCCGGCGATGCCGACGGCCGAGATCAGGACCTCGGAGGGGGGGAGGGGGTCGAGCTGGTCCACGTCGTGCTGGACGACGCTGACGTGGGCGCCGGCCGCGAGCAGCCGCTGGGCGATCGGCCGACCGCCCGTGGCTCCGTGGCCGATCAGGAGGACGGAGGTCCGGGAGACCTCGAGCCCCAGGTGCTGAAGGGTGGCCAGGCAGGCCTCGGCCACCGGGGTGCCCCGGCGCCGACCTGCGGCCGCCGCCGCGAGGGCGGCCGGTGTGATCGCCTCCACGTCCTTGCTCGCCGGGAGGTGGGCCGCCACCACCCAGGGGGGCAGAGAGCTCACCGGCTGAACCACGACGACGCCGGTGACCGTGGGGTCCAGCACCAGCTGGTCGAGGATCAGCAGCGTCTCGTCAGCGTTTCCGGCGGGGGCGACCCGGTGATCGACCTCGATGCCCGCGGCGCGGGACTCCCGCTCCAGCGACCGGGCAAATGAACCGCCGGCGACGTTCCCCTCCTCGACCAGTACCCCGAGCCGGAACGGGCGACGGCGGCCCGCGCAGCGCCGCTCCAGATCGGAGCGCAGCTGGTCGCCCAGCGGGGTCAGGTCAACTGCCGACACTGAGCGAGCTCCCAGCGAACCCCGTTTGCCGCACCCGGATCCCCACCGGGGAGGGGCGGGATGCGCCACTCTCCGGACGCGCTCCTCCCCTGGCGCAGCGGCGGCCGGGCGGCGTTGGTGCGGCGATGGTCCGACCGTATCAGGCGTACCCGGTGCGGCGCAGGTCCTTCGTGCTTGCGGGGCGGGGCCACCAGGCCCGCTCCCTGCCCCCTCTAAGATGCAGGGGTGGTCGAGGATTGCGTCTTCTGCCGGATCGTGGCCGGCGAGCTGCCCGCCAACGTGGTGTATCGCGAGGACGGCATCCTCGCCTTCATCGACATTCATCCCGCCGCCTCCACGCACGCGCTGGTGATCCCTGAGCGCCACATCGAGGATCTGCGCCACCTGACCGATGACGACGCCGCGCTGTGGCTCCGCCTCACCCTGGCCGCCCACCATGTGGCGGAGGAGCTGGGCCATCCCCAGGGCTATCGCTTCTTCGTGAGCGTCGGCCCGGGCGGCGGCCAGACCGTGCCTCACCTGCACATCCACGTCCTGGCGGGTGAGATGCGCCGACTCCCGGTCTGACCGCGCGCAGACCGGGAGCGTTATTCTTGGCCCGGGGTCGGATTAACGTCCCCAAGGCGCCGGCCCCAGGGCCGGGCCGGAGCGAGAAGGAACCATGGCACTGAACTCACGCGAACTTCTGGAGCGGGCCCGCCGCGAGATCCCCGAGGTTGACTGCCTCACCCTGCGCGAGACCTTGGAGCGCGAGCCCTCCCACCTAGTGCTCGACGTCCGGGAGCCGGAGGAGGTGGCCCAGGGCCTCATCACCGGGGCGGTCCACATCCCGCGCGGCTACCTCGAGCTCCAGGTGGAGGGGGCGCTCCCCGATCGGAGCCGCCCGGTGACCATCTACTGCGCCGCCGGGGTTCGCTCCCTGCTGGCCGCCCAGACCATGCGTCAGATGGGGTATTCCGACGTCCGCTCGCTGAAGGGCGGCTTCGGCTCCTGGAAGGACCTCGGCTACCCCTACCGCGTGCCGCGGGCGCTCAGCCCGGAGCAGCGGGAGCGGTACAGCCGGCACTTCCTGCTCCAGGAGGTCGGCGAGGAGGGCCAGGCCCGTCTTCTGGACGCCAGGGTGCTCCTGATCGGGGCGGGCGGGCTGGGGGCGCCGGTCGCCTACTACCTGGCCGCGGCCGGGGTCGGCACCATCGGCCTGGTGGACTTCGACCGGGTGGAGCGCAGCAACCTGCAGCGCCAGATCATCCACACCGAGGGGCGCCTCGGGATGCTGAAGACCGAGTCGGCCGCGGTGGCGCTGCGCGCCCTGAACCCCGAGGTCCGGGTGGTGGAGCACAACGTCCACCTGGACAGCTCCAACGCCAAGGAGATCTTCTCCCAGTACGACCTGGTGGTGAACGGGTGCGACAACTTCCCCACCCGCTACCTGGCCAACGACATGGCGGTCTTCCTCCACAAGCCCCTCGTGGACGGCGGCATCTTCCGGTTCGAGGGCCAGGCCACCACCATGCTGCCCGGGGAGTCTCCCTGCTACCGCTGCCGCTACCCCTCGCCGCCGCCGCCGGAGGAGGCGCCCTCCTGCGCCGAGGCCGGTGTCCTCGGGGTTCTCCCGGGGCTGGTCGGGCTGGTCCAGGCGACCGAGGCGGTGAAGTTGATCCTCGGCATCGGAGACCTGCTCACCGGCCGGCTCCTCCATGTCGACGCGCTCTCCATGGAGTTCCGCGAGTTCCGCCTCCGCAAGGACCCGGAGTGCCCAGTCTGCGGCGAGCATCCCACCATCACCGAGCCGATCGACTACGAGGGCTTCTGCCTGAACCCCAACTACCCGGCGGCCGTCGCCGTCTGAGCCGCCGAGGTTCGCTGTTCCCGCTTCGGGGTACCATTGAAGGGTGAAGCAGGGAACCGTTTCGCTCGACGATCTGATCACGGCGGTGGAGACGGCGCGCGACAAGGTGATGTCCGACGAGGTCAAGTCGCTGGTGAAGTTCGGGATTCCCAAGGCGATGGCCCAGCAGATGGTGGCGGCCCGCTTCCAGCAGCGGGTGAGCGGCGAAGAGGGCGAGGGCGGGGAGGCCGAGCCGGCCGCCTGGCCCGACATGAGCTGACCGCGGCCTCGCCGGGTGGTCTCCGGGGGACTCCCCCCATGTGCC
>DAHUYV010000072.1 GCA_027306885.1 Candidatus Dormiibacterota bacterium
GCCCGCCAAGGTGGCTGAACCCCGAACCGGAACCATCCGGGCCCTCCGACAGGGGCCCACCTGGTTTCTGGCCCGCGCCGACCCCGGCCTGGGGCGGCTGACCGAGTCCCTGGCCCTCATGGAGCTGCTCGCGGCGGGGGGATCACCGGTGCGGCTGCTGACCTCCTCCTCCGCCCTCCCCCTGGCGCGCCGCCTCTCTCCCGCCCCCGCCGAGGCCTTCACCCTGGAGCGGGGAGCGGACCCCCAGCAGACCCTCCTCGACTCCTTGTCGCTGCAGCGCCTCTTGACCAGGATCCAGCGGGAGCGGCCGGCGGCCCTGGTGGTGCACGGCTACCCCCTGCTCCTGCCCATCCTGCGCCAGGCGGTGGACGCCCGCCTGGTGGCGGTGGCCAACCGACACGACCTCTCCAGCCCCGGCCACACCCGCGGTGCGCGCCTCGTGGCGAGAGCCTTCCACACCGCGTCCGACCTGATCCTAGTGGCTGAGCTGCGCCAGGGATGGAGTCTCGGCCGGCTCGGCGAGACCCCGGTGGTCCGCCTCCCGGCACTGGTGCGGCCGTCCGTGCTTCGCTCCAACGCCACCCACGAGGGGCCGGTCGCGGTCCTCGGCGGTGGCAGCTGGGGCGACCGCCGCCTGGCGGACTCGACCGGGGTCATCCTCGACGAGCTGGAGCGCGCCACCGCCGCCGGCTGGATCCCCAGTTGCCGCGTCTATCCCGGCGGCGAGGTGGATCCCCGTCGCCACCCCCACCTGGAGCCGGCCCCGGACCCGGCCCGCTACCCGGAGAGCCTGCGGGGGGCTCCGCTGGTGGTGGCCCGGGCCGGCCGCAGCTCTCTGGCGGAGCTGCTGGCGCTGGGAAAGCGGGCGGTGGTGGTGCCGGCACGGTCGGACACGCTGCGCCAGGCGGAGCAGGCGGAGAACGCCGCCCGCGCGGCCGCGCTCTCCCCGGGCATCGTGGTCCTGGACTTCGAAAGGGTGAGCGAATTGGGACCGGCCTGCCGCGAGGCAAACGGCCGGTCACCCCGCCGCTGGCGGCCGGGTAACGACGTGCTCATGGTGGCGCTGGAGGCCGCGGAGAGCCGCTGGTTAGGGTGAGCTCAGTCGGAGCTGGGCAGGGGCAACCGGCCGTCGCGGGGCGGCATCCCCTTGAACCCGGCCGCGGTGCGGTGCCCGCCCCCGCCGTACCTGGCCGCTATCTCGCTCACGTCCATCCCCTCGGCGGTGGAGCGCAGCGACCAGCGGGCGACCTCCCCGGCTCCCTGCCACCAGACGGCGGCGAACGGATGCCCCTGGGCCAGGCGGTCGCCAAGCTCGCTCTGCAGCACCGGGCTGTTGACCGTGGGAACCGCGACCCCGGCGATCTCGACCGGGCTGGCGTGGGCCGCCACCCGCTCCACGGTGCGGCGCTGGTAGGCGAGCAGCGCCCGCCCCTCGCCCCGCAGCTGGTCGATCTCGATTGAGTCCCAGGTGTGGAAATCGAAGTCCCGGGCCCGCAGGGCGGCAGACACCTCCTCGCTGTCCGGCATGGCGTTGCGCCAGAGATCTCGATCCTGGACGTACTGGAGCAGGACGGGGGCGGGATCACGGTGCAGGTGCTGCCAGGCCATGACGGCGCCGCTCCTCTCCATGTCGAAGATGCAGAAGGGCAGGTCGCCGATCTCGGCCTGGGCGGACCGGTGGTGGTCGAGCACGGTGAGCTCGGCGGCGCGCTGGGCCAGCTTGAGGGTTGTCTCGCGGTCATACGCGAAGTCACATATGAGGACCTGGCGGCCACTGACATCGGGCGGCGGGTCGCCGTGGCTCACGCCCCGGTACTCCGCCTGGTCCCCGTACAGCTTCCAGGCCGCGAAGGCCGCCCCGAAGCCGTCCGGGCAGTCGCCGTGGTAGATGATGAGGGGCTGGCGGTCACGGGCGACGCCGGCCCCAGGCGGCGATTCCGCGGGCGCGCCGGCCGGGGGGGGGACTTTCACCCCCTAACCGTAGATGAAACCCGCGACTCCCTGCAGCGTGTAGATCTCCCTCTCGTCGGCGATCCCGGTGCCGACGAAGTTGGCCTCGGTGACGATGAACGTCGAGGGCCCGACCACCGCGACCACCCAGGCGACGTGGCCGTAGGGGATATCGTAGGCGCCCCCGGGGTCGAAGACGACCATGGAGCCGACCCTTGGGGTGGAGCCCACGGCGTAGGGGGTTCCCATGCCGTAGTCCGCCTGGATCCACTGGTCGGCATTGCCGCGGGGCTGCCAGGGGACGTTGGTCTGGCCGGCCACGAACCAGGTGCACTGGCCCCAGGGATAGCCGTCCGGATATGCGGGGCTCGGCGCCGCGAAGGTCCTGATGATCGTCCCCTCCTGGGCGCCGGCGGGGCCGCCGTAGGAGGCGACGGCGGCCTCCTCGGCCTGCAGGGTCTGGATGTGCTGCGCCACCTGCTGGATCTGGCCGGCGAGCTGGGCGGCCTGACCGGTGAGCGAGCTGGCCTGGAGCTGGTAGGCAGCCTCCTGGGCCTGGAGCTGGTTGGCGGTCGCCTGCAGGCTCACGACCAGGGCTGCCACCTGCTGCTGCTGCGTCTGCTGGGCCGCCTGCAGCGCCTGGAGTCGGCTCTGGTCGATGGCGAGCTGTCCGGTGAGCACGGAGAACTCCTGGCCGACCGACTGCAGCTGGAGGGTGGTGTCGAAGAACTGGGTCACCCCGGAGCTGTCGGCGATCGCGGTGGACAGGTTGTTGGCGTTGCCGTGCTGGTACATCTGGCGCACCAGCTGGGCGAGCTGGTCGCGATCCAGGACGATCTGGGCCTGGGTCTTGGCCAGGCTGTCGTTGGTCTGGGCCAGGGCGGAGTTGGCCTCGGCCAACTGCGTCTGTCCCTGGGCCAGGCGCGCCTCCGCGGCCGACACCTGCTGCTGGGTGGCGGCCGCCTGCTGGTCGGCTGAGGAGGCCTGCCCCTGGAGCGACGACAGCTGCGCCCGCAGTGAGTTCTCCTGAGCCTGCAACTGGGCGATCTGGCTGCCGAGGCTGGTGGCCCCAGCCTGGCCGGTGACCAGGAGCGACGCCGCCAGCGTCGCCGTGCCGAACAGACCCAGTTGGGCCATCAGGCGCAGGGCGCGCGGCTTGAGTGAAGGAGACATGTGGTGGGACGAGAGCAAGTTTGTCTCGCCGCGATCCTAGCAGCGATCGCGGTGCGCCGCAACCCGATGACAGCTGGGCGACGGCGGTTGCCCACGCCGTCAGCCGCCTGCGGCCCGCCGTTCGCCCGGGTGGCGGGCGTGCGTAGGGGAGACCCGGGGATCTCGCGACCCGACCGGGCGCCGGATCAGTCCGGGCGGTCGACTCCGCCGGTGAGCGGGGCGGAGAGGCGCGGCAGCGTCGGCGCCGGCCGGGGCAGCCCCGCTCCACCGAGGGGCAGCGCCAGCCGAAGCCACCAGGGCGAGCCTCCTCCCCGCCGGCCCCCGGTCGCCGGAGGAGGGCCGGCCCATCGGGTGCTGGTCACCCGGATCCGCCACCGGCCGAAGAGGCGTTTCTGCATGCGCACCTCGGTGCGCTCCCAGGCGGCCGGCGCCCCGGTGAAGGCGCCGGCGCCGGCGCGCTCGGGCCGGGGCCGACTGATCCACCAGTACGCCAGCCGGGCCAGCAAGGGGAGCGCCGCCACCATCAGGGCCACCGCCGCCGGAGGACGCTCCCGCCCAGGGGGGACCAGCTCAGCCCGGAGGGGACGGGGTTGGGATTGCTCCACCTGGGTGAAGATAGCAGCGCGGGGAACTGGTTCGTGTAGGCTGCAGCCGATGCAGGCTGCTCCCCCCGGCCTCCGGCTCCGGCCCTTGCGGGTGACCGAGCTCCTGGACACCGTGTTCACCCTCTACCGCCGCAACTTCTGGCTGTTCGTGGCGGTCATCGCCGTGGTCGAGGTCCCCTACCAGCTGGTCAGCCTCCTCCTCCGCCTGGCCGTGGCGCCGAAGGGCCTGACGACCAGCCCGGGCCATACCCTCACCTCCGCCCAGCTCGCCCATGAGCTCCACCTCGTGGTTGGGGAGCTCGTGGTGGCTGGTGTGCTCGTGCTGATCACCGCGGTGGTGGTGGTGCCGCTCCAGACCGCCGCCTTCACCAAGGCCGTCTCGGATCGCTTCCTGGACCGGGCGACAGCCCCGGGGATCTGCTACCGCTTCGCCGTCCGTCGCTGGGGGGCGCTGGTCGTCCTCGGCCTGATCTTCCTCGGGCTGGTGCTGGGGGCGACCGTGGTGGTCGGCGCGGTGGTGGCCCTGCTCGGGGTGGTCGCCGGAACCGCCGGGGTGCTGCTGGGGATCGTGCTGGGCCTGGCGGCGCTGGTGGCGGGGTTGGTGGCCTACGCCCGGGTGGTCATCTCCACCCCCAGCCTGGTGCTGGAATCCCTCCGCCCCTGGCCGGCCATCCGCCGCAGCTGGGAGCTCACCGCCGACAACGTGGGCCGCGCCTTCGGGGTGGTCATCTCCCTGATCCTCGTCGAGTTCCTGATCGGCCTGGTGCTCGGCACGTTGGTTGGGGTGATCGCGGCGCCTCTGGGCTCCAACAGCGCCGGCGGCGTCGCCGTGCAGGAGGTGGGGTCGCTGGTGATCGCCATCCTCAGCGCGCCCATCCTGGCCACCGGGCTCACCCTCTTCTACTTCGACCTCCGGGTGCGCAAGGAGGCCTTCGACCTGGAGCTGCTGGCCCGGCAGGTGCTCGAAGGTCCGGCGCCGGGTTGACCCACTCGGCCGTCTGCCCCGGGCGGCGGGGGAGAGGGCGGTGCCGCTGACCGCCGCCTTCCCCGGGCAACCGTCCGCGGTGGCGATCAGCTCCCACCTGGCGGCGGTGTATCGCTCCCCCGAGCTCGCCGGACTGGCCCGCCGACCGAGCAGCGGAAGCTCCCTCCTTGGCCAGTTGGGCCAGCTCGTCCTCGGCTGGCTGCAGGCGCTCTACCGGGCCGGCGGGAGCCTCCTCTGGGTGGCGCTGGGCCTGGTCCTCCTCGCCGCCCTGGGGACCTTGGCGACTGTCCTTCTGCACCGCCAGCGGGGGGCGCTTCCGGCACTGGTCTCCGCAACGGCCCCACCAGCCCGGGGGGCCGCCCCTGCTCCCAGCCCGGAGGCCCTCTTCGGTCGGGCCGATCGCCTGCAGCGCGAGGGCAGGCTGAGCGAGGCGGTCAGGACCGCCTTCCAGGGACTGCTCCTGGCCGGGTCGTCCTCGTCGGCCCTCAACTTCGACCCCAGCTGGACCAACTCCGAGCTGCTGGCCGCGGCGGCGCAGAGGTCCGCGCTGGAACTCGAGCTGCGGCCCCTCGTGACGCGCTTCGACTCGGTGGTGTACGGCCGGCATGAGCCGACCCTCACCGCCTGCCGGGAGTTCACGAGCGCCTGCCGCCGGACGGCGCTGGCGTTCGGCAGATGAAGCCCCGCCGGCTCCGCCCCTACCTGGCCTCGGCTGCGCTGGTGGTGGTGGGTTCGATCCTGCTGGTGGTCCTGGCGCCCGGGGCGGCGCCGGACAACGGCAACCCCAGCAGCTGGGCGACCGGCCGGGCCGGGAGCTGGGCCCTGTACCACCTGGCCCAGGGGGTGGGGGCGAGCCCGCGGCGGCTGACCGGCTCCGGGTTCGGGGCGGCCCTCAAGAGCCCCAGGGCCACGCTGGTGGAGTACCTCCCCACCACCCCCTTCGGCGCCGCCCAGGTGCGGGCCATCGGCGCCTTCCTGCGCCGCGGCGGGCAGCTGCTCCTGGCGGGCGGGTCAGCCGCGAAGGACCTCCCCCTTCTGGCGCTGATCGGCCTCGCCCCGGCCGGGACGGCTCGGCTGGGCACCACCCGCGAGCTGGTGCCGCTTCGCGGGGTCCCGGGGCTAACCGTCAGCGTGGGGTCCGCGATGAGACTGCGGCCGATCGGCTCCGGGGCGGTCCCCCTTCTCGGGACCGAGAGCACCCCGGTGGCCGCCGCGGTGCCGGTGGGGCGAGGGGAGGCGATCGTGGTCGGCTCCGGGTACCCGCTCTCCAACCAGGGGTTGCGCCGGGCGGACGACGCCCAGTTCGCGATCCTCTCCATGCTCGCGGGCCCGGGCCGCCACCTGGTCTTCGACGAGATCCACCACGGATACCAGCTGGGCGACGGGGTGAGCGCCCTCCTCTGGGGGACCCCCCTGGGGGCCGCCGCCATCCTGGTGGCCGCGCTGCTGCTCCTGTACCTCGGCTCCCAGGGCCGGCGCCTGGGCCGTCCCCTGCCCTCCGGCAGCCTCACGGCGATCCGGAGCACCGACGACCACCTGGAGGCGATGGCGCAGCTGTACGCGGGATCCGGTGACCGCCGGCAGGTGGTGGCCCGGTACCGGGACGAGCTCACCGCCTCGTTGGCGAGGCGGACCCGAGGTGGACCTGTCGCCGATGCCGGGGCGCTGGGGCCCGCGGCCCCGCTGGTCGCAGAGCTGGCGCGGGGCGCCCGGGACGGGGTCAGCGGGCCCACACTGGTGAGCCTGGCGCAGCGGGCGCGCCGGGTCGAGCTGGAGATGGTCGGCGGCGGCGCGCCGCCGGAGGAGGTGCCCAACAGATGACCAGGTTGGCGGCGGCGAGCGAGCACTTCCTGGACTCCGCGGCCCGGGCGATGGTCGGTCCCACCGAGAACCTTGAGCTCTGCCTGCTGACCATGGTGGTCGGGGGCCATGTGCTTCTGGAGGGCCTCCCCGGGACCGCCAAGACGCTGATGGCCCGCGTTCTGGCTCGGCTCACCGAGTCGAGGTTCGGACGCGTCCAGTTCACACCGGACCTTCTGCCGGCCGACATCCTGGGGACGGTGGTGTTCAACCAGGCCTCGACCCGCTTCGAGGTACGCCCGGGGCCGATCTTCACCGACCTGCTCCTGGCCGACGAGATCAACCGCAGCCCGGCCAAGACCCAGGCGGCGTTGCTGGAGGCGATGGAAGAGCGGCAGGTGACGCTGGACGGGCGGGGCCACCAGCTGGGGGAGCGCTTCACCGTGCTGGCCACCCAGAACCCGATCGAACTCGAGGGCACCTTCCCGCTGCCCGAGGCTGAGCTCGACCGCTTCATGGTCAAGGTCGAGATCCTTCCCCTTCCCCCTGAGGGGGAGCGCGAGCTGGCCCGTCGGGTCGATCAGGGCTTCGACGCCAACCGCCTCGAGGAGCTGCTCGGCGGCCCCCCGCCGATCACCCGCGAACTCTTTGCCGAGCTCCGCGCCGAGGCGGCTGCGGTCACCTGCTCCGAGGAGGTGCGCAATTACCTGACCGGCATCGTCCAGGCCACGAGAGAGGCTCCCGAGCTGACCTTCGGCGCCAGCTCCAGGGCCACCGTCGCCTTGGTCCGGCTGGGCAAGGCGCTGGCGGCGGCGAGGGGCCGGGACTTCGTCACCCCTGAGGAGGTGAAGGATCTCTGCGTGCCGGTGCTCCGGCACCGAGTCCAGCGCCGCCCCGAGGCGGAGATGCAGGGGGTGGGAGAGCGAGACGTGATCGAGCGGGTGCTCGCCCGGGTGCCGGTGCCCCGCTAGGAGATGACCCCCCGGGCTCTCTGGCTGGGGCTGGTGGCGGTGGGCGTCCTCCTCGCCGGCGCGGGCTGGTCCCCGTTGACGGGCGTGGGCGCCGCCCTGGTGGTGGTCTGGGCCGCCGCCTGCGCCGCGGACTGGTGGGCGGCCCCCCGGGAGTGGCAGGTGGAGCGGTTGTGCGGAGCGGCGATGAGCCTTGGGTCCGAGAACCGGGTGGAGCTGCGGCTCGCCGCTCGCGTCCGGCGGCCCACGCGCCTCACCTGCCGCGATGAATGCGACCCGGAGCTGGGCGCCCGGCCCAGCGTCATGGAGCTGACAGTGCCGAAGCTCGGCTGGGGGGTGGCCGAGTACGTCTGCGTCCCCGTCCGGCGGGGGCGGCTGAGCTTTCATCGGGTGCTGGTCCGCTGCCCGGGGCCGCTGGGACTCTGGCGCCGCCAGGCGGCCATCGCCGCGCCCGCGGTGGTACCGGTGTACCCGGCCCTGCGCGCCATCGGGAGATGGGAGAGCCTGGTGCGCCGGGGAGGGGTTGCCGAGATGGGGGTGCGCAGCTGGCGTCGCTACGGTGAGGGGACGGAGTTCGCCGGGATCCGGGAGTACGTGGATGGAGACGATCCCCGCCGAGTCAACTGGCGAGCCACGGCCCGGCTCGGTCGGGCGATGACCAGTCAGTACGAGCCGGAGCGGTCGCGGCCGGTTTGGCTGGTGCTGGACTGCGGGCGGCTGATGGCGGCTGGTGAGGAGGGGCTCACCAAGCTCGACGTGGCGCTGGCCTCGGCCCTGCTCCTGGCCTGGGTGGCTCTCTTCCGTGGAGATCGAGTCGGGGCGGTGGCGGTCGCCGAGGGGCTGGTTGGTCTGGCCCCGCCGCGCTCCGGGCGGAGCCACTATCAGCGCCTGCTTGAGGGCCTCAGCGGGCTGAGACCGCATCTGGTGGATCCGGACTGGGAGCTGGCGATCACCGAGCTGCGCCGTCGGCCCGGTCCGCGGGCTCTGGTCGTCACGTTCACCGACCTTGCGGATCCCGCCCTCTCCGAGCGGCTCGCGGCATCCCTCAGCCGGCTGCGCCCGCACCACCTGCCCCTGGTGGTGACCCAGACCGACCCGGTGCTGGAGCGGGAGCTCCGCTCGGTGCCGAATGATCAGAGGAGCGTGCTCCGGAGGGCCGCCGCCCTTCAGCTCCTCGGCGAACGGCGGTCGGCTCTGGCTCGGCTGGAGGCGCTCGGGGTCTTCACCGTGGACAGCGGCCGCGCCGGAGTCGGCCCGGCGGTGATCAACCGGTACCTCGAGCTGAAGGCCCGGGGGGCCCTCTGAGCTCGGGCGCTAGGCGGGGAGCGCCGCCGGTTCCGGGTCCATCGCCTCCAGGGTGGTGATCACCTCGCGGGTGATCTGGGACGGGGTGGAGGCGCCGGAGGTGACCCCGACCCGGTGCATCCCGCGAAACCACTCCGGGCGGAGGTCGGCGGCGGAGTCGACCAGGTGTGCGGGGCGGTGCGCCAGGTCTGCCACCACCTGGACCAGCCGCTGGGTGTTGCTGCTGCGCGAGCTGCCCACCACGATCACCAGGTCGCAGGAGGCGGCCGCCTCGACCGCCGCCTGCTGCCGCTCCTGGGTGGCGAGGCAGATCTCGTTGTGCACCTCGATCTGGGGAAACCGCTGACGCAGCCGCTCGATTATCGCCCCGGTGTCCCACATCGAGAGCGTGGTCTGGGTGGTCACCGCCAGCTTGTCAGATTCGAGTTCGAGGTGGTCGACCTCCTCCACCGACTCCACCAGGTGGATGGACTCGGGGGCCTCCCCGAGCACCCCCTCAGGCTCCGGATGGCCCCGTCTGCCGAGGTAGATGACGGTGTAGCCGTCGGCGCACAGGCTGCGCACCAGTTCGTGGGTGCGAACCACGTCGCTGCAGGTGGCGTCGACGACCTTCAGCCCCTTGGCGAGGGCGCGCTCCCGTACCTCCGGGGACACCCCGTGGGCGGTGAGCACGATGGTCCCCGTCTCCACCTGGTCCAGGGCGGCCAGCCGCGACGGCGCGTCGACCAGCCTCACGCCGAGCTCGGCGAACTCGCGGGTCACGTGCTCGTTGTGCACCAGGTGGCCCAGCATGGCCACCTCCTCACCCGGGCGCTCGGCCGCCGCCTGGCGCAGGGCCCGAATCGCCTCGACGACGCCGTGGCAGTAGCCCCGGGGCCTGATCTTGACCACCTCCACGCTTCAAGCCTACCAGTTGCCCGAGATCGAGCCCGCCGGCCCGGTGGCCGTCCTGCGCCCGCTGAGGAGCAGCCAGCCGTAGAGCAGCGCCCCGCTGGCCAGTCCCACAGCGACCTTGGCCGGATCGGGGAGAGCCGAAGGCGTCACGAACCCCTCGATGATCCCTGCCACCACCAGGAGGCAGGCCGCGCCGAGGGCCAGCTCCACGGCCGGGCGCGCCGCTGCGACCAGCGCCTCCTCCCGGCTGCGCAGGCCGGGCCGGAGCACGGCGTCCCCCATCCGCAGCCCGGCGCCCGCAGCCGTGCAGATCACCGTCAGCTCGATCACCCCGTGGGGGACGATGAGGGCCCAGAACTGCAGGTCCAGCCCGGCGAGGTGGCTGGCCCCGGCGAGGACTCCCAGCTGGAACCCGTTGACCAGCAGGAGAGCGACCGTGGGAATCCCCAGCAGCAGCCCCAGGACGCAGGCCAGGGCGGCCACCCGGATGTTGTTCTGGATGATGAACGCCGAGAGCTGGGAGCCGAGCTGGCCGCTGAGCGCGGCCGGGTTCCCCAGCTGGTGCGCGGCGAGGCTGGCCCGGTACCCGGCGGGCAGCAGCCCGCCGAGATCCGGCCTCAGGGTGGCCGCCGCCCAGCCGGTGGCGGTCCCGGTCAGCAGGCAGAGCCCCGCTCCGGCCACGTAGACCCGGGACTCGCGGAAGCGCCGCGGCAGGCCGAAGGCGAAGAAGCCGGGGAGGCGGGCGACACCGCTCCCCGGCCTTCGGTACAGGACCGGCTGTGCCGCGGCCAGCACCCGCTCCAGCTGCGGGACCAGCTCCGATCCCGGGTAGTCACGGCGCACCGTGGCCAGGTCTCCGCTCACCAGGCGTACCAGCTCGGAGAGCCGGTCGACCTCGGCGACCCCCACCTGGCGCAACCGGCGGCCGCGCATTGACCCCGCCAGCCGGACGAGCTCCTGCCAGCGCGGCCCGGCCCGGCGGACGAACTCCTCCTGGCCGATCACGCCGGCGCCCGCGCCGAGATACCATGCCGACCAGCTGTGCTGGATCGCTTCGAGTACCGCACGCCGGAGAGCCTCTCGGTGTCGCAGCCGGTGGCCGGGATCGGCTCCCGCGGCCTCGCCGCGCTGGTGGACAGCGGGCTCATCCTCGTGATCATGCTCATCCTGGTCGCGGCCGCCCTCGCCATCTCCGGATTCACCCTGAGCGTCGTTCCCTCCGGGCCGGTGCTGATCGTGATCGTCGTCGTGGCCTCCGTCGTCCCGGTCGCCTACTACGTGATCTGCGAGCTGGCCTCAGGGGGCCGATCCGTGGGGAAGTACATGTTCGGGCTCCGGGTGGTCGACCGCGACGGCGTCCCCCTCAGCGCCGGCGACTCCCTGGTGCGCAACCTGGTGCGGATTGTGGACTTCCTGCCGGTGCTGTACGGGGTGGGAGTGGTGGTGATGTTCGCCGGCAGCCGACCGCGGCGGCTGGGCGACCTGGCGGCGGGGACCGTGGTGATCCACGATCGGGGGCTGCGTCGGCTCGCCCAGGAGCTCGGCCCGGGCGGGGCGGTTCGGCTGGGGCGGACCGAACCCGGGCTCCCCCTTCCCGGGCTGGAGCGGGCCGGGCGGTTCGAGCTCGCCCTCTTGGACGACTTCTTCAGCCGCACCCAGCTGACTCCCGAGCGCCGGGCCCAGCTGGCGACAGAGCTGGTCGGCGCGCTGGAGAAGCGAACCGGAATCCCACTTCGCGACGAGTCGGGTTCAGGGGGCCTCGACGCGCTCGAGCGCCTCTACCTGCAGCTGCGCTGGCGGCTCATCGGCCCCGGGCCGGAGTCCGGTCCCGCCACTCCACCGGCCTGAAGTCGCGCTCCGGAGATGGAGCCCGCGATCTTCGTGGCGCCCGCTCCGGCGCCGGTCCCTCGGGCCCGGCCGGGAGGGTGCGACGCACCGTGGTGGGCCGCCGCGAAGCCTCCACCACCGCCTCCATGAACGCCCACCCGCGGTACATCGCGTAGGCCGCCAGCCCCAGGAGCGTCAGCCCCGCCACCAGGTTGAGCAGCCCCGCCAGCGGCGGCGCCACCACCCCCAGGGCGGCGCATCCCCCGACCACGGCAAGACCGGTCTTGAACCTACCTCGGGCCATCGTCTCCTCCGTCCCCCGAGGGATGCGCAGGTGGCCGGGATACCATCGAGAGGTGATCTCTCCTCCCCGGCGGCCAGATGGCGGCCAGGGCCGCCACCCGTATCGCACCTGGCTCCACCTGCTGCCCCTGGAACGCCAGCAGGCGCTGGCTCCGGGGGCCGAGCTGGTGGCCAGCCGGATCCTCATCGACGCGGGGATGGCGCTGGCCGCGCCGGAGGGCGGCCTGCGACCGGGACCGGAGTTCGCACGGGTGCTGGGAGGGCGCCCCGGATCTCTGCCGATGGCGCTGCCGGGGCGGGGAGAGGTGCGGGTCGAGGCCGGCAGCTGGCGCTGCTACCCGGACCCCGGGCCCGAGGGCTTCGACACCGAGCCGCCCCGGGGGTACCGGGCCAGCTGCCCTCACTGCGCCGGCGAGGTTGAGCTGTTCCGGCTGGGGTTCCCCTTTCCCGATCCGCTCACCGCGGCCTGCCCCCGGTGCGCCGGCGCCCTGCCGCTCCTGGAGCTGGAGTTCGTGCCCGACCTGCCCGCCGCCCGCCTGGAGATCACCTTCGGCGACCTCGAGCGCCGCCCCAGCCTGGCCGGCCACCCGGTCTGGGCTGAGCTGGAGAGCGCCTTGGGGTTCCCCCTGCGGGAGGTGCACGTCACCCTCTGAGCGCCTTCACACCTCCTCGGCGGAGAGCCGCCGGACCGCCCGGGTCCAGCGCCGCGCCGCCGCCTCGGCACTGCTCTGGTAGTGGGTCGCCACGTTGAGGGCGCCGGGGACCCGGAGCATCAGGTACAGGCTGGCGAAGGCGTAGAGCATGCCGGCCAACCCGTGGCCCCGGGCGAAGGCCAGCTGCACCGCCACCCTCAGCACCAGCAGCTGCCCGAACTGCATGAAGAGGGAGACCACCACCAGACGGCCCCACTGGCGGGCGAAGCCCCTTGTCTCGGGCAGCACCGTGCAGTAGGCGACCAGCGGAGCGCAGGCGCAGAGAACCGCCAGAAGCGTGTAGCGCACCACATAGCTCAGCGCCAGGATCACCACCGCCACCACCAGGGCGGCCGTGAACAGCAGGAGGAAGAGGTTGTCGGATGCCGACGCCACCGACCCCGAGGTGAGGGGCGAGCTCCACGGCAGATCGGCGACATTCACGGCGGCGCCGCCCACCACCACCTGGCAGAGGGCGTTGTTGAGATCGATCAGCTGCTGGAGGAGGGGCAGGCTGGTGACGCTGAGCGCCACCGCCACCAGGCAGCGGGGGAGCACCGCCTGCAGGCTGTGGCGCACCCCACCGAAGTCGGCCACCGTGCGCAGCGAGCTGTACAGGACGATCGCCACCAGCAGAGCCGCCCCGGCCGCCGCCAAGAGGTGGTTGAGCGGCGCCAGCCCGGGGCTGTCGGTGAACGGCGCCTTGGGGTACGGACCCGCGGCGTCGTAGGTGCCGAACAGGTAGCTCTGGAGGGCGGCGTCGAGCGCCGACCGCGCGCTGGACACGAAGTCGGTGAGGGTCCCGGTGAGCAGGCTCACCAGGACGCCGAGCGGGTTGAGGGTGAACTGGGGCAGGCTGGGCACCGCCCGCGTGCCCCTCAGCCCGCCCCGTGAGGGACCGCCGAGAGCAGAACGTGGGTCAGGACTCCGGCGAGCTCCACCCCAAGGGTCCCAAGGGCGATCCGCCCGAGCCAGCGCTGAGCCTCCAGGGCGCTGTGGGGGCTGGGGGCGACAACCCGCCAGACGAAGGCGCACACGAAGGCCAGGGTGCCGAGGCTGGCGATCAGCTCCTGGCCGAGCAGCACCCAGGAGTTGATCAGGGCGACCAGTTCAGGCACGGAATCCCTCCTCGCGGGCGGCGGATCCCCTCCTACGTCCGCTGGGCGGGTGCTTCCGGATCGGACCTTCTGCGGGGCCGATCAGCCGCAGTCGGTCTCCCAGATCGGCTCGCCGACGCTCACCACCAGGGTGACGGGCCCGTCGTTGACCAGAGAGACCTCCATGTGGGCTCCGAAGCGGCCCTCCGCCACCGAGCGAACGCCGAGGGCCCGCAGCTCCTCGGCGAAGGCGGAGCAGAGCTCGGCGGCCATCACCGGGGGGCCGGCGCCCACGAAGGAGGGGCGATGACCCCGGCGGGCATCCGCGTACAGGGTGAACTGGCTGACCACCAACGCCTCACCCTGCGCGTCGAGCAGGGAGCGGTTCATGCGGCCATCGGAGTCCGGGAACACCCTGAGGCTCGCCACCCGGCCGGCGAGGTGTCGGGCCACCTGGGCGTCGTCGGCCGGGCCGACCGCCAGGAGGAACAGCAGGCCCTCGCCGATCTCTCCGACCGTCTCCCCCGCCACGGAGACCCCGGCCTGCGCCACCCGCTGGACCACCGCGCGCACCGGTCAGCCGATCGCTTGGAGCCCGCGGTAGATGCGCATGGCCTCGGCCGCGGCCTCGAGGAAGCCGCCCGCCTCCGCTCGCATTCCCTGCAGGGCGAAGCGCCACTGCCCCGGGGGGGAGGGGGGGCCGGGCAGGGTGCGTCCCCCGTAGCGCGGCGGATAGAAGGTGATCGTGCCCCGGGGCATGCGCTTGAAGATGGGGCTCGCCACCATCAGCTCGTCGATGGTTCGGGTGCCACTGACCGCACCCTCGATGAACTCGACACGGCGCTGCTTCCGAATCGGGTTGTCGGGATCGTCGAGGAGCACCCGGCCACCGTGCTCCCCGGTCAGCCCCAGCAGCCCGAAGCACACCGCCAGGGCGTCGGTCTCGTCGCCCTCGACCTTGACGAATCCCGCGCCCAGCACCGGCTCCCGGCAGTCCAGGCGGAGATGGCGCAGGTACTCTGACTCGAAGAGCCCCCGGGATCCGTCGGTCGCCAGCCACATGGCGGCATCCCTCCAGACCCTGGTCTCGGCGAACCGGCTCACCGCGTCGGCCCAGATCCCGGCGGTCGCTCGGCCAGGATTCAGCAGCCGGTAGCGCACCACCCGACCCATGGGCCGATTCTATAGGTGCCCGTCGCGAGCGCCGAGTTTGAGTGATTCCCCAGATGTCGCCAGGTATGGATGACGATCCGGGCGGGCCTCGACCGAGAGCGGCACCCGCACCGCCCCGGAGACCAGGAGGAACTCCCCACGGCGAGCTCGCTGCAGCCACTCCCGGTCCCGGTCCTCGAGGTCGAAGGTGGTCTGCAGCCGCAGCGCTCCCCGCCCGCCCTGCCCTCCCAGCAGCACGGTCGCCGAATTGGTCGCCACCAGCTCGCCGAAGCTCTCCTCGGTCAGGTCCTGGGCCGCCTGGGTGAGAAGCAGCAGCGACCCCTGGTACTTGCGGATGCGCCGAGCCATCTGTCCCATCAGCTCGCGCAGGCAGCGGTGGGCCCCGAGAAGTCCGGCCTCGTCGACGATGATCTGCTTGGCCCGCGGCTCCCGCCGGGCCCACGCCCACAGCCACTGTGAAACCAGCCAGGCGGCGCCAGGGATCCACGTGGACGGCAGCTCCCGGAGCCCGATCCCCAGCACTCCGTCCACCCCCGGCCCCCGCCCGGGCTGGTTGAACTGCCCCCCCGGCCGCCCCTCCAGCCACGGCCGAAGCCGGGCCGCCAGGGCTGAGGACTCGGGCCGCCGACGCATCGGGGCCAGACAATCGCCGAGGACCGGGCGGGCCCGTCGCTCCGGCGCCAGGACCTCGGCGCAGGCCTCCAGAAAGCTGCCGGCCTCGGCGGCCGACAGCGGGCCACCGAGGAGCGCGGCGAGTTCCAGGGCCGCGAGAGCCGCCTCACCGGGGTCGCCCGCCTCCAGCACGTTGAAGCCGAGGCTCTGGCCGGCCGCCAGATCCAGGTAGGTGCCGCCGGCGGCCTCGCACCAGCGGCGGTGCTCAGACTCCGGGTCGACCACCACGGTCAGGACCCCGCGGGAGGCCGCCTCCATCCCCACCACCCCCGCGAGGTAGGACTTGCCCCCACCGGAGGTGGCGATGACGCAGCAGTTGCCGTTGGGCGTTCCCCGGAAGGAGGCTAGGCCGAGGCCCACCGGCCGCCCGGTGCGTCGGTGCCGGCCGACCCGGTACCGACCCGGCGCCATCTCGGCGGCTCCATCCAGCCAGGGCCAGAGGCTGGCCACTTCGCGGGTCTCCAGGAGGCGCCGCGCCGGCCGGGGCGGGAATCTCAGTCCCCGGCTCTCCAGCAACGCCGGCAGCTCCTCCAGCCAGGCCGGCGCGAGCCGGGCCCGGAGAGCGGCGGCCCGCTGCCGCAATCGCTGCTGACCGGCTCCGACCTCCGCCGGCGAACCGCCCAACGACAGCGTCACCGCCACCTCGAAGAGACGGCCCTCGCCGCGGGCCAGCACCTGCCTCAGCCGGTCGGCGGCCCTCCTGGAGGCCTCCAGAGCGGGGCCCGCCCCGCCGAGATCGCCGGCCAGGGCCCGCGCTTGCAGGCTGCGCAGCCGCCGCCGCAGCTGCCGGTCCGCCTCCGCCGCCGGCTTGGGCGCGATCGAGACCGTGAGGTCGAGGTCCGCTGGCTCCCCCAGCAGCTCCCAGAGCCATCCGGGCTCCACCTCGGCCTCCGGGAACCTCATGAGCCGCAGGCACTCGATCCAGCTGCCGCCGCAGGTCAGCCCCCGGGCGGATTCGTGCCAGGGGCCCTCGGCCATCGTGGGCAGCGCCCCGGCGCGGTTGACCTCGGCGTCGCAAAGGGCGCTCAGCCGGGCGGCGACCGAGTCGGCGGCCGCCTCGTCCCGCACCCGCAGGTGGACGCTCCGGACGCGCTCCCGCCCCGGGCAACCCCCGCTACTGTCCATCGCCTCGCGGGAACTGACGGTAAGTTGCGCCGGGGCCCGCAGCTGGTCAAGCCAGGCCGTGAAGCCGCCAAGGAGCCGCTCCCGGTGAGCCACGCTGGCGTCCAGGATGTCCGGCGCCCGAACCGTCCAGAGTGTCGAGGAGTCGGGGTCGCCCCCTTCCGGCCCTCGGGCCCCTAGGTCCACCGCGCCTGGTCCAGCCGCTGCGCGAGCCGGCGCCCGGCCCACCCCACCAGGCGCAGCGACCAGAGGGAGAACGGGACTTCGAGCAGGCGGCCCCAGGCCAGCAGCGCGGCGGCCCCCAGCACGGCGCTGGCCAGCCCCACCCGCAGCCCCTCCGGCAGGGGGGCCCGGAGCATCGCCGCTCCGACTGCCAGGGCGGCACCGAGGACCGCCAGGCGGCCGGCCGTCAGGCCCAGCGCGAATGGCTCCTCCCGCTCTCGACCGTCGCTGAAGGTCACGTTCTTAGAGCAGCGAGGTCCGATCTCGCCATGGTCGTGCCCTCGGCCGGCAGCCCGGCCGGTGGGGCTGAAACGGCTGGGAGCGCCGCCATCCCTCTCTTGCCGACCTCCAAGGCGAGCCCTCCTCCGCTGGCCATCTCCCCGTCTGTCAGTCCTCCGGGCGCGGGGGCCCGGGCGGCGGCGGCGAAGGCACGTCCGGTGGCGGGTGTCCCTGGGGTCAGATCCTCTCGGTCAGGGGCGCCTCAGCTCCACGGTGAAGCCCAACGTCTGAGCGGCCAGCCGGGGCTCCTTGGTCACCCGAACCACCGCGCCCTCGGCCCCGGGAAGCGCCAGCACGGCGTCCGCGATCTTCCCGGCGAGCGCCTCCAGGAGCTGGCAGCTGGGACCCTCCACCTGGGCCCGCACCGCCGCCTCGATCACGGAGTAGCTGAGGGTGTCCTCCAGCCGGTCACTGGCCGCGGCCGGCGCGAGGTTGCTCGCCACCTCCACATCGACGACGAAGTGGGAGCCAAGTTCGCGCTCCGCCTGGTGAACGCCGTGGCGCCCGAAGTACCTGAGGCCGGAGAGCACCAGGTGGTCTCTGGTCCGGTCGGCCGGCTCCCCGTCCCCTCCGGTCAGGAAGCGGGGCCCGGAGGTGAGTCGACCGCCTCTATGGAGTCGATGTGCAGCACCTCGCGCCGGTTGTCCCGGGTGGGGAAGAGCAGCACCAGGGTTTGGGAGAGGGCCGCCACCACCTGGCCCACGTCGCCGACCGCGATGGTGGTGATCGGCTCGCCGGTGCTGTGCCGGACGACGTCGGTCACCCGCACCCAGCTCCCCGGGGGCCAGCGCATCTCCGGGGTGAGCTCGTCGGGTCCCAGGTCCTCAGGCGAGACGTTGCTGCGGTTCCCCCCCCATGGCCGGGGCGGTGACGGCCGGGCCGCCGGCCGCGGCGCCGGGACCGCCTCCTCGAGCTCCTCCGGCTCCTCGGGGAGCTCGTCCCCAACATCGGAAGCGCCGGCGTCGGCGCCCGGCGCCGGCTCGATGTCGGGCTCGTCGTTCTCGGGGGGAGTGGTGGCCATGATCCTCAGCATTCCGGGTTTCCGCAGACTCGCCTCAGCCTAGCATGCCACTGCGGCGGCCCCGGTCACTCCTCGCTCACGGAGGCGATCCGCCACAGCTCCCCGGTGATCTCGACGCCCACCCTCAGCTGGACCGCGTCATCGGCCGACGCCGGCGTGATGCCCGCAGCCATGAAACTGGTTCGGTCGCGGTACCGGACCCGGAGCCAGAGCGAGCTCGAGCTGCCTCCGGGCGCCACCTCCAGGTGCAGAGACTCGCGGAACGGACTCACTTGGATGCCCGCCATCTGGTAGGCCTGGAAGCGGGCCTGGACCTCGCTCAGGGCGTCGCCGGTGAGGGCCTGTCCCAGCCGAGCCAGGTTCCCCGTGGTCGCCGCCTCATCGACCACCGCCAGCGCCCGGACCAGCTCGGTCCGGGCCCGCTCGGCGATCTGCGGCACGCTCGCCCGCCGGCGCAGCGGGAGGTTGGGCACGACCGGCTCAGTTGGTCCGCGGCCGGAGCGGGCGCAGCAGGTCGGTGGGCAGGTAGGCGGTCTGGGGCGGCCCACCGGCATCGATCACCTGGGCTCCCGTCGAGCTGGGGCTGGAATCCAGGGAGACCGGCGGCGGCGGCACCTGGACGGGGGTCTCGTTGGCCCAGTCGAAGTCGGGCGTCGCCCGACCCGAGCTCCCGGCCGGGCCCGCCTCTCGGACCGGGCCGGCGGCGACCGGCAACGGCGCCGGCTCAAGGCTGAGGGCCGTCTCGCGCGCCGGCGGAGTGCCGCCCGGGGAGGATCGGCCGAGCAGCAGGGCCGGCAGGGACTCGGTGGCCGGGAGCATGGTCATGCCGGTGGCCTCTGCCATCCACCGCACCGTCTCCGGGGGCCAGATGGAGCCGGACGCGTCCACAAAGCAGCGGGTCGGTGAGAGGTGGGGCACCTGCCCCAGCAGGGTGAAGCCGGGATGGGCGGCGCACACCACCGCGTCCGGTCCCGAGCCCGACTCGACCAGCGAGCGGATCGGCTCCAGGCTGCTTATCGGGTCGGCGAGGTCGGGGTCGGCGTCCGGGCCGACCACTCGGAAGTTGGGGAGCAGATGGCGGACCCGGATCGCCAGGTCGGAATCGCCCACCACCACCACGATCGCCATCAGCCCGACCCCGCCGCCCGCCGCAGACCCAGCCCGGCTCGGACCCCGGTCATGCCACCTCCTCCATGTGGATGGTGGCCCGGTCCAGCCGGGCGGGGTCCACCTCGACTCCGAGCCCCGGCCCCTCGGGGACCGGCAGCGTGCCGTCGGAGGAAAGGCGGAAGGGAGGGTCCACCAGGTCCTCGGTGAAGTACCGGTCGCTGGCGGAGGTGTCGCCGGGAAGGGTGAAGCCGGGGAGCGAGGCCAAAGCGAGGTTGGCCGCGCGGCCGATGCCGGTCTCGAGCATCCCCCCGCACCAGACCGGCCAACCGGCGGTCACACAGGCGTCGTGCACTGCTCGCGAAGGCACCAGACCCCCAACCCGGCCGGACTTGATGTTGAGGATCCGGCCAGACTCAAGGTGCACGGCCGCCCTCAGGTCGGCGAGGGACTCCACACTCTCGTCCAGGCAGATCGGGGTGGCGATGGCCGCCTGCAGCTGGGCGTGGTCGATGAGGTCGTCGTGACCTAGGGGCTGCTCGATCATCATCAGGTTGAACTGGTCCAGCTGCCGGAGGTGATCCAGGTCCGCCAGGGTGTAGGCGCTGTTGGCGTCCAGCATCATCGGAGTGTCGGGGAAGGCTGAGCGGACCGCTCGGGCCAGCTCCACGTCGTACCCCGGCTTGCACTTGAGCTTGATGCGCCGGTACCCCTGCGCCAGGTAGCCGCCGATGAGATCCAGGGTGGCGGGGAGCGAGGGCTGGATACCGATGCTCACCCCACTTGGGATCCGCCGCTTCTCGCCACCGAGGATGGTGGCGAGGCTGAGCCCCGAGGCCTGGCCACCGAGGTCCAGCAGAGCCATCTCCGCGGCTGCCTTGGCCATGTTGTGGCCGCGCACCCACCCCCACCGCTCGCTGAGCGCCAGCGGGTCGGCGGCCTCGCCTCCGAGAACCGAGGGCAGGATGTGAGATCGCAGCGCCTCCATCGCGGTGGCCGCGGTCTCGGCCGAGTAGCCCGGCTCGATCCCCGCCGCGCACTCGCCGAGTCCACGCAAGCCGCCGGCGTACAGCTCCACCAGCACCGCGCGGCGCTCGGTCTGGGTCCCGAAGCTGGTGGTGAAGGGCGAGACCAGCGGAAGGGAGACCACCCGCAATCGGGCCCGTTCGATCCGCAGCGCGGGCAGCGCTCGGATCACTCTCCGACCCCCTCGCCGGTCAGGGCCCACAGGCAACCCGCCAGCAGCGCGGCGCGGTCGGGAATCGAGGTCAGGTCGGCCCACTCCCCCTCGGCGTGGGCGCGGCCGCCGACGATGCCGAGCCCGTCCAGCGTCGGGACCCCGAGGGCGGCCGTGAAGTTGCCGTCGCTGCCCCCGCCGACCTGGACGCCCTGCAGCTCGTCCCAGCCCAGCCAGGCGGCCACCTCCCCCGCAAGGCTGAAGAGTCCCGCCGCCGCCTCCCGTTCCAGCGGAGGACGGTTCAACCCTCCCGTCACCTCGACGCGCGCCTCCGGGTGGGCCGGGGCCAGCTCCCGGAGCCCGCGATCGACCCGCGCCGACTCGGCCGCTGTCGGGAAGCGGGCGTCGACCCGCAGCTCAGCCCGATCCGGCACCACGTTGGTGCGCGCACCCCCGAGGAAGACGGTCGGCGTGACCGTGGTGCCCGCGACGGGGTCGGCCAGCGCCTCCACCGCCGGGACCAGGCGAGCCAGCTCGACGACCGCGTTCACCCCCGACTCCGGCTCCAGCCCGGCGTGAGCGGCGCGGCCGCGCACCTCCAGCCGGTAGGTGCCCACCCCCTTGCGGCCGATCTTGACCGCCGAGCCGGCCGGGGGCTCCAGCACCAACACGGCGCGGCTGCGACGGGCCTCCTCCTCGATGAGCGCCCGGGAGGTGGCGCTGCCGACCTCCTCATCCCCGGTGCAGAGAAGTCGTACCGGAGGCTGAGGCCCGCCGAGTGCGGCCAGCGCAGCCAGGGCCGCCAGGCCCACCACCACGCCTCCCTTCATGTCGAAGACGCCCGGGCCCACCGCTCGCCCGCCCTGTCGCTGGAAGCCGCCGGGGAAGGCGCCCCGCTCCCACACGGTGTCCAGGTGGCAGAGGAGCAGCACCGCCCTGCCTTCGACCCCGCCGGTCAGCAGCCTGAGGTGGGGAATCCCCCCCACGAACTCCCACGAGGCCTCCCGTGGCGAGAACCACCGGGAGGCGAGGTTGGCGACCGCGGTGGCACAGCTCTTGATGCCGTCTCCGTCGCCGCTGGGAGACTCCAGGCCGACCAACTCGGCCACCGCTGAGGACCATTGGTCGGCTCGGCCCGACAGCCAGGCACGCAGCTCGGCGGCAGGCACGGGAGCGGAGATGGGGCCCACCCCCAGATTCTATTGCGGTGCGGGCCAGAGTCAGCCGCCCGCCGTGCGGCGAGCGACCTCCTCGGCCGGCTCCTCCTCACCGCGAGCGAGGGGGGACACCACCGCGGTCGGCAGGGGATCGATGTGGGGCGGGGAGTGGCCCAGCATCGACCCCACTAGGAGAAGCAGCGCCGCCGCGTCGGAACGGAGCCGGGACTCCCGCCAGCGCCGGCTGAGCAGCCAGCGCGAGAGAAGCCCGGTCATCACCCCACCTACTTGCAGACCCACTCCGACGACTCGCCGATGGAGAACATCTTGGCGGCGATATTCGCCTGCTGGGTGGGGTCCCAGATGTCCGTCCCGCCGTGGCCGTAGAAGGTGGCGGGCATGAATTGGAAGAGGCCGCTGGCGCCCGAGGATCGATTGACGTCCGTGGGGTTCAGGCCGGACTCACACTGGGCCACTCCCAGCAGCCAGCTGTACGAGACGTTGTACTTCTGAGCCGCGGCCCAGATGATCTGCTTGATCGTGCCGACCGGTGGCTCGGCCACCGGTTGCCAGAACGCGCTCCCGTACGGCCGCGCCGCTGCCGCCGCCGGAGGGGGGGGTGGAGTCACCTTGGTCACCGACAACGGCATGGTGATCTCATACCCGGTGCTGGAGAGGACGTTGCGTCCCTGGCCCGCCAGTTGGGCGATCACACTCGGCGCTGGCGAACTCGGACCCACCACCGACCCGGTGGTCAGGGCTCCGATCACCGGCGCCAGAGCCATGAGGCAGACGGCGGCCGCCGCCCAGCGCAGTCGCCCCGCCAGCAGCGGCAGCGAGCGCTGCCGCGCCGCCGCCTGCGGCCGGAGCGTCAGCTCAAGCGGGGCCGTATATGAAACCCAGGTACCCTGCGCCATCTGTCACCCATCTGTAGTCGACTCTGTCCCACCCGCCTCCCGGAACGCCCGAGAAGTTCATCTCCGAGATCTCGAAGGACCCCGGCTTCACCGCCACCACGTAGGCGACATGTCCGTACCCGTAGCTCTCGCCAGCCACATCGATGCCCCACACCACCACCGAGCCCACCTCTGGCGTCTGCCCCTCGGCGTACCCCGCGGCCGCCGCGTTGGCCCACCACTGGTAGGCGTTGCCACCCCAGGTCACCTTGCGCTGGGAGGCAACCCACCAGGTGCAGTCGCCGAAGGCGAACGACCAGTTGCCGGTCCCGATGCTCGGCTGCGGCGTGGTGAGCTCAGCCAGAAGCTGCTGCGACTTCACCCCCAACTGGTCCTGGACGGCCATCGCCTGGCCCTCGTCGGCCCGCAGCTGGGCGGTGGAGGTCGCCACCACCTGCTGGTCGTGCTCAATGGTGCCCACCAGCTGGGCGACCTGAGAGGCGACGGCGGCCGGGAGCGTCGTGCTGGCGAGGAACTGGGAGAGGTTGGGGGCGGCCAAGGCGTCGGCCACCGCCTGACTGCCGTTCCCGTCCACATACGCGGTGCTGACCAGGTTGGTGAGCGCGAGCCGGTCGGCCGCCATCTGCTGCTGCAGGGCTCCGGCCGCCTGCTGATCTGCGGACAGCTTGGAGTTGAGCTGCACGAGGTAGGCCTGCTCGCTCTGGATTTGGGTCAGCAGAGCAAGCACCTGGCTCTGTGAGGTGAGATCCCCCTGAGCGCGGAGCTGGTCTAGCAGTCGGGTGAGCTGGGCCTGGTCATTGGCGAGTCCCTGCTGGGCGCTGGCGTTAGGACCTGGCCCCAGCACGGCTGAGAGCCAGACCATTCCGGCCATCGTGATCGCAAGCGAGACGCGCCCAAGAACTTGGGCTCCGCGCATACGTCCTCCCACATAAGCGCGTGCGTTACGGGGGTGGACGGTAACCGATCCCCCCCGGCCGGGTCAAGCTCGAACCCGGCGCCGAGGTTCGACCGGGAACTCGTGGACCAGATCCACCAGCCGGCGGAGCTGATCCGGCTCGGTGTCCGGCAGCACCCCGTGGCCGAGATTGAAGATGTGCCCGCGGCGACCTCCGGCCCGGGCCAGGACGTCCTCCGCGAGGGGCCGGAGGCGGTCCCAGGGGGCCAGCACCGCGGCGGGGTCCAGGTTCCCCTGCAGAAAGCGGTCGGCGCCGACCACCTCCCACGCCTGGTCCAGCGGGACCCGCCAGTCCACCGATATCCCCGGAGCCCCGGTGCCGGCGATCTCGGAGAGCAGGTGGCTCGAGCCGGTGGAGAAGTAGATGGCCGGCACCGACCCCCGCAGGCTTGAGAACAGGCGGCGCAGATGGGGTAGCAGGTGCTCCCGGAAGCTTGCCGGGTCGAGGATGCCCACCCAGCTGTCGAACACCTGGAGCACCTGGGCGCCCGCCCCGGCCTGTGCCAGCAGATAGCCGGCCAGGACCTCCGTAAGGGTCTCGAGCAACTGGCCCAGCATCGCCGGATCGCTGTGGAGCAGGGCCCGGACCCGTGGGTAGTCACGGCTGCCCCGGCCCTCCACCAGGTAGCAGGCCAGGGTGAACGGCGACGGCCCGAAGCCGATCAGCGCTGCCTCGCCGGCCAGCCGCTGGCGGGCGAGCCGGATTCCCTCCAGCAGGAAGGGGTAGGCTTCCGCCGCGCCCAGGGTCCGCAGGCTCTCCACCTGGGACCTGGTGCGGATCGGGTTCTCGACCACCGGCCCCACCTCCTCGCGGATCTCGAAGGGCACGCCCATGCCCTCCAGCGGCAGCATGATGTCGGCGTACAGAACCGCCGCGTCCACTCCCAACAGCTCCACCGGCAGGCAGGTGACCTCGGCACACAGCTCGGGCTGATGCACCATCTCCATCAGCCCCCAACGGCGCCGGAGCTCGCGGTACGGAGGCAGGGACCGACCCGCCTGGCGCATGAACCAGACCGGGGTGGCGTCCACCTCCTCGCGCCTGGTCGCGGCGAGGAGCCGCCCCTCCCCGCGCATCCTCCCCGGTGCCCCTGCAAGTACAGCATCATGGCAGCATGCCAAATCGGGGCGTCGCCTGGAGGGGCTGGGTGGCCGTGGCCCACCTCGGCCCCTCGGCTGCGTGCACGGCGTTCACCACCCTCTCCGCCTGGGCGGCGGCCCGCTCCACCGCACCTCCCCACTGGCGTCGCCGGACCCTCCTGGCCGGGTGCGCCATGGCGCTGGCCCAGGTGAGCACCGGTTCTCTCAACGATGTGGCGGATCGGGAGGCCGACCGTCTCCACCAGCCGTACAAGCCGATCGCCAAGGGGCAGGTGTCGACCGGTCCGGCGCTGGCCTTCGCCCTCTCCACCGGGTTCGGGTCATTGCTCTTGGCCTTCCAGTGCGGGCGCGGAGCCGCCAAGGTCATGGCGGTCGGGCTCGCGAGCGGTTGGGCGTACGACCTGGGACTGCGACGCACGCCGCTCTCCGGCCTGCCCTTCCTGGTTGGGATCGCCACCGTTCCCCTGCTGGGCCCGTCGGCCCTCCAGGTCCCGCCGGTCCGCCCGCGGATGCTGATGGCCATGGCGGGGCTCCTGGGCGTGGGGCTCCACCTCGCCAACGGCGGCCCGGACGTGGTCCGTGACCGCGCCGCCGGGCGACGCAGCCTGCCGGTTCTGCTGGGGATCACCGGCAGCCGGCTCGGCTCGCACGCCGCGCTCACCGGGGCCGCCGCCCTCGGCGTCGCCGGCAGCCCTCGCGGCGCCCGCGCCGCGGCCGGCGCCGGGGCCGCGGCCGGGCTCTCCCTGCTGGCGCTGGACCGCGCCACCATGAGTCCCCAGCGGGACCCCGGGCACTACCCCTTCGTCCTGCCGGTCCTTGCCGCCGCGGCGATCGCGGGAGGCTGGCTGATGGGTGCCGCGGCGCCGCCCCCGGCAGCACGCGCGTGGTGAGCGGGGGCGGCGCCCCGCTCGGACCCGCGGCCGGCGAGCCGGGACGCGCCGCGCCCGAGGTCCGGCTGCGGCCCTCCGACCGAGAACGCCTGCGGGGAGCCCTCAGTGCCGCAGGGACCGTCGCCCTCCTCATGATCCCGGTTGGCCTGGTGCTGGGCCTGCTCACCGGCTCCCTGCTCTGGCTGGTGGTGCTGGAGTTCTGGGCGGTCTTCTCCGCCGGCCTCTCCTACGCCGGCCAGGGCCACAACGCCGTCTTCGTCAGCGACAAGGGGATCCGCCGGGTCTTCCAGAGCTGCAGCGTCTCAGCCCCCTGGGCGGGGCTGTCGGGTGTGGAGGTGACCATCCCCGGCCAGCGCATCGTGGTGTTCCGGGTGAACGCTGCGGACTGCCAAGTGCAGCGGGTCGGCTGGGGTGGCCGCCGAGCGGCGGAGGCGCTGCGGCGCAACCCTCCCGACGGCTTCAAACTGCGCTTGGACCGCGCCACCGCCGATGCCCTGGTCACCATGATCCGCGCACGGCGCCCCGACCTCCCCGGCCTCTCCAGCTGGGAGCAGGAGAGCCGACCCGAGCCCCCCGCGGGCCGCGGCTGAGGTGCCGGCCCGGATCAGTCCGTGCCGGCCAGCAGCTGACGGCGCAGGCGCAGGCGCTCCTCGGCCCGGAGCTCCTCAAGGGCGGAGAGCAGGGCCGCCGTCGACTCCTGCGCCGCCCTCGAAATCTCGACCAGACGGGGATCGTCGAGGTCGAGCAGGCGGGCCTCCAACCGTTCTCCCCGCCGCAGCAGCGAGCGGGTCTCGGATGTGGCGGCGTCCAGTCCCTGCAGCCTGCCGAGGGCGCGGCCCCGGGAGCCTCGCCTCCCGACGGGGGATCCCGGCTCATCCTCCAGCTCGTCCCCCGGCTCGATGGTCACGAGGCCGCCCCGGGGCGGCGGGCCGGGGCGGCATGCGTCTCCGACCGCGCGGCGCCCACCGCCCTGGAGGGGGTCTTTCCCCGGGGTCCGGGCGGAACGAGGATGGCGGCTCCGAGGAGGGCGAGCGCGCCCAGGTGGTGGCGCCGCCCCTCGCCGCCCCAATCCCGATCTCTGCCCAGATCCGCCGCGGTCAATGGCTTCCTCTCGGTCTCCTGCTGGTCGCGATCCGCCTCCCCAGAGTGGTCTCGGAGGAATCGGGGCTGGCGCCTGAGATTGTCCGGGAAAACCGCTGTCGGCGGGTCGAGCGGGTTGCCCGTCGCGGCGCAGCGCTCGCGCCGAGGGGGGTGGTGGAAGGGGGATCCCCGGCCGACTACGGCTGGGCCAGCGCCGAGCGTCCGGGGCGCCGGCCGAAGCACGGGATCAGCAGGACCCCAGCCACCAGGTACGAGGCCGCCATCACCGTGAACCCGGCCCCGAAGCCCAGGTGTTGGATCACCTGGCCCAGTCCCACGATCCAGAGGGAGCCGACGCCGTATGAGAGGGCGAAGTAGATGCCGAACATGCTGGCCTGGGCTGAGCTGGTCACGCTGTCGCTGACCAGGGCCTGGAGCAGGGGGTTCTCCACATAGGCGACCAGTCCCACCACCAGGGCCAGGGCGGCGATGCCCGCCAACGGGAGCGACGAGGCCAACCCGAAGGAGAGCACCGCCACGGCCGAGAGCGCGTACGCCGCCCACAGCACCGGGACCCGGCCCAGGCGGTCCGAGAGGAGCCCCCCGAGGATGGGGCCGAGAACCGCGCCGAGCAGCATGAGGTTGAAGATCACCCCGACGGTCGTCTCGGGGAGGTGCACACCGTTGCGCAGGTAGAGCGGGACGAAGGCGTTCAGGGTGCCCAGCCCCCGGCCGCCGGCGGCCACGGTCGCCGCGATCACGCCCAACACGGCGACCCTCGGATCGATGAGCTGCTGGCGACTGAAGCGAGGCAGGCGGGGCCGCAGCCCAAGGCGTGGGAGCCCGGACTCCCGGTCCCCGGGGACCGGGGGGAAGGTGAGCAGCAGGATCAGGCCGAGGAGGAAGAGCGGCGCCGCCAGCGCCAGCAGGGTTGGGCGCCAGCCCAGGCGGCTGATCATCAGCGCAGCGGGGATGGGGATGATCAGCGACCCCACGCCTCCTCCGATGGTGGTGATGCTGAGCGCGGTGCCGCGCCGTTCCGGATACACCCGCGTGGCCACCGAGCTGCCCACCGGATGCTGCTGGCTGGAGGCGAGCAGGGCCAGTCCCTGCCCGGTGGCGAAGACCCCGAAGTTCGGGGCCAGCGAGCCCACGATGGCGCACAGCCCGACCACCAGGTTCTGGCAACCGAGGATCCACCGCGCCGCCACCCGCCTCCCCACGTAGCCCGCGCTGGCCTGGGTCAGGCCACCCACCACTCCTATGACCCCGACCGCCAAGCCCAGCGTCGCGTAGTTGAGGTGGAAGTCGATGAGGACCGCGGGGTAGGTGAGCGGGATCAGCGCCGAGTACATGTGCTGGCCGGCGTGGGAGGTGGCCACGAGGCCCAGCGCCCGGCGGCGGCGCACCCCAGCCAGCTCTCGCGGCTCCTGGGTGACCTCCATTGGCCCCAGGATACGGGCGGCCCCCCCGGTCACTGAGGCGGCGAGCGTCCGTAGATGAAGCCGGCCAGCCGCTCGACGGTGCTTCCGCTGGAGGCTGCCGCGACACCCCGAAGGTCGACGAACGGGGCGGCCGGCCCCGGGAGCGCCCAGTTGGCCTCCGCCACTGTGTACGCTCCATCGGCCGCCACCCCGACGACGAAGGCCACGTGCCCGGGCCCGGCGTCGGTGTAGACCGCGATCGCGCCGAGCTCCGGCGCTGGTCCCACCATGTACCCGGCGGCGGCCGCCAGCGCCAGCCATTGCCCGCCGTTCCCTCCCAGCAGCCCCTGCGGGGTTCGCCAGGTCACCAGGCGGCGGGTGGCGACGTACCAGGTGCACTGGCCCGTGGCGAACCCCTGGTAGTCATAGGGGTAGGGGTACGGATGCCCGGTGCACGCCGACGGTTCGAGGGCCAGGGCGCCTGGCTCCGGGCCGCAGGGAAGCGCCCAGGCCGGGAAGCTGGGGCTGCCGGCCAGCAGGACTGCGCCGGGCCCCAGCATCATGCCCCCGGGTCCCGGCAGCAAGCCCCCCAGTGCCGGCCACCCCGCGGCGGCGGCCCCCGCCCCCAGCAGGCCGAGCACGGACACCACCGCCACCGCCGGAACCAGGCAGCCCGCCGCCAGCAGGGGCCCGGTCCCGGCCAGCAACCCCCGCCTCAAGGGTGTCCCGGGCCGGCAAGGTGCCCGGTCAGCAGCGCCCTCTGCCAGGCCGGGGGGGCTGCCCCGCGGAAGGCGGCCCGCTCCTCCCCCACCAGCACCAGGCCGGAGCCGGCCTCGACCCCCTGGAGCAGCTCACATTCGGCCGGAGAGAGGGAGAAGGCCCGCCTCAGGGAGGGGATGGCCACCGGCTCCTGCCGCAGGAGCAGCTTGGTGTGGCAGTTGCGGATGATCACGTTGCCGACGGTCGAGCCGAGAAAGTCCTCCACCACCTGGGAGACCACCAGCAGGCCGGCGCCCAGCTTTCGGATGCGCCGCGCCATCGCCTCCAGGAAGTGGGCGCTGGATTCCGACGAAAGCAGGATCTCGGCCTCATCGACCACCAACAGCGTAGGCAGCGCCGATCGGGCTTCCAGCTCCGCCTCCAGGTGCCACAGGACGAGCTCCATCGCGGTGCCCAGGAGTTGGTCGCGTCCGGCCTGGAGATGGCGCAGGGAGATGACGGCGACATCGCCCGCGGGGGGTGGCCCCGCCCCGTCGAAGATCCCGCTGTCGGCGCCGCCGAGATAGCTCTCCAGCTGGTGGGCGGGGCGCTCCAGACCCGCCTGGCGCAGCCGGTCCACCAGGGCGGCCAGACTCGCCCCGACCGGGTCGGCTCTGAGCAGAGCCTCGACGACCTCGCCCAGCCGTTCGCGGGGCTGGGGCCCGAGCTGGATCCCCCTCGCCGCCAGGGCGCGCGCCACCAGACCCGCTGCCCGGCTGGCTCGGCGGGCCGGGTCCTGACCCGGCGCCGCCGGCCCCAGTGGGTTGAGGCCCGCAGTGCCCGCGGCGCCGAGCTCGACCACGCTCCCACCCAAGAGGTGGGCAAGCTCCAGGTACTCGCCGGAGGGGTCCAGGCAGCGGATTCGGCAGCCCGAGATCGCCAGCCGGGCGGCCAGCACCTTGGTGGTGTAGGACTTGCCAGCGCCCGAGGTCCCGAGGACCACCACGTTGCGATTGGGATTCGCGGCGGCCAGGAGGTCCACCGAGATCAGCTCTCGGGACACCGGGCTGGGCCCGAGCAGCACCCCCGACCCTGTGCTCAGGCCGGCGCGGAGGAATGGCAGTGCCGTGGCCGCCGCCCCCGCGGTCATGTCCCGGGTCCAGCCCAGCGGGTCGATCCCGGCGGGCAGGGTCGCCCGCCACCCATCCACCTGGCGATTGGTGAGGGGGACGGGGGTGCATCCCAGCTCCGCCAGGGAGGCGATCAGGCGGTGCCAGGCGGTGTCCAACTCCTCCTTCGTGGCCGCCTCCAGGGTGATGCAGGTGAGCATCCGGAAGAGCCGTTCCTCCTCCAGGAGCACCCGCTCCTCCAGCGCCAGGGCATCTCCCAGCGCCGCCCGAGTGCCGGTGTCGGGTCGGCGCCCTCGCCGGCGGTCGACCTCGAGCCCGGTTTCGAACGAGCGAATCCGCCGGCGCAGATGTCCGAGGCTGGCCAGCTTGGGGATCGGGTACAGGTGCTGGGCGAGGCGCAGCGGACACGGCGGGCCGAGCACCACGGGGGCGAGCCAGCCCACCGCCAGCCGGCGTGGGTATCCCTGCACAACCAGACTTCGGCACACCCGGCCCGGGCAGACCAGCTGGTCCGCCTCCACCACGGCGGAGTCGGGGGCGAGCCAGCTGGGAAAGTCGGCAGGAACCCTGCCGCTGCGCCCACCGGTGTGTTCTTGCAGCAGCCCCAGCCACGTGCCGTCGCTCACCGGCCGGCAGTGCAGCCCCGCCCCCTCGAAGCTTGCGGCGAGCGCCTGTCGGCGCCGTTCCAGATCTATCGGTGCTCTGGGTGCGCGCCGAAAGGCCGAGAGGGCCCCGAGGGTGCCAGGCGCCGGGTCATCCCAGATGACCGCCAGATGTCTTCGGGCGTGGATCGTGCCCCGGCTCAGAAGCTCTCTGGCGAAGGCGGAGTCCGCCTTCGCCTGGGGGCCGCTCGACCCCGGCGAAGCGCCGGGGGGCGGCAGTGGCCGTGAGTATGTGTAGAGGGAGATCGAACCCGCCAGGGCCGAGAGGGCCCTCCGGTAGCGCCTCCAGACCAGGTCCCGTTCGGCATCGCCCTTGAGGATGAGGTTGACGGCATCGACCTCGAGAGCGGCCCGCCGCCTCCCGTCTCGGAGCTCGGCCCAGCCGCCATCGATGCGGGTGACGTCGACGAGCTCGGTGGTGCTCGAGTGCCGGCCGCCGCTCCGGTGGCTCAAGGTCCGGTCCCGGCGGCCGGGGCGGCGTTCCAGGGCAGGGGACCACGGCTCGACGGGCCTTGGTCCACCCAGCGGTATCCCCCAACCTGGGCCACCGAGTCGGGGTGGGAGAAGCGGTGCGGCTGCAGGCGAAAGAGGATCGCGTCCAGGAGGTAGACGTCCAGCCGGCGGCCGTGGCGGAGCCCGAACCCCAGCGCGGCCGCGATCGAGGCCCAGGGAGCGCTCAGGGTCACTAGCGGGGCCAGCCCGAGATGCAGGCGAAAACAGGCCAGAGGGACCGCTCCGGCGACCGCGAGCCAGCCGAGCTGACCCGTGGTCAGCCCGCCCCACCTGGAGGGCAGGTTCGAGATCGGCTGGGGAACCTCGGCTTCCATCAACTACCGCCAGTTGGGTCCGGTGTCGGGCGGGATGAGGGGCGGAGCCGCCCGCGTCTGAGGGCGTTGAGGTAGGCGACGTCGATCTCGTGGATCTGGGAGCCTCCGGCCATCTCGTAGCGCTGGCCAAGGCGCACAAGGGACCCCTGCGCGTCCGGCCCCGCCGACAGGGTCCGCAGGCTCGCCAGCTCCTCGTCACCCAGGCCCAGCCGGCTGCGCAGCTCGTCCGGGTGCCCCCGACCATCGGCGAGCCAGCGGCCGATGAACTCGTGCCGCGACTCTCGCCCCTCGACCGAGGGCCAGTGGGTCGCGCCGAGCAGCCCGGCCTGCTCCAGCTGGCTCGCCGTCGCGATGTCCGGGGGGGCCGGGCGCCCGAGGACAGCCGCTGAGCTCCGCTGCAGGCGGGACCCGAAGCGCATCGCGCGCGGGGTCCCCTCCTGGTTCACCAGCAGCGCTCCGCCCAGCACGACGCCTCCGGTCACCTCCGCCAGGCGGCGCAGCCGGTGGGTGGTGGAGAGCTCGCCCCGGCTGATCCGACCGGGCACCTCCAGCATCAGCCACACCGTCACCGCCGCCAGCAGGCACTTGGCGAACTGGTCGCCCGGGTTCCCGCTGCCGACCTCGGCGAGCAGGCCCTGGGTGGCGGCGCCGCAGCCCTGATTCCCGCTCTGGGAGATCAGCGGACAGGGCCCGTGGGCAGCCACCGGGGCCAGCCCCGACACCGTGGACACGACGGCCACGAAGGCGAGGAAGATGAGGGTCTGGACCACGACGACCGCCGAGAGGGCACCAATAGTGGCCCAGTACCGGGCGAACAGCGGTCGGCCCCCGGGAAGGGCGAGCGCCACGAACGCCAGGCTGGAGCACCCGGCCAGGAGCGCCAGCACGATGAAGCGGGCGAGGTAGGTCAGGGCCAGCCACAGCCCGAGCCCGGTGAGCACCGTGAACGCCAGCAGGCCGACGAGGCCGTCCGGGACGTCGTAACCATTGCGTCCGTGGGGCCCCACACCGGACCACACGTCGGTGTAGGTGGGGACCGTGCCCCAGTAGATGTCGGCGTAGCGGCAGTCCGCCGGACTCTGCCCGTTCCCCGCCCGCGGCTCGCCGGACAGAGGGAGCAGCCCCAGCTGCGGGGACCCCACATCGGAGCCCCCCGAGCCCTCCAGACAGTCCTGCCCCTGGTTGGAATTGACCTGGTTGTCGGTGTTGTCACAGAGCGGCTGCCCCGGGGCCGCGTCGCCACGGTCGCAGTTGGCGTCGTGGAGCGGCGGGCCGAAGAAGTTCTCACTTCGATCGAGCACCTCCTTGGCGAAGTCGGGGCTGCTGGCCCCGATGCAGTGCGATTGGGTGAAGCGAGGGTCCATCCAGGGGTCGACCAGCACCTGCTGTCGAGGCGAGGGACCGGGAAGTGAGAGGTGGATGCCCGGGTGGATGATCGGGCTGTCCTCTGGGCAATAGGCCGTGATCGCCAGGACCGTCATCATGTCCAGGGGCTGGGCCTGGTGGCCACCGAGCTCGTGGAAGGACTCCTGGAGGATCCCGCCGGCGAGCCAGCTCCCGGCGTCGATGAGCCGGCCGGCGAGGTGGAGTGGAAGTCCCGCTCCGAGCACCGCCGCCGCCACCAGGCAGGGGACGATGCCCTGGCGCAGGTTCAGCTGCTGACCGGCCATGAACAGGGAGACCTGGACGGCGAAGGCGATCACGAGCAGGGCCAGCGCCAGCGGCACCAGGATCTGGTTGAGGCGCTGGACCCAGGGTATGCAGCCCCCGGGCCCGCACTGATGGGCCGGTTCACCAAGGCTGCCGTCGTAGTTGTCGACCACCGGGTTGGTTCCAACCAGGGTTGTGATCAGATGCCAGGGGCCCGAGGTCACTGCTCCCGTCGTGGGGTCGATGTGGGCTGGGTCCGGACTGCCGTCGAGGCTGCCCATGATCGCCACCGGGCCCGAGACGAAGGCGTCGATCACGTAGCAGAAGGGGTCCGTGATGCCCCCGCACTGCTGGCTGGTGCTGGCGGCCACCGTCTCGGCGGGGGCGGGGGCCGGCTGCACAGCGCTCAGCTGAACCGCGGTGGCGGGCCGCGGGCCCAGTGCCAGGGCGCTCCAGGTCAGCGCCGCCAGCCCGAAGCCGGTCCGCCTCAGGGTCCGTTGGCGGAGCAACTGCTAGTGGTGCACGCGGTGTTGTTGCCCGACAGCCCTTCGACAAAAGAGAGGATGGCGCCCTCGTTGACCAGCAAGAGGACGCCGAGGAGGACGGTGATCAATCCCTGGATCGCCGCCGCTCGCCGCTGGCTGTTGTCCAGGGAGGTCATGTAGCGGATGGCGGCGAAGCTGAGGCAGAGGACCGCCACCGCTCCCAGGGCGAGCGTCGTGACCGTGTGGATGACGTTGTCCAGCCCGGTGGCGAAGCTGGCGAGGACGGTCACCCCGGTTTCTCCGGGAGGGCGGCGACCGGGGAGCGGCTCCATACCAGCGGCCCCCTGGGGGAGGGGAGCCGCTGGGAGGCGATCGGCTGTCCGGGCGCCGGGCGCGGCGGCTCCCACTCCCCTCCCGGCCGGGTCGCCTGCCAGCGCAGGCGACCATCTTGGAACCAGGGACGCTGGCGGATGACCGCCGGGTGGTCGCTGCCCCGGAGAACCAGGGCCCGACCGGCCCGCAATCGGCGGATCTCGTCGGGCGGGATCAGCGAATGGGGGCCGAGGGGGTCTCCCCGGCGCCCGGCGCCGCCGTGCAGCGTCGCCGCGCCCGCCAGTCGGCTGGCGCGCTCCAACAGGTCCACCTCAGATATCCCCGGCAGGAGCATCTTGGTGCGGCAGTTGGCCCAGAGGGCGGTGACGGTGTCGGACCCGTAGAGCGACCCGATCGAGGCGAGGTCCTGGGCCAGCAGGATCATTCGCACCCCCTGAGTCCGGCCCAACTGGACCAGCGAGGGCAGCTCCGGAAGGGCGGTCAGCTGGGCGAACTCGTCGAGAACGAAGAGAACCGGGACCTTGGGCGGATCGGCGAACACCGCCCGCCAGCACGCCGCCAGCAGGGCGCTGAGCAGTCCCCGCAGCAACGGCGCGTCCGGCGGACTCACCACGCAGTAGAGGGTGGCCAGGCCACCGTTGGCGACCGCTGTGGGGTCGAACGTGCTGGTGGAGGTGCAGGAGGCGACCTGCCCGGTTCCGAAGACCCCCAGCCGAGCGACCAGGGTGGCCACGACCCCCATCGCGGTGCGGTCGCCGCCGCTCAGGGCGCCCTGAACCAGGCTCCGGGCCGTCGGATGGAGGACCTCCCCCGCCACCTCCTCCGCGGGGACCTGCTGGAGCAGGGCCAGGAGCTGGGGGAGGGTGAGGCCGGCGAAGGCCGCCTCCACCAGGAGGCCGTGCAGCAACTGAAGCGCCAGTTCGTGCCAGAAGGGCTCTCGCTCCGGGGGCTTGCCCATGAGGAATCCGGCGGTCCGCAGCGCGTCCTCAGAGCTGGAGATGGCGGCGACGGGATTCCAGCGGTCGCCGGGCGCCATCAGGGGTGCGAACACCGCCGCCGCGCCGCGCTCGCGCCGGGCGCCGATGGTCCTCTCCAGGAGCTCACCCTTCGGGTCGGTGACTATCACCGCACCCGGCCACTCCAGGATCGCCGGGATCGCGATCGAGCTGGACTTCCCAGATCCCGTCGGCCCCAGAACCAGCAGGTGCTCGTCCTCGGGCAGGAACAAGGGCGAGGAGCGAGCGGTGCCCAGCCGCACGCGGGCCCCGTCGCCCCGGTGCCGATGCAGGGCCCTGAGGTCCCACCAGCGAGCGTGGCGGGCGCGGCCAAGGGGCCCGGGGCGGAGGGGCGACCTCTCCCCGCTGAACCAGACCAGGGCGAGGCCGGCCGCCTCCAGTCCTCCGAGAAGGGCCAGCGGGCCGGCCGGGCCCGTTCCGCTGCGCAGGCTGGCGGCGAGGACCGCGACCGTGACCATGGCGGCGGGAATCGCCAGCGCGGCCAGCTCCCCCTGCCTCTTCTCCACCGCAGCTGTCAGTCCTGCCGAGGCCCATGCTTGGGGCGCTAGGTCGTCGCGACGGCCCCGTCTCCGGCCGCCGCCCGCCCGTTACATGAATTTGCCGGACTGCTGCACGAACTTGCACAAACGCGGCAGCCCGCGGGCCTAGACTGCGGCCGATGGCCAGTCCAGCCCCCCGTCCCCGTGCCGCGGTTCGCCAGACCGGGGGGCGGACGATCCTGGTCGCGGATCGCGACCAGCGATCTCGGACCGCCACCGGGGCGATCCTTCGGCGCCTCGGATTCGAGGTGGCAGAGGCCGATTCCTCGCGAGCCGCCCTCTCCCGCGGGCGCTCAGGTCCTTACTCCTGCGGGATCCTGGACCTCAACCTCTCCGACTCCGGGCCCTTCGACCTCTGCCGCCGGCTGCTGGCCACCCCGGGGTGGACGTGGACCCCGGTGATCTTCACCTGCGTCAGATCGCCTGAGCTCGACCTGCGCTCCGCACTTCAGGACGGGGGCTTCGCGTACCTCCTCAAGCCCTTCCGGGCGGACCAGCTCCTGGCGGCCGTCGGCGATGCCCTGGCGGCCTCGGTACCCCTCCGCGAAGCCCAGCCCGACCGGCGGCTGGTGCTGGCTCAGGCGGAGGCCGCCGCGGGCTGATCCGGGCCGGCTACGGGCTGGGGGTTGCCACCCCCGTTGGCGAGGGCGTTGGCGCTGGGACCGATGGGGTGGGAGTCGTCTCCGGCGAGATGGCTGGATAGGGTGTGGGCGTCGTTGTGGGTGCCGGTGAAGGAGCTGTCGACCCCCCTCCCAGAACTTGGGAGGTCGGCCCGGTGCCCGGCAGGTAGTAGTTGATCTCTCCGTTCTGGGAGTGGGAGGTGAGTCCGGGCGGCTCGGCGTACCACTGGTTCGGCGCTCCGGCCAGGGCCGCCTCCATGAACTGGTTCCAGAGGGAGGCCGACCCACTGATGCCGTTGAGTCCACCACCGTACATCGGAGAGTCGTTGGTGTTGCCCACCCAGTCGGCCCCGACCAGGGTGGGCGTCCAGCCGACCGCCAGGTTGTCGAGGTAGTTGTTGGAGGTACCGGTCTTGACCGCGGCCGTGTGCCCCGCCAACACCAGGGGGGTGCTGGGCCCGAAGGCGATCAGCCGGTTGCTGTTGCGGGACAACATGGTGTTCATGATGTAGGCGACCTGGGGAGTCAGCACCTGGGTGGCGCTGGTCTGGGCCTGGAAGAGCACCTGCCCCTGCTGGTTCTGCACCTGCTGGACGAAGTGCGCGGGGTGGAGCACACCTCCGGTCGCGAAGACCGAACCCGCCTGGGCCATCTCCCACAGCGGCACCGGGTAGGCGCCGAGGGTCATGCTGGGCCCGTACGAGGACGCCGGTCCGGACAGCGTCGTCACCCCCATGCCTCGAGCGGTGGCCAGGATCTGGGGAATCCCGGTCGCCAGTTCGACCCGCACCGCCGGCACGTTGAGCGAGTTGCCGAGCGCCACCTGGATCGGCACCACGCCGGCGTAGGTGCCCTCATAGTCATGCACGACAAAGGGTCCTCCCCCAGGACCCCCCGTGGGCAGGCTGTAGGGGCTGTCCCGGACCGGGGTGGTCATCGTGACCTTGCGGTCCGCGATCGCGGTGGAATAGGTGAAGAGCTTGAAGGTGGACCCCGGCTGGCGGGGCTGCGCGGCCATGTCGATCTGACCTCCAGGGGCGCTGGCGCCAGCCCCCCCCACCCAGACCTCGATGTCGCCCGTCACGGGGTTCTCCGCCACCAGAGCCCCGTCGGTCATGTGCATCGCCCGATGGGCGGCGATGTCCGCGGTCACCAGCGCCTGCGCCTTCTGGTTGAGGGCCAGGTTCAAGCTGGTGTAGACGCGCAGGCCCATGGTGCCGTAGCTGGGGCCGTAGCGCTGCTGCAGCCAGGAGCCCACCGCGTCCACGAAATAGGGAGCGTTGTTGACCGGCGCCTCGCTCCCCGAGCCCAGCTGCGGGGCGGTGGCCAGCACCGTCCGGGCCGCGGCGGCGCTCAGGTCCCCGTACTTGACCATGGCCGCCACCACCGCCTGCTGCCGGAGGCGGGCGCCCGACATGTTGTCGAAGGGATCCAGGTAGGACGGTGCCGGCAGTAGCCCGGCCAAGAGCGTCGCCTGCTCGACGTTCAGCTGGGCGGCGCTGACGCCGAAGTAGGTCTCCGCTGCCGCCTGAATTCCCGTTGCGCCCTGGCCGAAGTAGACGTCGTTCAGGTAGTCGTCGAGGATCTGCGATTTCGAGAGGTGGGAGGTGAGTTCGTTGCCGAACAGGATCTCTTTGACCTTGTAGGTGATCGACTTGTTGTCGGTGAGATAAAGGAGCTTGGCCACCTGCTCAGGTATGGTGCTGGCCCCCTGGGCCGCACTGCGGTGCAACACGTCGAAGATGCCGGCCTCGACGATGCGACCGACGTCGAAGCTGGGAGCGGTCCAGAAGCTGTGGTCCTCTATCGCCACCACCGCTTGGCGCATCACCGGGGCGATCTGGGCAAGGGGAACCGGTATCCGGCTGGTGCCGGGGGGGTGCAGGTCGGCGACGACCTGGTTCCCCTGCCCATAGACCACCGTGTCCGTGGGCAGCTGCCGGGGTGGCGGCAGTGAGCTGTAGGCTCGCGCCAGCGCCGTGGTGGGCACGGTCAGCACCACCGCCGCCGCCAGCACCAAGAGGGCGGCGATCGCGAGCAGCTGGCGCCAGTCGAGCGCTCCGGGTTGGTCGCGGCGTGGGCGGCCCGCGTGGGCGGACGCCCGTCGCCGTTTGTTTGTCTCAGGCATGGTGTCGATTGGGCGCGGCGCGGGGCCTGGGCCTTGGCTTGCACGGTGGCCCGGCCGGGCGGGGGAGGCGCACAACACGCGCCGCGCCCAACCCTTCAACGCCGCTACCGCCGGTTTGGTTTCCTCCGGTCCGGGAATCGAGGTTCTGCCGGGCACGGCAACCCGCCGATGCACCACTATGACAGCGGCGGCCGAGCCCGGTCGGATCCCATCGACGAGGTCACCTGATGTCCCGACTCCTTCCCCACGAACAGGGTGAGCGCCCGGTGGTCGAGCCCTCCCGCATGCCGGTGCTGCGTCCCCCGACCCCGCGCGCGAACTGGAGGTTCACCGGGTTGGCCCTGGGCGGCCTGGCGGTGCTGGCGGTGCTGCGCCTGGCGGTGTCTCATCCCAGCCCTGCTCCGTCCCATCTCACCCCGGCGGCGGCGGTGGCCGGCTATCTGGCCGCGACCTCGCGGGCGTCGGAGTCGCAGCTCCAGTCCTACCTCGCCCCTTCGGTCCGGGATGGGGCCGGCCCGATGCTGGCGGATCTGCGCCGCGATCGAGTCCGCCTGGTGTCCCCCTCGATCGGGGTGGCCAGTCAGCAGGGCACCACCGCCCAGGTGGAGGTGGCACTGGAGATCTGCTACCGGAGCTCCGCCAAGGACCCTTACACCTGCGACCTGCTGAGCCATGCGC
The DNA here is from genome assembly GCA_027306885.1 of Candidatus Dormiibacterota bacterium. Taxonomy (GTDB): domain Bacteria; phylum Chloroflexota; class Dormibacteria; order Aeolococcales; family Bog-877; genus JAJYXT01. Next base: position 38,664 of record DAHUYV010000072.1, read on the forward strand.
CGCTGGGTCTGCCAACCGAGATCGGGTGCCAGCTGATCAACGGCCGTTGGTACGTCAACACCCTGCTCGAGCCCCAGCCCCTCGCGCCGTCGTAGCGAGGAGAGAGACGGCGCCGGGCGCCCGGTTGGCGAGATGGCGCCCGATCTCGGTCACCCGACCTTGGCGCCTCCGCTCCCTCCGGACCCGCCTCCGGCGGGCTAACTCGCTGCTGCTTCCCCGAGGGAGGGCACCAGCTGCCTCTCAGGATTCAGCAGATGGTCGATCTCGCCCTCGGAGAGGGCGGTCCGCTGCCTCGCCACCTCGCGGACCGTCCGTCCCGTCTCGAACGCCTCGTGAGCTATGGCTGCGGCCGCGTCGTAGCCGATCGACGGCACCAGGCCGGTGCAGATCGCCAGGCCCTGCTCCAGCAGCTCGCCGCCGCGCGTGGTTGCCACCAGCCCGTCCACGGCCCGGAGTGCGAAGTTGTCCACCCCCCGGGCCAGCAACTCCATGCCCAGCAGGAGGTTGTGAGCCGCCACGGGGAGCATGACGTTCAGCTCCAGGATCGACCCCGCGGTGCCGGCGAAGCTCACTGTCGCGTCGCAGCCCAGTACCTGGGCCACCACCATCAGCAGGGCCTCACAGATGACGGGGTTGACCTTTCCCGGCATGATCGACGAGCCGGGCTGAACCGCGGGAAGGCTGAGCTCAGCGATGCCCGCCCGCGGTCCGCATGAGAGCAGCCGGATGTCGTTGGCGATCTTGTAGGCGGAGATGGCGGCGGACCGAAGCGCCGCCGAGGCGAACACCACGGCGTCGAGGGTCGCCTGAGCCTGGAAGTGATTCTCGCTCTCGCGCAGCTCCGGGTCGTAGGCGGGCGCCAGCCGGGCCAACACCAGCCGGGCGAAGTCCGGGTGGGTTCCGATGCCCGTGCCCACCGCGGTGCCGCCCAGCGCCACCTCTGCGAGCTGAGACCGGGCCGCCTCGAGACGAGCCAGGGACCGCTCCACCTGGCCCCTGTATCCCTCGAACTCCTGTCCCAGCCGGATCGGCGTGGCGTCCTGAAGGTGGGTGCGGCCGGTCTTGATCACCGGCCACAGGGCCTCCCGCTGGAGCTCCAGGCTGGAGTGCAGACGCTCCAGCGCCGGGCGCAGCTGGTCGCGCAGGGTGGCCAGGGCGGCGAGATGGATCGCGGTGGGGAAGACGTCGTTGCTGGATTGACCGAGGTTGACGTGATCGTTGGGATGGATCAGGGTGCGGTCACCGCGTTCCGCCCCCAGGAGCTCAAGCGCCCGGTTGGCGATGACCTCGTTGGCGTTCATGTTGGATGAGGTGCCGCTGCCGGTCTGGAAGATGTCGACGACGAATTCGGAATCGAAGCTGCCCTCCGCCACCTCTCCGGCCGCGGTCGCGATCGCCTGCGCGCGCTCCTCGGCCAGCAGCCCCAGCTCGAGGTTGACCAACGCCGCCTCCCGCTTGATCGACCCGAGGGCCGCGATCAGGCTCCGGGGCAGCCGGAGCGTGGAGATCGGGAAGTTATCCACCGCCCGTTGGGTGGAGGCACCGTAGTAGGCGCGGGCCGGCACCTCCAACTCGCCCATCGAGTCGCGCTCCACCCTCACGTCGGCGCTCACGCCTTTGAGTGTATGCCTCGATCCGGCTCCTCCGGGCCGGGCCGCCAGTCGTCGACCAGGCGCCGCCGCCAATCGTCGCCGGGGTCGTGCTTGCCCAGTGGCCAGATCCGGTACCCCTCGAAGCGGCGGAGGAGCAGGCACAGCAGCACCCCCACCGACGTGATCGAATAGGCCCTCGGGTCGCGGCTGGCCGCCAAGACCACGGGAAGGCTGAGATAGGCCATCAGGACGCCGAGGCCGCTCCGGCGGAGCGCTCCCCCGACCGCCAGCAGGACCAAGACGCAGCCCAGGCCGATCCACGACCAGAGCGCCACCGCGCCGGTGGCGGTGGCGACGCCCCTTCCTCCGTTGTATCGGAAGTAGAAGGGCCAGCCGTTGCCGATGACGGCCATGAGTCCGGCGCCGGCCACCACCCAGGTGGGGCCGCCCAGCAGGTCTGCCGTCACAACCGGGGCCAGCCCCTGGGCGAACTGGAGCGGGCCCACCAGGGCTGCGGGGGCCAGGCCCACGGTCCGGTAGAGGTTGCTGGTGCCGATCTTGCCGGTGCCCACCCGGCGCAGGTCCACCCCGACCGCCCTCCCCACCAGCCACCCCACCGGCACACCGCCGAGCAGGTACGAGCCCGCCCACAGCAGCGCGACCCCGAGCGGTGCGTCGACCGGCCCCGCTGCCGTCATCAGCCCGGAAGTGGAAGATCCACCACTGCGGCGGCGCCGAAGAGGCCCGGGCCGGTGTGGAGGGCGATCACCGGGGTCAGGTTGAGCTGCTGGATGTCGTGGTCGCCGAACCGCCGGCGCAGGCCGTCCACCAGCTCCGGCAGAGCGGGGGCGGCATCCCCGCAGAAGACCGCCAGCCGGAGGGGGATGTCCCGGGGCATCTGCTCGGAAAGTGCGTCAACCACTGTCCGGAGGGCTCGGCGAGTGCCCTGAACCAAAGCCAGCCGGCGCACGTCGCCGCCGATGAAGCCGAATACCGGTCGGACCCGCAGGAGGTCGCTGCCGCGCCCCGCGAGCGCCGGAACCCGGCCGGAGCGCACGAGGAAGCGCATCGTCTCCAGGGTGGCGATCACCCGGGCGGAGGCCGCGACCCGGCCGACGTGGGCGGTGACCTGGTCCAGCTCCAGGCCGGCGGCGCAGGCGGCCACCGCCGCCTCCGCCACCAGGGTGAAGCCCCCGGCGGCCGTCCCGGTGTCGACGACCACCACCCGCTTGGTCGGCTGCTCGTCCCGCAGCATTTCGGCGGCCACCCGGGCGGAGCGTTCCATCGTGGAGAACCGTCCCGGGATGGTGAGGCAGACAACACACGATTGGGGTGCGGCGCGGAAGGCCTTCAGGTAATCGCCCGGGCTCGGAGAGCTGCTGGTGGGCAGCGGCCCCTCTCCTCCCAGGAGGGCGTAGAGCTCCTCACTGGAGATGTCGATCCCGTCCCGGAGGTCGCGCCCGTCCACTTCGATGGACATCGGCACCACGGTTACGAACGGGAGCTTCACCTGGTCCGGCGGCAGGCATGCGCCGCTGTCCACCACCACCGCCGTCCGGGGCTCTGGAGAGGTGGTCAAGCTCTACTCAACGGCGCGGTCATCTCCCCCATGCACTCCCGATAGATTGACAGAAGGTGGTCGATCATGGCCGGCATGCCGTGGCGGTCCACGGCCCGCTCTCGGGCCCGACGCGCGGTGCTCTCGATCAGCTCGGGGTCCGCCGCCAGCCGCGACAACTGGGCCGCCACCGACTGCTGCAGCTGTCCCGGGTCCAGGGGAAGGGCCCCGGCGCCGGCGGCCGCCAGCCCCCCCTCGGGAGTGGTCAGCACGGCACAACCGCTCGCCATCGCCTCCAGCAGGGAGATCGAGAGCCCCTCGGCGCTGGAGGGCAGACAGAAGACGTCACTGGCCCTCCAGAAGTCGGCGCGGCTCTCCGCGCCCACCAGCTGGCCGAGGTAGACGATTCGCTGGTCCAGCGCTGCCGCCCGACGAACCTCCCCCACCTGGCTGCCGGCGCCGGCGATCACCAGCCGGGCGCCTTCACCCAGGTCGGAGTCGCGGAACCCGGCGAGCAGGGTGGTGATTCCCTTCTCCGGGTCGAGCCGCCCAAGGTAGCCCACGACGGGCGCTCCGCTGGCCAGCCGTTCGGCGCGAGTATCGCTGGCACCGGGGCTGAAGACTTTCGTATCAACGGCGTTGGGCACCACCACCACGCGCTGGGGATCGACTCCCAGCCGGATCAGGCGCTGCCGGTGGGGCTCGCTGAACAGGATCAGCCGCTGGTAGTGGGAAAGGCGCCGAAGCCAGAACCGGTGCACCTCCCTCATCACCAGCCCACGGCCACTGTGCTCGGCGCCGAACGGGAGGTGAAAGGTCGCGACGGTCGCGCTGCCCAGCTCCCGAGCGAGCCCGCCGACCCAGCCGTCGTCCAGGGTGAAGCTCAGCGAGCAGTGGGTGACGTGGGGGCGCTCCCACGCCAGCCGGGCCCGCATCCGTGAACGAAACCCCGGTGTCGGCATGCTGACCGTCTTGAACCGCCAGGTCGGCCACGCGCTGACCTGAGAGGGGGGCACCGGGACCACGGCACCGTCCGCCCGAGAGTGGTGCAGGAACACCGAGCAGCCCCGCCGTTGCAGACCCAGCGCGACCTGCTCCGAGTAGGAGCTTAGGCCGTCTGCCCGCCTTCCCGAGGCGTGACCGAGGAGGGAGATCCTGAGCGGCGATCCGACCTCAGTCGTGGGCGGGTCCACGAAGGCGGTCCTCCCCAAACGGATACCACTGCTCGGGCCAGCGCCGCACGGTCCGCTCGAAAACCTCCAACACCGGTCGAAGACCGGACTCGGGATCATCACCCGGGACCAGGTGTTGGGGGGGGTGGACCTCGATGAAGTAGCCCCCGGCGGGGCTTCGCACCGAGATCACCGGGATCAAGGGGCACCCGGTGTGCTCCGCCAGGCGTGATGGCAGCGCCGAAAACTTGGTGCGCCGTCCCAGGAAGTCCACCTCAACCGCCGGCGTGTCACCGGGGATGTCCGCCAGCAGGGCCACAAGGCCGCCTCCGCGGAGCGTCTCCAGCACCACGCGGGCGGACTGGGATGCCGGTACCACTCGCATTCCGATCTCGGCACGGGCCCAGATGACCAGGTCGCGCAGCGCCGGCGCCCCCTCGTCAGCCATCACCGAGGTCAGGGGCAGGCCCACCGCGCTGGCGTAGGCGCCACCGGCATCCCAGGCTCCGTGGTGAAAGAGGAGCAGGATCGCGCCCCGCCGCTCCGCCTGCAGCTGGTGCAGGATCTCCACGCCGTGAGCCCGGAACCCGGCCAGCAGGCGGGCGCGGGAGAGGTGATGCACGTACAGGAAGTCCAGACTGGTTCTGGCGTACTCCCGATAGCTGCGCGCGGCGAGCCGCCGGGCTTGGCGCCGGCCCAGCTGGGGGAACACCGCTTGGAAGTTCGCCGCGGTCACCTCGCGCCGTCGAGGCTGGAGTGCGAAGGCGGCGTTGGCGACCGAGTCTGAGATCAGGTAGCGTCGCCGCCCCAGCAGGTGGACCAGCCCCGCGGCCGCATTGAAGCCCGCCCGCAGGGCCGCCCGCGGCTGCGGCGTGGCGAGTTCCGGCACCCGGCGATTGTCGCATCCCGCAGTTGCCCCGCCTGGAGGGAGGACCATCGCCAGCCCTGAGCATGCTGCTGAAGCCAGGCTAACAGTGTTAGCCTGGCGGTCATGAAAGGAGCCATGCCCGGTCGAGACCAGCGCCCGAGCGCCGCGCCGAGTTGAACGCGGTGGCCGGCACCTTTGGTCCCGGGGCCAACGAGGGACGGCGGGTCGGACCCTCCAACGCCAGGAAGGGGGAGGTGATCAGGGCGGCCCGGCGGCTGCTGCAGGAGGAGGGCCCCAGGGGGTTGACGATGCGCCGCCTGGCCCGCCGCCTGGGGATCAAGGCGCCGTCCCTCTACAAGCATCTCCCGGGCCGCCCCGCCATCGAGGCCGAGCTCCGCGAGGCCGCCTGGGTCGAGCTCGCCCTCCTGCTCCGCACCGCGGCATCCGGGCCGGGGCCGGGGGCGGCCTCTCGGCTGCTGGGGGCGTACCGCCGGGCCGCCCGCGCTGAACCTCACCTCTACCGACTGGCGATGACCGGATTGTCCGGCCCAGCCCCGACGAGCGATGCCGTCGCTCGAGTGGCCGGCGCCTTTCGCCTCGTGGCCGAGGACCCGGTCCAGAGCGGCGCTCTCTGGGGGTTGGCGCACGGCCTGGCGATGCTGGAACTGGACGGGCGGCTGCCGGCGGGTGCTGGGACCGACCTTGCCTGGGAGCGGGCGGCGAGCTCCTTCGAAGGGATCTCCGGGCCGCACTGACCGGGCCGGTGGGGCGCGCAGGGGCTGGGGGGCTCACCACGGACTACACGTGCGGTGGCCCCGGAAGCGGCGCCCGGCGCTACCTTGGCGGGGTGAACCGCCTCGGGAGAGAGTCCAGCCTCTACCTGCGCCAGCATCAGGACAACCCGGTGGACTGGTATCCGTGGGGTCCGGAGGCCTTCGAGAAGGCCCGTCGAGAGGACCTCCCCGTCCTGCTGAGCGTTGGCTACTCCACCTGCCACTGGTGCCACGTCATGGCCCACGAGTCGTTCGAGGATCACGAGACCGCCGCGCTGCAGAACCGCCTCTTTGTGTCGATCAAGGTCGATCGCGAGGAGCGGCCCGACGTGGACCGGGTCTACATGGAGGCGCTTCAGGCGATGACCGGGTCAGGGGGTTGGCCGATGACGGTCTTCCTGCTTCCCGACGGGCGTCCCTACTTCGCCGGGACCTACTTCCCACCCCAGGACCGCCACGGGCTTCCGGCCTTCGGGAGGGTGCTGGGGGCGGCCGCGGCCGCCTTTCGCGAGCACCGGGCCGAGCTGGAGGCGACCGCCGAACGGCTCCTCTCAGCCCAGCGGGCGAGGGTTGTGCCGGCCGGCCCCACCAGCCTTGGGCCCGAGATGCTCGCCGGAGCCCGGGACAGCGTGCTCGCCGCCTGGGACCAGCGGTGGGGCGGCCTCCGAGGGGCGCCCAAGTTCCCGCAGGCGCCTCTCCTGGAATACCTCATCACCAGGGCGGCTCTGGTCGCCGACGTCGAGGCCGGAACCGCAGCGGGCCTCGCCCTCTCCGGAATGGCCGAGGGTGGGATCCGGGATCAGCTGGGTGGGGGCTTCCACCGCTACTCCGTGGACGACAGGTGGGCCGTTCCCCACTTCGAGAAGATGCTGTACGACCAGGCCCAGCTGATCTCCGTGTACCTTCACTACGGCCAACTCACGGGCAGCCCCGAGGCGGTCGGCGTGGCTCGCTCGACCGCCGACTTCACACTTCAGCAGCTGCGCCTGCCCAGCGGCGGGTTCGCCGCTGGCCTGGACGCCGACGTCGGGGTCCACGAGGGGTCCACCTACCTCTGGTCCAAGCGGGCCCTGGATGGGTTGGGCGGCGGGCAGGCGTCCTGGCGAAAGCTGTTTCGCTTGGACCCCCAGGCCCGGCTGGAGGGCGGGTCGGTGCTCCAGGCGGCGTGTCCTTGGGGCTCGGACCCCCCGGACCTCGCCATCGGCGCCCTGCGCTCGCGGCTGCTGGAGGAGCGGTCCCACCGCGCCCAGCCGGCCCGTGACGAGAAGGTGGTGGTTTGCTGGAACGCCCTGCTGATCGCTGCCCTCGCCGAGCTCGGGCTGGCGACAGGGGAGGAGCGATACCTGGAGGCGGCAATCGGCGCCGGACAACTGCTGCGCGATCGGGCCCGAGACCCGGGTGGCGACCTGGCGCACCTGCTGTACGGGGATTCCGCCCGATTGTCGGCGAACCTGGAGGACCGGGCCGCGATGGGCCTGGCGGCCCTCTGGCTGCACGAGGTGACCGGTGCCGAGCGCTGGCTCGACTGGGCGGTCGAGGTGGGCGAGACGGCCGAGGCCCGTCACCGAGGCGACGGCGGGGTCTGGTTCGACACCCCGGCCGGAGCGGATTCTCAGCTGGTGTCGCGGCCCACCACCCTGGAGGAGGGAGCGACGCGCTCTGGCGTCTCACTGATGGTTCAGCTCTGCTGGCGGCTCCACCTCCTCACCGGCGAGGCGGCGTGGCAGGACCGCGCCTCCGTCGCACTCGGGCACATGGCGGGGGCGATGCTGAGGGCCCCATCCGCCTTCGGGGGCCTCCTGGCGGAGGCTCAGGTGCTGGCGGTTGGGCCGGTTCAGCTGGCGCTGATCGCCCCCCAGGGGTCGCATCGGGGGCTGCTGGGCGTGGCCAGGTCCAGCTTTCGCCCGCAGCTGGCGGTGGCCTGCTCCGGGGGCGGCGACGGCGGGCCTCAGCTGACCCGGGGTCGGGTGATGCTGGAGGGGCGGCCCACCGCCTACGTCTGTCGCGACTTCAGCTGTCGCCTGCCCACCACTCGGGTGGAGGATATGGAGGAGCAGCTGGCGGGCTGACCCCCCGCCAGCGTCGAGGCCGAGGTCGCCGTGGAGGAGTGCCGATGGAGAGAGCAGCTGGTGGCCGACCGCTGGCGGTGGTGACCGGCGCCAGCGCCGGGATCGGCGCTGCCATCGCGCGCCGGCTGGCTCGGGAAGGCTTCGACCTGCTTCTCGGTGCCCGGCGTGGCGACCTGCTGGCTGCCCTGTCGGAAGAGCTCGGGGCCCGATGGCGCCCCCTGGACGTGGCCGACCCCGCCAGCGTGAGGAGCTTCTGCGCGGGGGTCGAGGACGTCGCCGTCTTGGTGAACAACGCGGGAGGGGCCCGCGGTCTGGACCCGGTGGAGTCGGCTCCCCTCGAGGATTGGCGCTGGATGTGGGAGGTCAACGTGCTGGGCCTGGTCGCCATGACCAAGGAGCTGCTCCCGGCCCTGGAGCGATCGGGCGGCGGCCTGGTTGTCAACATCTCGTCGACCGCCGCCATGGAGGTGTATGAGGGCGGCGGCGGCTACACCGCGGCCAAACACGCGGTCCACGCCATCTCCCGGACCCTGCGACTGGAGCTTGCCGGGCGCCCGATCCGGGTAACCGAGGTCTGCCCCGGGATGGTCGAGACCGACTTCTCGCTCAACCGCTTCGCCGGTGACTCCGAGCGAGCGGAGTCGGTGTACCGGGGGGTCATCCCCCTCACCGCGGACGACGTGGCCGATGTCGTGGCCTTCGCCGCCACCCGGCCGGCCCATGTCGACCTCGACCAGATCGTGATGCGGCCGGTGCAGCAGGCGGCCAGCCACAAGGTGGTGCGCCGCGGCTAGGGCCCGCGGCGAATATCTCTGACCCAGAGGTATTCTATGAGCGTGAGCGCGCCCACCCGGGAAGACCTGACCCTGGCGGAGGGCCTGCTGGACCAGGTCTCCGCACTGCGCCGCGCCACCAGGGCGTGCGACGGCCGGCCGCCGGTCTTCTCAACGCTCTCTCCCTCCCAGCTGGAGCTCCTCCGCCTGGTGCGGCGCTCGCCGGGGATCTCGGTGACCGAGGCGGCGCGGATCCTGGCCGTGGCCCCCAACACCGTCTCCACCCTGGTGAGGGCCCTCAGCCTGAGGCGGGTCCTGGTTCGGGCCGTCGACGCCGCGGACCGGCGGGTCGCCCGACTCGATCTGACTCCCGAGATGCGCCGGAGCGCAACCGCCTGGAGAGACCGCCGGGCAGCGCTGGTGGCCGGAGCGATCGCCAGGTTGGACCCTGCTCAAACGGCCCGGCTTGGAGCCGCACTGCCCGCCCTGGCCGCGGTGGCCCAGGGCTTGGAGCCACGGGACGTGGCCGAATGAGAGCGCTCTCAGATCCAGCCGCCACCGATATGGCGTCTTCCCCCGGCCCCAGCGGCGACCTGGCGGTGGAGTGCCGGGGGCTGCGATTCCACTTCGGGGCTCACGTCGCCGTGGACGGGCTGGATCTCTTGGTGGCTCGGGGCGAGATCTTCGGACTCCTGGGGCCCAACGGGGCGGGCAAGACCACCACCATCCGGGTGATCAACACCCTGCTGCCGGCTCGCGAGGGAACCGTGCGGGTCCTGGGCTACGACGTGCGCCGCGAGGCGATGGCCGTCCGGCGCCGCCTGGGCTACGTGCCCCAGCAGCTCTCGGTCGAGGCCGCCCTGACCGGCCGGGAGAACGTGAGCTGGTTCGCACGTCTCTTTGACGTCCCCCGGGGCGAGCGGGCAGCGAGGGTCGAGGAGGCGCTGGAGCTCATGGGCCTGGCCGACGCCGCGGACCGGCTGGTCGGGACCTACTCCGGCGGCATGATCCGCCGCTTGGAGCTGGCCCAGGCGTTGGTCAACCGGCCCCAGCTGCTGGTCCTGGACGAGCCCACGGTCGGGCTCGACCCGGTGGCCCGGGACAGCGTGTGGCGGCGTGTTGACCAGTTGCGCCAGGCCAGCGAGGCCACCGTCCTGCTCACCACTCACTACATGGAGGAGGCGGAAGCCCTCTGCGATCGGGTGGCGCTCATGCATCTGGGCCAGGTGAGGGCCTTGGGCTCCCCGGCGGCGCTCAAGGCCGAGCTGGGGCCTGACGCCACTTTGGAGGACGTCTTCCGCCATCACACCGGCGGCACCTTGGAAGCCAGCGGGAGCAACGGCCTTCGTGAAGTCCGCAGCACTCGGCGCACCGCGAACCGGCTCGGCTGACGACGCCGCGCCCGCGTTCTGGGCGCAGTTCGTCAGCCGGGTCTTCACCTTCTGCCTGGTCGAGCTGCAGAAACTGCGCCACGACCGCACCGAGCTGGCGACCCGGGCGGTCCAGCCGGTGCTCTGGCTGGTGATCTTCGGGGAGACCTTCAACCGGCTGCACGCGATCCCCACCGGCAACATCCCTTACCTGGACTACCTCGCCCCTGGGGTGATCGCCCAGTCGGGGATGTTCGTCGCCATCTTCTACGGCATCCAGATCATCTGGGAGCGGGACGCCGGGGTCTTGACCAAGCTCCTGGTCACCCCCACTCCGCGCGCCGCCCTCATCGTCGGCAAGGGGTTCGCCGCCGGGGTCCGGGCGATGGCCCAGGTGGTGGTGGTGCTGCTCATCTCCCTCCTCCTCGGCATTCATCTCACCTCCAACCCCCTGGCGCTCCTGGGCGCCTTCGGGGTCGTGATGATGGGATCGGCCTTCTTCGCCTGCCTCTCCATGACCGTGGCCGGGGTGGTCCTGAAGCGCGACCGTCTCATGGGGATCGGGCAGATGATCACCATGCCGCTGTTCTTCGCCTCCAACGCCCTCTATCCGGTCAGCGTCATGCCCGGCTGGCTGCGCGTCCTCAGCACCGTCAACCCCCTCAGTTACGAGGTCGACGCCCTGCGTGGGCTCCTGCTGGGCACCCCGACCCACCTGCTCCTGGACTTCTCGGCCCTTCTGGCGGCGGTCGTGGTCGGGGTGGCGGCCGCCGCGGCCCTGGTCGGGCGGCTCGCCCGCTGACCGCGGCGGCCCTCGGCGGCGGCCCGGCCGGTCAGGCGCCTGGGGAGAGGGAGACCTCGCGTTGGGGATCAGCCGCCCACTCGCTCCAGGAGCCGGGGTAGAGGGCGCCGCCGTCCAGCCCGGCCGCGGTGAGGGCCAGCAGGACGGCGCAGGAGGTGACCCCCGAGCCGCAGTACACCACCACTGGCCGCTCCCTCCCGCCGAGCTCCGCAAGCAGCTGCCGGACCTCGGCCGCCGGGCGCACCCTCCCCGACCGGTAGAGCTCGGTCCAGGGCAGGCTGCGAGCACCCGGCAGGTGGCCGGGCCGGGGGTCCAGCTGATTGGGCTCGCCGAGGTACCGAGAGCGCGCGCGAGCGTCGAGGACCACGGTGCCGCGATCGCGGCAGGTGGCGACCGCGTCAGCCCCGAGCCAACCGGAGAAGTCGCGGGCCCGGAAGTCTCCGGGGGCCGGCTCCGCCTCCTCGGTCTCCAGATGCCCGCCGGCCTCCAGGTATCCCGCCAGGCCACCGTCCAGGACCGCGACGTCGGGGTGCCCGGCCGCCCGGAGCATCCACCAGGCCCGGGCCGCGGCACCGGTGACCTGGTCGTAGGCCACCACCCGGCTGCGCCGGGAGACCCCGCAGGAGCGCATCGCCGCAGCAAAGCGCCCCGGGTCGGGCAGGGGGTGGCGGCCGCCGGGACCGGGCGGGTCGGCCAGGTCCCGGTCCAGGTCCACAAAGCGCGCGCCAGGCACGTGCCCGGCGCGGTACGAGTCCCGCTCCGCTCCTCGCTCCAGCGACCAGCGAACATCCAGCACCACCAGCTCCGGAGAACCCTGGTGCTGGAGCAACCAGGACGGCTGCACCAGGGGGCTGGGGAGGTCGGCCATGGCGACATAATGCGCGATGGGCGCCGTTCAACCAGGGAGGCGATGAAGAGAGTGCGGCGATTCGGACGGTCCAGGTGGTCGGGCTGCCACCACGGCCGGACGGCCCCGCACCACATTTGGCCGCTCGGCGGCGATCGGGCGGGCCGCCTCAAGCCCCTGGCGGCGGCGGAAGGACCGGCCCGGTGGGGCCGGTGACCACCAACCGCACCGTCCGCTGTTTGGTCGTCGGCCATCAGCCGGCTCCCGACCTCGAGCTGGTCCGCCGCCTGGCCGGCGACACGGAGTTCGTCGGCCCGGGGGTGGACCGTGCCGAGGGTGAGTTCGACTGCATCTGGCGTCTCTACGGCGGCCGGTTGCAGGGGGTCCGCGAGGATCCCCTCGGGGCCGCCCTCCGGGCCCATCCCGAAGTCCGGTGGGTGCACACCATCAGCGCTGGCATCGACCATCTGCGGCCGCTGATGCTGGCCCATCCCGGGGTGGTGCTCACCACTTCGGTGGGGGTCATGGCAACCCCGATCGCCGAGTTCGTGATCGGCTGCCTGCTGGAGCACTGCAAGCGCTCGGCGGAGCTGGCGGAGATGCAGAGAGCTCACCGATTCGCTGAGCTGCCACTCCGCGAGCTCGGCGACATGCGGATTGTGATCGTGGGCCTGGGCGCGATCGGCAGCCGGGTGGCCACCCTCGCCTCAGCCTTTGGCTCGTCCCTGGTGGGGGTGAGGCGCCGGGCCGAGTTGGGGGGTGGAGAGCTGATCGGGGCTGTCCACGGCGCCGACGAATTGGAGCTGGCCTGCCGCGGCGCCGACGCCCTGGTGCTGGCCGCCCCGCTCACCGAGGCCAGCCGCGGGCTGGTCGGCGACCGTGTCCTCGGCGCTCTGAACGAGGGGAGCGTGCTGGTGAACGTGGCCCGAGGCGCACTCGTCGACGAGGGGGTGCTCCTTCGCAGGCTTCGGTCCGGCCCCCTGCGCGCCGCCTACCTCGACGCCTTCGAGGAGGAGCCGCTCCCTCAGTCCTCCCCGCTCTGGGAGGCCAAGGGGGTGTTCGTCAGCCCCCACGTCAGCTGGAGCTCGCCCAATTTCCCCCGCCGGGCTTGCGAGCGCTTCGGCGAGCAGCTGAGGCGCTATCGGGAGGGGAGGCCCCTGCTCAACGTGGCCGACGTCGCCGCCGGGTACTGACTCACTCCGGGATGTAGTCGGAGCGCAGGCCCAGAAGCTCCGGGGCATGGAGCTGAACCAGCTTGGCGGCTACGCCGGGTGGGGGGCCGGGGCGGGCCAGCGAGGTGAGGATCATCACCCCGAAGGCCAGGGGGACGGTCAGGATCGCGGGCTGCTCCAGGATCACCGCCAGGCCGGACGCTTGGGCGAGGAACCTCTCCAAGGGCGAGCTAACGGTCGCCAGCATGGTGGTGATGATCGCGACCGTGGCCAGCCCCCCGCCCAGGGCCACCCCCAGGGCGGCGCCCAGGGTGGTGAGCCGCGGCCACCAGATTCCCAGCACCAAGAGGGGGAAGAACGAGCTGGCGGCGATGGCGAACGCCCAGCCCACCAGGACGCTGATGTCGAACTGGCCCACCAGGAGCCCGAGCCCCGCCGCCAGCGCCCCCGAGCCCACCGCTGAGATCTGGAAGGCGACCCGTCGGCGCTGGGCTCCCGCGCCGGGGCGCAACCAGCGCCCGTAGACATCGAGGCCCAGGGCGCCCGCCAGGGAGACCAGCAGGCCACTCAGGGTGGAGGTGAAGGCCGCGAAGGCGCCCGCCGAGACCACTGCCAGCAGGAGCTGGCCGACCCACCCCCCGAGCAGCGAGGGCAGCACCAGGACCACCGCGTCGGTGCGGTTGTTTCCGTACAGAGAGGGGTCGAGGGCCCGGCCCAGCGCCCCGAAGACCGGCGGCCAGAGATAGAAGGCCCCGAGGAGCACCAGCACCAGAAGGGCGGTGCGCCGGGCCGCCCGGGCATCCGGGTTGGTGTAGAAGCGGACCAGGATGTGGGGGAGGCCGATGGTTCCGAGGACGATGGCCAGGATCAGCGAATAGGTGAACAGGAGAGGGTGCCCGCTGCCCCCGGCGAGCGGGCCGAAGGGACGGCTCCAGCTGCCGTTGGTGGACGCGGGGGTGGCGCTGCCGTAGGGAGCGGGTTGGCCCCGGGCCAGGGTGACCTCTGCCGTCTGCCTCCAGACCAGGGTGCCCCCGGGCACCGAGACCCGCCCCCGGAGGAGCAGGGCCCGCTGGCCCGGGACCGGCGCCGTCGAGGTCGGCGACGGGCTGGATCCCACCTCGGCGGTCACCGAGCCGGGAGACCGTACCGGGTCGCCCGGGCTCCAAGTGACCAGGACGCTTCCCCGCACCTCCATGGTGGTGCGCCGGGGGACCTGCCACAGCTCACCCGCCGACACCTGATAGGTGGTGGCGGAGGGGAGCCGGACCAGGTCGCCAGGGGCCGGCGCGAACGGGGTCGCCGGGCCGCCAAAGCGCAGCAGGAGCAGGAAGGCGGGAAGTGAGATCGCGAAGATCTTGGCGGCGAATTGGATGCTCTGGACCAGGGTGATCCCTCTCATCCCTCCTCCGGTGACCGCCGTCACCACGACCACGGCGACCGCCACGACGCCCACCCAGTACGGCAGGCCGGAAGCGGTCTGCACGGTGAGGCCGGCCGCCTTCATCTGCGGCAGCGCGTAGAAGAAGCCGATCACCAGGACCAGCACCACGGCGAGGTGGCGGAAGCGTGGGCTGTCGAACCGCCCCTCGGCGAAGTCGGGGATGGTGTAGGCGCCGAACCGGCGGAGGGGCCCGGCGACGAAGAGGAGCAGGAGCAGGTACCCCGCGGCATAGCCGACCGGGTACCAGAGCACGTCGTAGCCGAACTGCATCACCAGCCCGGCCACCCCGAGGAACGAGGCCGCGCTGAGGTACTCGCCACTGATCGCCGCCGCGTTGATTCGAGGTGAGACCGCCCTCGCCGCCACCATGAAGTCCGAGGTCGTACGGCTGAACCGGCGCGCGAAGAGCCCAGCCCCGAGGCTGAGCGCGGCCATGAACACGAGCCCCAGCACCGCGGCCAGGGATGGGCTCACGCTCCGAGCCTCAGCGGAGGAGGTCGGTGAACTCCTCGTCCACCTCCTCAGCCCGGCGCACGTAGTGACGTCCCAGCCAGATCAGCAGTGGGTAGGAGCCCACCCCGAGCACCAGCCAGGTGACCGGCACCCCGAACAGACGCCAGCTGGTCCAGGGGCTCCACACCGCGGAGAGGAGCGGTTGGACCCCAAGGAAGGCGCCGAAAGCCAGCGCGATCGTGAGGCTGAGGCGGAGCTGCCGCCGCATCAGGGCCTGGAGGAACACCCCTCCGACCTCGGTCTGCTCGGAGAACTCGCGCAGTCCGGACGAGGCCGGCCGGGTCCTGCCGGGGGCCTGGTCTCCGCCCAGCCCCACCTCAGAGGCCCAGGGCGGTGCGGAGCTGCTGGCCATGGCGGCGGGAGACCGGGACCGCCAGGCCCGGAATCCCGTCCAGGCGGAGCAGGAAGGTGTTGTTGAAGAAGCTCTCCACGGCGGTGACGTGGCGCAGGTTGACCAGGTAGTGGCGGTGCACCCGGAGGAACCCCTGGCGGCTGAGCCGCTCCTCCAGGTCCTGGAGCCGGAGCCGGGCCATGTACCGCCCGTCGGCGGTGATCAGCGCCACCCGGTCGCCGGACACCTCCCCCACCCGGATCTCATCCACGGGCAGCAGCAGGGTCTGGCCCCGGTGCACCACGGCCAGGCGGCTGTCGGTCCAAGCGGAATGATCAGACCCGGTGGCCCGGGCGGCGTCACGGTCGGCCATCGCCAGGCGCTCCAGGGTGAGGTTGAGCCGGTCCGGTCGCACCGGCTTGAGGAGGTAGTCGAAGGCCGCCAGCTGAAACGCCTCCACGGCGTGCTGCTCGAACGCGGTGACGAAGACCACCCGCGGCTGGGGGCTGAGGGACTTCAGGAGTTCGGCCATCTGGAGACCGTCCAGGCCGGGCATCTGGATGTCGAGGAAGACCACGTCTGCCGGCGAGAGCCCGAGCAGGTCCATGGCCTCGCTCGGGTCCTCGGCCTCGCGCACCTCTCGGACTCGGGGAGACTGCCGGAGAAGGTAGCCGAGTTCGCCCCGGGCCGGGGCCTCGTCGTCCACCACCAGCGCCGAGAGCTGGATATCGGGCAACTCAGGAAGCCTTGACGCCGGGCCGGTACTTGGGGACTCGCACCCGCACCGTGGTCCCCTCTCCGGGGGCCGACTCCAGCTCGAGCCCATGGCCCGGGCCGAACACGTGGGTGAGGCGCCGGTGGATATTGCCCAGTGCTCCCTGCTGCTCCTCCAGGTCCATGCCTCCCGAGAAGCCCTCCCCGTCGTCCCGGACGGCGATCCAGCACTCGTCGTCCTGGTCGGAAGCCTCCACGGTTATCGTCCCGTTGCCCCGCCGCTGCTCGATTCCGTGCTTGACCGCGTTCTCCACCAGGGGCTGGACCAGGAGCGCCGGGACCACGGTGCTGAGCACCTCCGGCTCGATGTGATAACGAACTGTGAGCCGCTGGCCAAACCGGGCCTGCTCCAAGTTGAGGTACTGGTTCACGTACACCAGCTCGTCGGCGAGGGTGGTGAACTCGGAGCTGGGTCCGGCGAAGGCCCGACGGCTGAAGTCGGCGAATTCCACCAGCAGCTCACGGGATCGCTCCGGGTCGGTGCGCACGAAGCTGGCGATGGTGGTGAGGAGGTTGTAGATGAAGTGCGGGGAGATCTGAGCCCGGAGAGCCCGGAGCTCAGATCTGACCAGCGCCGCCTGCTGCTGGTCGGCACGCTGAAGGCGCAGCTGGGTCGCCAACAGCTCGCCGAGGTCGGCGGTGACCCGTAGCTGGGCCGGGCTGGGCTCTCCACCGTGATAGGTGACCAGTGCAGCCACCGGGGTGTCGTCGAGGGTGATCGGGGCGACGACCGCCACCCGCAGAGGGCAGTCGCCCGGGTCCGCCGGGTGGAGGCGAACGATCTGGGTCCGGCCCGAACGCAGCGCCCCCACGACCCCCTCCAGGTCCTGGTCCAGATGCCGGGAGTGGACCTCGCCCCGGCTCCCCCCGGCGGGCTGGAACCCCAAGACCTGCCGGGTGTCGTAGATGGCGGCGGCCATCCCTCCCGACTGGCTGACCAGCGAGCGCAGCACCTTCACCGCTGTCTTGCGATCCAGCCCCTGGCGCAGGCTGGAGACCGCCGAGGTGGCGAAGGCCAGGGTCCGCAGGGTGGCGCGCTCCTCGGCGGTGTTGAAGACCAGGGGCCGGCGTCGCAGGCGGCCGTAGACCACCGCGGCGGCGGCCGCAGTCAGAGCCGCCTCGATCGCGACCAGCACCGGCCAGGGCATGGCGGGAATCATCCCCCGGGCCGCAGCCCAGCGCAACCACGACCGCTCCCAGACGGCGGGGCGCCACTCGGCTGCGAATCCCTACCGTTCGCCGCGGGTGCTTTACGCAGGGCAACCTCGGCGACTACCCTGCAGCGAGGTCGTGCCCTCGGCCCGACCCGGTGCTGTCTGCGGGGAGGTCGGTTCAAGCTCGGCAGGGATGGCTTACTCAGGAGGGTGGTATGAGCGTTGACGCCAACCGGATCGATGCACTGCAGGCGGAGGGGCGAACCTTTCCGCCGCCCCCGGACTTCGCAGCTCAGGCCAACGCCCAGGCGGGCATTTACGAGAAGGGCTTCGAGGAGTTCTGGGAGGAGGAGGGCCGCCGGCGGGTCACCTGGTACAAGCCCTTCGACAAACTCTATGAGTGGAACCCCCCCTACGCCAAGTGGTACCTCGGCGGCCAGCTGAACGTCTGCTACAACTGCGTCGACCGTCACGTTGAGTCCGGACTGGGCGAGAAGGTGGCCTTCTACTGGGAGGGCGAACCGGACGACGAGAGGCGGGCAGTGACCTTTGCCGACCTGCAGCGCGATGTGGTCCGGTTCGCCAACGGCCTTAAGAAGCTCGGGGTCAAAAAGGGCACCCCGGTCGGCATCTACATGGGCATGTGCATGGACCTGCCGGTCGCGATGCTTGCCTGCGCCCGGCTGGGCGCCCCCTTCACGGTGGTGTTCGGTGGCTTCTCTGCGGACGCCCTCTCCGGCCGCCTCAACGACATGGGGGTGGAGGTGCTGATCACCCAGGACGAGGGTTGGCGCAAGGGGAACAAGGTGCCGCTGAAGGCCCACTCCGACGCCGCCATGGAGATGTCACCCACGGTGCGGACCTGCCTGGTCAGCCGGCGGATGGGCGACCCCATCAACATGCGCGAGGGCCGCGACGTCTACGTCGATGAGGTCATCCAGGGGCTGAGCGACGATCCCAGCTCCTGCCCCTGCGAGCCGATGGACTCGGAGGACCTGCTCTACCTCCTGTACACCAGCGGCACCACGGCCAAGCCCAAGGGCATCGTGCACACCACCGGCGGCTACCTGGTGGGCGTGGCGACCACCCACTACTACATCTTCGACGTCAAGCCCGAATCGGTCTACTGGTGCGCCGCCGACATCGGCTGGGTGACTGGGCACAGCTACATCCTCTTTGCCCCCCTCTGCAACGGGGTCACCGGAGTGATCTACGAGGGGGTCCCCAACCACCCCAATGAGGAGCGGTGGTGGGAGATCATCGAGCGCTACAAGGTCGACATCCTCTACACCGCTCCCACCACCATCCGCACCCACATGAAGTGGGGGCCGCAGTACGCCCAGAAGCACGACCTCAGCAGCCTGCGGCTGCTCGGCACTGTGGGCGAGCCGATCAACCCCGAAGCCTGGATCTGGTATCGGGAGCATGTGGGCCTGGGCCGGACCCCGGTTGTCGACACCTGGTGGCAGACCGAGACCGGGATGATCCTGATCACCCCGCTTCCCGGGTTGACCACGCTCAAGCCGGGATCGGCGACCAAGCCCTTCCCCACGGTAGACGCCGCGGTCTACGACGAGCGGGGCCACGAGGTGCCTCCCGGCCAGGGCGGATACCTGGTGGTGCGCAAGCCTTGGCCGGCGATGTTGCGCGGCATCTACAACGATCCGGACCGCTACCAGGAGACCTACTGGTCCCGCTACAAGGACGTCTACTTCGTCGGCGATGGCGCCCGCAAGGACGCTGACGGCGACTTCTGGCTGATGGGCCGGATCGACGACGTCATGAACATCTCCGCCCACCGCATCTCCACCATCGAGGTGGAGTCGGCGCTGGTCGACCATCCGGCGGTGGCCGAGGCCGCCGTCTGCGGCCGCAGCGATCCCCAGACCGGGCAGGCGATCGTCGCCTACGTCACCCTCAAGGCGACCCACCAACCCTCGGTCGAGCTGCTGTCGGTGCTGCGCGACCACGTCTCCATGAAGATCGGCAAGATCGCCGCGCCCGCCAACATCGTCTTCACTCCAGAGCTACCCAAGACCCGCTCCGGCAAGATCATGCGCCGCCTGCTCCGGGATGTCGCGGAGCATCGGACCCTGGGCGACACCACCACCCTCGCCGACCCCACCGTGGTTGAGGAGCTGCGCTCCAGAGCCGTCACAGAGGAGGGCAAGGAGCAATAGCGAAGGGTCTCGAATCAATCCACTTCGTCAATCCACATCTGAGGGAGGTTCAAGACGACCATCATGGCTGCTAACAACCCTGCGGAACCCACGCCGGCTCCGGCTATCGCCGACCCCGCACCCTTGGGGCTGATCGCCTTCGGCATGACCACTATGATGCTCAGCTTCATCAACGCTGGCATCATCGCTGCCGGTGCGACCGCCGCCGTCCTGCCGATGGCCGCTGCTTTCGGAGGCCTGGGTCAGATCCTGGCGGGCATGTGGGAGTTCAAGAGGGGCAACACCTTTGGCGCCACGGCATTCACCGCGTACGGCGCCTTCTGGTGGAGCTACTACCTGTTGATCGACGTCTTCGCCGCCAAGACCGCGCCCTCTACCGTGGGCCCGATCGTTGGCCTGTATCTCTTCCTCTGGGGCGTCTTCACGCTCTACATGTTCGTCGCCTCGCTGGGGGGCCCGCGCGCCCTCTGGGTGGTCTTCATCCTGCTGGCCATCACTTTCTTCCTTCTTTCGTTCGGTTTCTGGGCAGGAACCGGCGGCAAGACCTGGACCAACCTCGGTGGCTACGTGGGAATCCTGACGGCCCTGGCCGCCGCGTACACCTCGTTCGCCATCGTCACCAACGCCAACTTCAAGCGCACGGTGCTGCCGGTCAACTGACCCGAGGATCGTGTGGGGCCCGGCGCCACGGGGCGCCGGGCCCCAACTCTCAGACCTCGGCGGTCACGGGGTCGCGGGCGCCCGCCCGCCGCGGGCGCCCGTCCACCCCCCGCCAGAGTGGGATCAGGCCCCCCGCGGCCACCACCATGACGACGGCGGTGGCGACAAACGGCAGGGGGAGCGAGACGGCGAACAGGCTGCCGGCGGCGATCGCTGCCAGCGCTGAGGAGCCCACCTGAACGGACCCGTACATGCCCTGGGCCCGTCCCATCTGCTCGGGGCGGACCATTCGGGAGAGCATCGCCTGGCGGGCGGGCGCACCGGTCACCGTGAAGACGCCCTCGAAGACCCCAAGGCCGATCAGCCAGGCGGGCGAGGGGAGGAACGGGTACACCGCGGCGAAAGCCGCCCCGAAGACCATGCTGACCCCGATCAGCAGGCGGTTGTCCACCCGGTCCGCCAACCATCCGGCCGGCCAGGACCCGAGGGTGAAGGGCAGGGCGAAGAGGGTGAAGGAGAGCCCGATCTCGAAGTTGCTGGCATGTCGCGCATGCATGAGCAGACTCCACAGGGTGTCGTACATTCCAATCAGGACTCCCAGCGCGGTGGAGGCCAGCATCAGTCCCAGGACGCCTCGGTGGCGCCAGAGTGCGACCGGTGGTCGGGCCGACTCGTGATGGGTCGGCGTCACCCGCCCCCTGGGGAGGGTGGCGAGCAGGATCAGCGAGACCACCAGGGCCACCACCGCGGAGGCGAGGAAGGTCAGGGCGACAGAGATCGAGAAGAGGACGGCGCCGATCAACGGCCCCACGATCGTGCCCGCCATGTTGGCGCCGGTGAGGGTGCCATAGGCTCGTCCCCTTCGGGCGGAGGGCACGATGTCGGCCACCAGCGAGAGGGCCAGGACGTTGGCCGAGCCGGCGGCGGCTCCCTGGACCGCGCGCAGCACGATGAACCAGAAGGGTGAGGGGGTTAGAGCGAAGGCCGCTGTCGCCACGGCGTAGACCAGCTCGCTGCCGACCAGCAGCCGGCGTCGCCCCAGACGGTCGGAGAGCCGCCCCACGGGATACCCCACCAGCAGCCCGGCCCCCCAGAAGGCGGCGGTGGTCAGACCGACCTCGGAGTACGACGCGCCGCCGTGCCGGAGGAACAGCGGCAGGATGGGCAGGATCATGGTCGCCCCCAGGGCGTCCGCGAAGGCCGCTCCGACCAGGCCAAACAGGGCCAGGCGGGCACGGGTCGGATCGAGGGCTGGGGAACTCAAGGGAAACTCCGTTGGCTGATGGGCATCAGCGCGCTGCGGTCGCAGCCAAGCGCGGCGACCGGGACAATGGCCAGGGCGGCGGGGCCGCCCGCGCGGAGATCGATCAGCTCACCAGACCCCATACAATACTCCCGCAACAGCGAGGAGGACGTGATGGTCACGGCGATGCAGGTGGCACTTCCCCTGGCGGCCCTTCTCTTGGTGGCCGGAGGGTCGCTGGTGGCCTGGGTGTACATCTTCTCCCGCGCCGGCCGTGAGGAGGGGGGCGAGCCGCCCTCCGAGCACTCGACCGTCTGAGGCGCTCCGCCCGGCCGAAGTCGGCCGGGTGCTCGTTCCGCATCTCTTCCCCTAGGTCCACCCCCAGCGGAAGCGGTGGTTTCGCGACTGCGGCGGTCAGGCGCTGGTTGGCTCTGCCAGCGACTTTGGGCGAGGCGCCGCCAGCAGTCGGAGCCCCACCACCAGGCTCCAGATCTGCTCCAGCCCGAGGAAGAGGCGCTCGTAGAGGCCGTAGGGGCTGTGTGGCCCGAGCCGGGTGTGTCCGAGGAGCAGGAGCGGGACGATGGCGATGACGGCCAACAGCAGCAGTGGGAGGCTGATCGCCCCCAGAACCGGGTCGCGGCGCAGCTGGAGGCTGACCAGGATCGTGCCCGCCGCCACCGCCAAGAACGCCACCAGGGCCAGTTGCAGATGGATCTCACCCGCCGCCGTCGCCGGATGTCCCGGGGGGTCGTCCGGGAAGA
>DAHUYV010000074.1 GCA_027306885.1 Candidatus Dormiibacterota bacterium
TGGTCCCGATCCCGGAGGCGGGGTTTCAGCGCGCTGTCGCTCGGCATGCGCCGCCCGGGACCGCGCTGGTCATGTCCGGCACCAGCTCGGGCCCGGGCCTGCCAGACGTGTCCTCCCTGTATTTCTCGCCTCGCCGCCTGCCGGTGTTCGCCGAGGACGCCCAGCTGGCCTACGCCTTCTACTCCGGCTCCGCCGGCACCACCTGGGTGCGCCTCGACTCTGAGGTGGTCTGGCGACCGGATCGGACCGCTGCCACCCTTGTGCCCTGGGGCTCCCGGTGGGTGGCGATCCGCGCGGTGGTCACGACGCAACCGTCCCAGCTGAGGCCCGGACGGGTGGCGCTGGGCCCCGGCCCGGCCCTTCGCCGGCTCATTCGCACCGTCAACTCCGAGCCGGCGATGGCGCCCGGCCTCGTCGGCTGCGCCTCGGTCACCGAGGAGATCACCGCCAGCTTCTACCCGTCTTCGCAGCTCTCCCAACCCAGCGCCGTGGCCACCCTCTATGTCGGCTGCGCCGGGTACTCTCTGCGCACCCGGACCGGGACCGTCCTGCTGCAGAGCAGCCCCTCAACGGAGGAGCTGACCCGGCTCCTGCGGGGTCCCGGCCCCGACTGAGTCCGGCTGGTTGGTCGTTCCTTGTGCCCCGTCTCCACGACCAGTCGCCAGCGGGGGCAACCGTTTCGACCTCATCTCTGCCGACGGCCGCCTCGGATCGTAGGTTCGGCCGATCCTGACCCGTCCCCGGGGGGGCCACCTGCTCCTGCTCCCCCGTGATATCGGAAACCGGGCTGGCGGTGGCGGCTGGCTCCACCGCTTTTGGGCCGACTTCGGAGCCACCGTGCTGACGGTTCAAAGCCGCGGCTCAGAGTCGGCTCAGAGCTGGCATCGGAACGCGCTTGCCGGAGTTCGGTTTGCCCTCGCCCTCGACGAGGGGACCGAAGGGCCGACCACCGACCGGTCCACCGAACCGCTTTGACACTCCCTCCAGCCCTCTGTTAGGGTGGGCCAGCAGAGCCGCCGGGGAGAGAGGCGGCCGCGCAAGAGAGCTTGGGGAGAGAAGCTACTTGCCTTCTGTCAATGCGCGCCTGATCAATGCTGCCGTGGGCCTGCTGGCGCTGGGGCTGGTCGCGGTCGGTGTCCTCGGCGGCGCCCCCGGTGCCATCCAGGCCGCCTCGCAGTCGGCGGGCTACTGGCCCGCCCCCGCGTCGGCTGGGGCCGGTCAGTACTTCGACAAGCCGGCCGCCGTCCCCGGCAGCATCCCGGTGGTCCCAGCGCCGGTCGTGGACGCCCCGGCCGAGGGCAGCATCGCCACTCTTGCGCTCCGTTACCACAGCACGCCCGAGGAGTTGGCCTGGGCCAATCAGCTTCCCGCCGGGGCTGGCCCCCGCAAGGGCCAGCCGCTGCTCATCCCCCCCAGCGGCGCTGCGGTCCTGGTCCGCGTGCTCCCCGGGGAGAACCTGCAATCCTTCGCGGCCCGCTTCCGGGTGAGCGTCGGAGTGGTGCTCAACTACAACAACCTCAGCGGCGACCAGTTGGTGGGGAACAGCTTCCTGCTCCTGCCGCGGGCCGTCTCCCCCTCATCACTGCCGGTGCAGGACTTCCTTCCCGTCCAGGCCGGAGTTCCCGAGGTGGTGCCCAGCACCCCCAAGTCCGTGAACCCGTTCCCCTGGGGACAGTGCACCTACTGGGTGGCCGGCCAGAGGTTAGTGCCCTGGCAGGGGAACGCGATCGCCTGGTGGGCCGAGGCCAGAGCCTACGGCGTGCCCGAGGGTCAGGTCCCGGTGGCGGGGGCGATCGCGGTGTTCGACATCGGCTACTACGGCCACGTGGCCTTCGTCACCAAGGTGCTGCCCAACGGCAGCTGGCAGCAGTCCGAGATGAACGTCTACGGCCTGGGGGTGAAGGACACCCGCACCATGGTTCCCGGCGAGGACGCGTTCGTGGGCTTCATCTACTGAACCTCGAGGAGCCGGCCCCCTCCGATCATTAGCCGGAACCACCGCCCGGCCGCTGACGTTGGGACTTCCCAGAATGCCGGTGGCGACGCTCACGCGATGAGGGACTCCCGGTTGGGCTGGAGACGTCTCAAGATCCTCCTGCCGGTCCTGCTGGTCCTGGTGGTCGCAGCGGGGGTGGGCCAGTATCTCCGCCCCCTGCCTTCAGTTCAGTTGGAGAGCGACGTTTCCTCTCGGATCCAGCTTCCCGGTGCCGCTCCATCGCTGCCCTGGCCGAGCGGGGGCGAGGCCGCGGTGGCGGTGGATGGGGTGGGGATCATCGGTTCCCACGGCGGGAATCAGGCGGAGCCGATCGGGAGCCTGGCCAAGGTGATGACCGCGCTGCTGGTGCTGAGGGCCCACCCCCTCACTTCCGGGGAGACCGGCCCCCTGGTGACGGTGACCGCGCCCGACGTGGCCGAATACCAGCAGGACCTGGCCACCGGCCAGTCGGTGGTCCAGGTGGTCGTCGGGGAGCAGCTCTCCGAGCTGCAGCTGCTGGAGGCGATGCTGATTCCCTCGGGCAACAACATCGCAACGCTGCTGGCCACCTGGGACGCTGGCAGTGAGAGCGCCTTTGTCACCCAGATGAACCAGGAGGCGAGCCAGCTGGGGCTGCGCTCCACCAGGTACGCGGACTCCAGCGGGCTCTCGGCGGCCACCGTGAGCGACGCCCTGGACGAGACCCGGTTGGCCCAGGTGGCCATGGCCAATGCCGTGTTCGCCCAGATCGTCGCCATGCCCCAGGTCACCCTGCCCGTCGTCGGGGTCGCCTACAACGTCAACGCCGACGTCACTCACGGCGGGATGGTCGGGGTCAAGACCGGGTCGACACCCCAGGCCGGGGGCTGCTTCATATTCGCCGAGCGGGCCACCGTGGCCGGCCACTCGGTGCTGGTGCTGGGCGCCGTGCTCGGCCAGGGCGGCACCAGCATCATCGACTCCGCCCTCAGCGCCGGCGCGACCCTGGCCAACTCGGCGGTGGCGCACCTCGGCGCCTACACCGTGGTCGCCCGGTCTGCCGTGGTGGCCAAGCTCAGTCCGGCGTGGGAGGGCTCGATCCCCATCGGCTCACCGCGCGCGGTGTCGATGGTGGGCTGGCCGGGGCTCACCGTCACCCTGAAGGTGGTGGCGGCCCGCCTCGGCAGCTCGGTCAGCAAGGGGAAGCTGGTGGGGAGCCTGCAGGTGTCGACTCCGGACAGCCGGGTCTCCCTGCCCCTGGTCGCGCCGACCCGGATCAGCCCGCCATCCCTGCGCTGGCGGCTCACTCGGCTCTGAGCCGGGCGCGGCCCCCGAGCGCCGGGGCTCGCGGTCCCGGGGAGGGTCCGTCCACAACGAGTACCGGCCGCTCTCAGAACCTGGACACCCGCACCGCGCCTCCCGGCCAGGATTGCCCCAACCTCGCCCCCTAGGCGGCGCGATAGGCGATGGTCAGGCCCTCAATGAGGGACCCCGTGACGAGCTGAACCTGAAGGCGGCAGACCGTGTGGCACGGGCGGGGCAATATCTCCCCCAGGCGGCCGGTTCCGGGCTGGCTCAGCGTCCTGAAGGCGGACGACGGGGAGATGTCCACCCCGGCACCGAAGGTCGGGCTGCGCAGCAACCCGATGCAGAGCGGCTGGCCGGAACTGAGGCTGACAACCCCCTGCGCCGGCAGGGGCTGGAAGGTGGTGACCACCTCGTCCACCCGGCCCGCTCCGGACTCCGCGATGAGGGCGTTGCCCGCCCCGTCCAGGGTGAGGCCCTGGGGCTGGTTTAGCCCCCGGGCCACCACCGTCGGAGATCCGGGCGCCACTTGGAGCAGGGCCCCGTCAGTGAGTGAGATGGCCAGGACGGTGGCCGCCGGGGTCTCCGCGACGTCATCGGCGAGAGGTATCCCTTCGGCCAGGCTGGTGATCGCCCCCCCGGCCGCGGGCACCAGGTCGATTCGGCCCGCGTACTCGTCCGCGACCAGCAGCCCACCGTTGGCGAGCGGCCAGATCCCCGTCGGCCGGTCGAACCCTCCGATCGTCCTGAGGATCTGCCCGTGGGTGGTGGTGACCAGGATCCGGCCCCTCGGGCTGTCCGGGACCACCAGGTTGCCCTCCTGGGCGGAGATGCCGTCCACTCCCTCCTGCCCCGAAACCGGCGTCAGGCGCAGGACCGGTGCCGCGGTGGCGCCGGCGATGGCGACCACCGTGTCGGACTTCTGATCCGCGGCGTACAGGGTGCCGTCGATCAGCGCCATCCCCTCCACTTCGGGCACCAGCACGGGCAGGGTGGTCAGTTGGGCCGCCGGCCCGATCATCGCGATTCGCCCGGAGCCGTACTCGCCCACGTACAGGAGCCCATTGGCGTACAGCAGGTCATCAGGCTGGTTCAGGCCTTGAGCCACCACCAGCAAGGGGTCGGCCGAGGTGACTCCGGAGGGCGCCACCGGCGCCGCCACCTGGCCCGACGCGCAGCCGATGGCGCCTTCGGTCGGCGAGCTCACCGGCGCTGGTCGGGAAGGACCGGGAGCCGGTGAGCAGGCGGCGAGGAGGGCTCCCAGGGCCACGGCTCCCAGCCACGCGGGCTCCCTCACCGCTCGGGTCGTCAGCGGTCGCCCGGCGCTGCCTCGTCCCCGCGTTGGTTCCACACCGAAAAGGGTAGGCGGCTCCCCTGGGCGGCTCACCCACGGGGGCCGCCCAGGCCACGGGTGCGGGCTCAGCCGGCGAAGCGGTAGCCGATACCCGGGACCGAGTGGATGTAGGTGGGATGCTCGGCGCTGGGTTCGATCTTGCGGCGGAGGCGGTACACGTGGGCGTCCACGGTCCTGGTTTCGATCTCGACCTCATATCCCCAGACACGGCGCAGGAGCTCTGCCCGGCTCATCACCTGCCCGGGCCGGCTGGCCAGGAGCGCCAGGAGGTTGAACTCGGTGAGGGTGAGGGGAATCTCCTGCTCGTCCCGGTACACCTGGCGCCGGCGCAGGTCGATGCTCAGGCCGGGGAACTCAAAGCGCTCCCGCACCTGCTCCTGGGGCGCGGCGTCGGAACGGCGCAGGTGGGCGCCGATCCGGGCGACCAGCTCGCGGACCTCGAACGGCTTGACCACATAGTCGTCCGCCCCCAGCTCCAGCCCCACAACCACGTCGATGGTGTCGCTCTTGGCGGTGAGCATGATGATGGGGATCTTGTGGCCGTCGGCACGCAGCTTTCGGCAGACATCGAGGCCGCTCATGCCCGGCAGGTTGATGTCCAGCAGGATCAGGTCAGGATTGCTCTGCTGCACCATCTCCAGCCCCTCGGTGCCGCTGGAGGCCTCCAGGATGGTGTAGTGCTGGGGTTCGCAGGCGAGCTTCACGATCTCCCGGGTTGCGGGATCGTCCTCCACCATGAGGATGGTCTTGTTGCCGCCGCTCATGCGCCCAATGCCTCCAGGTACTCGGTCACCGTGTTGACGAACGTCTTGACCTCGATGGGTTTGGTGATGTAGCCGGAGCAGCCTGCCTCCATCGCCTCCCGCTCGTCTCCCAGCATCGCCCTGGCACTCAGGGCGACGATCGGAGTCTGGGCCGTTCGAGGGTCCGCCTTGAGCAGCCGGGTGACGGTCAGGCCGTCGATGCCCGGGAGTTGGATGTCCATCAGGATGAGGTCATAGGGATGGGCCTTTGCCTTCTGCAATCCCTCCTGTCCGTCCGTGGCAGTCTCCACCTTGAAACCCTGACCACGCAAGACCAGGGTGGACAGCTCCAGGCTCGACGGGTTGTCCTCGATCACCAGGATACGGTTGCGCAGCTGCCCGTTGGGGCGCAATCCGTGCAGGGGAAGGGTGACTGTGAAGGTCGCACCCCGGCCCAGCTGGCTCTCGACCTTGATGGTCCCTCCGTGCAGCCCCACCATGCGCTTCACCAGGGCGAGGCCCAAGCCCGT
Organism: Candidatus Dormiibacterota bacterium; assembly: GCA_027306885.1. GTDB lineage: Bacteria > Chloroflexota > Dormibacteria > Aeolococcales > Bog-877 > JAJYXT01. The sequence continues at coordinate 5,887 of DAHUYV010000074.1, forward strand.
GCCCTCGTACGGCCGGTCCGCCGACGCCTGGACCTGGAAGAACTCGCTGAAGATCTCGTCGTGGTGCTGGGGATCGATCCCGATGCCGGTGTCCTTCACCTGCACCACCAGTTGCCCGGCCCTCGGCTTGGTGCGAGCGCGCACCAGGGCCACGCCTCCATCCGGGGTGAACTTGATGGCGTTGGCCAGCAGGTTGTACAGAATCTGCTTGAACTTGCCCTTGTCGGCCCGCACCAGCGTCTCGTCGTGATCTACCTCCACCTGGAGCGCCACCCCGGCCCTCTCCGCCAGCGGCCGCACCACGGTCAGGACCTCGCCGATGCCCGGCCCCAGCTGGAATTCCTCATATTGCAGTTCCAGGCGTCCCGCCTCGATCTTGCTGAGATCGAGCACGTCGTTCACCAGGCTGAGCAGGTGGCGGCCGCTGGAGTGAATGTTCTCCAGGCACTCCTGCTGCTGCTGAGCGGACATCCGTCCCGCCAGGTTGTCCTTCAGGATCTCGCTGAAGCCGAGGATGGCGTTGAGTGGGGTGCGCAGCTCGTGGCTCATGTTGGCGAGGAACTCGCTCTTCAGCCGGCTGTTCTCCCGGATCTGGGCGTTGGCCACCTCCAGTTCATGCTTCTGTAGGGCGATCTCCTGCAGCTGGCGCTGGGCGGAGGAGTGCAGCGAGGCGTTGTCCAGGCTGATCGCGGCCTGGTTGGCGATGACCCGGACCATGGCCTGCTCCAGGTCGGTGAAGGGCTTGACCCGTTTGCGGCCGAGGGTCAACGCGCCCATCGCCCGATTGGGCGACTCCAGCGGCATCACCAGCACGCTGCGGGGGGCGCTCGGCGAGGGAAGGCTCTTGAACCGCGGGTCCTGAGTGGCGTCATCGACCCGCACCGCCTTGCGCTCCGCCACCGCCCAGCCGACGATCCCTTCACCAAGGCCAAAGGACGCCACGCTGCCCACCTGCTCGGTGTAGGGGTAGGTGGCCATGGCCGTCAGCCGCGACTCCTCCTCGTCGAGCAGGAAGACGGTGGATGCGTCGCAGGCCACCAGCTGGGAGAGCGCCCGCAGCGTGAAGTCGATGTTGACCTTGACGTCGAGGCTGGACGTGAAGAGATTGCCAACCCGCTCCAGCAGGTCGACCATCGCCTTGTCGTCCATTGGCCTCGGATTATAGGTGCCCCTGGAAGTGGCGACCCGCGGTCTTGCGGCACCGGCGCCAACGGCTTCCGGAGACTGTTCCGGCGCACGCTCGGTCGTGGGGCTCGATGGCTCTTGGATCAGCAGCTCCAGGCTCCCGAGAGGATGAACGAGCTGCCGGCGCGATCGAGGAAGCGCACGAACATCCGGCCCGATTGCAGCCCGCTCCCGACGTGGAGGTCCCCGCCCACGGCGGCCCAGGTGCCGTCCGGTATGCGCCCCGGGCGCGCCGGAGGGGCATCGACCGAGAGCTGGGCGGTGGCGAGGGGGCTGTTGGCCGGCAGGGAGGCGGCGGTCAGCGCCGGGTAGTAGAAACCCGGGCCCTGGAAGTCCGGGGCCTGAACGTCCAGCAGGTAGGGCGAGCCCTGCAGCTCGATGCTCATCGCCAGATTGAACCGCGATCCGCCCCCAAACGGGTAGGCCCCGCAGTTCGGGGCCCCGACCACCACCTCGTGGGATGGCACCAGCGCCGAGGTGACGTTGGCGGACAGCCCGCCGGTGGCGATCAGAGCCTCGGAGTGGCGGGTGCCGGTTCCTTGGATGGGGGGGCCGTAGGCAGCCCCCACAGTGGCGCAGTTCCAGGCGCCGCTGAGGCGCTCGGTGGACCGGCCGTGGCCCAGGGCCAGCTCCAGGGTCCCGCCCCGCCCACCGGCCGCAACCTCAACCCAACCGGATCCCGCAGAGCCCACCCCCGAGAGGTTGGCACGGACCGCCCTGGCACCGCCGCCTCCGGTGACCGGGTAGCGGCCCGGGCCCTGGTAGGTGGGCAGGAACAGGGCCAGGGTGTCCACCCTGCCGGGGAGTGACAGGTCGAGCTCCGCCGTGTACCCGGTCTCCGGATAGACGTCGCACCGGGAGGCGGCGGCGGCTCGGATATCGGCTGCGACGGGACCTCGCAGGGACAGCTTCTGAGGCAGGGCGGAGCCGGTCCGACCCTCCGCCACCGCAGCACCGCTGGATCGGCGGCGCCTTGCCGCCAGGTGGGCGCCGGCGACCGCGCACCCGGTGACGCCGGCCAGGCACAAGCAGGCACCAAGGAGTCCGAGCGCGACGGCGCGCATATGGCGCCAACTCACGAGGAGGCACCGCCCAGGCGGGGACGAGGATTGGTTGCGGGCATCGCCTACCGCGACGGTACGCCTTCCTCATCCCGCTAATCAAGTTGGGCCCCGCCCCCGCGAAC
>DAHUYV010000078.1 GCA_027306885.1 Candidatus Dormiibacterota bacterium
CGCTACCCCAGACTGTGGGAGGAAACCCACATCGAGAAGGAGCTGGGGATCTCCAGCGAGCTGGAGGCGACCCCGATCCACGACGGTCTGGTGATGGCCGGGACCTTCTTGGTCGGTGCGGTGGTGCCGATTCTGCCCTACCTGGTGCTGACCGGCCTGCCAGCGATGGTGGGTTCGCTGGTGGTTTCGGCCATCGGGCTGACAGGAGTCGGGCTGATGAAGGCGTCCGTGGTCGGGCAGCGAAGGCTGCTGGGGGGACTTCAGGTGCTGAGCGTCGGCACCGCGGCAGCTCTCGCCGCCTATCTGCTGGGCGTCCTGCTGCCGCACGCGTTGGGGCTGCGTCGGCCGCCGGGGTAGTGCCCTCGGGTGTTCGGGTCGGGCTCAGTCGGGTGGCAGTCGGCCGGGATGCACCCCGTGCCCTTCCCAACTGCCCCAGATTCACTGCGAAGGGCCCGTCTCGTCGGCCCCCCTTCCGGGAGTCCGGCCAGCGATGGGCCGCCTAGGGCCTCCAGACGGTCTGGATGTTGGTGAACTCTCGGATCCCGAAGCTGGCCAGCTCCCGCCCGTACCCGCTGCGGCGCACGCCGCCGAACGGTATGCGGGCGTCAGAGTGGGTCATGCCGTTGACGAACACGCCGCCGGTGTCGAGCCGGGCCGCCAGCTCCACGCCCCGCTCCGGGTCCCCGGTCCAGAGATTCCCGCCCAGCCCATACCTGGGGTGGTTGGCGAGGCGGATCCCCTCCTCCAGGCTGGAGAAGGTGGTCACCGCTGCCACCGGACCGAAAGTCTCCTCCTGGAACACCGCCATTCCCGGGGCCACCTCCGACAGCACCGTGGCCGGGTAGAAGTACCCCCTGCCCACGGCCGGCTCGCCGCCTGCCAGGAGCCTGGCTCCGGCAGCCAGAGAGCGGGTCACCTGGTCGTGGAGGCGGTCGCGAAGGTCGCCCCGGGCCATCGGGCCGAGCCGGGTGGTCCGCTCCCCGGGGTCTCCCGCGGACAGCTGGGCCGTCTGGTCCAGGAATCGCTCGATGAACTCCTGGGCGATGGGCTCCGCCAGCAGGAAGCGCTTGGCGGCGATGCAGCTCTGCCCGGCGTTCTGGAAGCGGGCCCTCACCCCCACCTCGGCGGCGGCCGCCAGGTCGGCGTCGTCCAGCACCAGGAAGAAGTCCGACCCACCCAGTTCAAGCACCGCCTTCTTCAACTCCCGTCCGGCGATGGCGGCGACCCGGCTGCCGGCCAGGTCACTGCCGGTGAGGGTCACCGCCCGCACCCGGGGGTCGGCGATCAGCGCCGCCACCGGGTCGGTGCCGCAGACCAGGGCTGAGAGGGAACCCTCAGGAAAGCCGGCCGAGGTGACCAGCTCCTCCAGCGCCAGGGCGGCGCCGAAGGTGTTGGGGGCATGCTTGAGCACCCCGGTGTTGCCCGCCATGAGGGCCGGGGCCAGGAATCGGACCACCTGCCAGAGCGGGTAGTTCCAGGGCATGATCGCCAGCACCACCCCGAGCGGCCGGAACGCGACCCGGCTGCGGGGGGAGTCGGAGGGCGAGGGCTGGTCGGCGAGGAAGCGCTCCGCCTCCAGGGCGAAGTACTCACAGGTGGTGGCGCACTTGTCGACCTCGGCCTCGGCCTCGGTGCTCGGCTTGCCCATCTCGGCGGTCAACAGGGGCGCCAGCCGCTCCCGCTCCTCCCTCAGCAGCTGCGCCAGCCGCATCATCCCCTCCCGGCGCCAGCCGAGGCTCTTGGCGGAGACCGCCTCGAAGGCGGACTGGGCGCGCAGGACCCTCAGCTCGATCTCCTCCCCGGACATCTCCGGGTACTCCCCGACGACCTCCTCGGTAGCCGGGTTCACCGACCGGAAGACCTGCCGCACCCCGGCGCTCAAGACCATGTGGCGACCCCCTGCACCTTCGCCCTCAAGGGAGGGCGTACCGGTGAGCAGAGTCTGCCAGATCGCGGCGGAGCCGGCCGCGTTCCGCCAGCACCTGCAGGTGGACCTCGGCCTCGAAGACCGCCAGCATCTGGTTGAAGGGGTCGAGGTCCAGCAGGCGCCGCCGGTGCCGGGTCCACGGCAGCCGCTCGGCCACCTCCCGGGCGGTGGCCGAGCCATCCTCCACCGCCCGCTGGCATTCCTCCAGCCTCACCCGGTGGTGCTCCACCAGCTCGTCCACCCGATGCCGCAGGTCGGTGAAGACCGGCCCGTGGGCGGGTAGGACCAATCGTGCCGGCAGGTCGCGCACCGCCTCCAGGGAGGTGAGGAAGTCGGCCAGCGGTGAGCCGTCCAGGGGCAGCTCCACCCCGAGCGACGGGGTGATCTGGGGCAGGACGTGGTCGCCGGCAAAGAGGATCCCTTGCTCCCTCTCGAAGAGGCAGAGGTGGCCCCTTGTGTGTCCGGGGGTGGGCAGGACCTCCAGCGTCCGGTGCCCCAGCACCACCGACTCGCCACCGGCAAGGTACAGGTCGGGGGTCGCCGGCGGCGGGCGCTCCGCCGGGGGTGCGGCCCGCTCCAGCCGGGCGGCCACGTCCGCCGCCGCCAGCTCCTCCAGGCGGCGGCGCGAGCGCTGGCGCGCCTCTCGGGGGTGGTCCCGAAAGGCCTCCAGGGTCTCCCGCTCCCGGGATCCCAGGGCGACCCAGCCGCCCGATCCTGAGCGCACCCTCCCGGCCAGCCCGTAGTGGTCGTCGTGGATGTGGGTGGCAAACACCCCGCGCACCTGCCGCAGCTCCGCCCCCAGGTGCCGCAGAGACTCCTCCAGCCGGTCCCAGCTCTCCTGGCGGTTCCAGCCGCAGTCCACCAGTAGGTATCCCTCCGGGCCCCGGACGAGGTAGGTGTTGACGGCCCGCAGAGCGTCACCGGGGAGGGGGAGGGGGATCCGCCAGACGCCCTCCGCCACCTCGTCCAGCGCCGGCCGCTCCCAGCGGTGGCGGTCCTCCTCGCTCACGCCCCCTCGGCGCCGGGTGCCGCCTCCGCCGGGCGCGACTCCCGGATCACCCGGCTGACCTCGCCCACCTCCACCTGGCGGTGGCAGCGGATCTGCAGCTGGCAGGTGAGCTGCCCGTCGCCGGCGGTCTGGAGTTGCAGGGGGTGCAGGCCGACCGACTCGCCGGGCTGGAGCCCGAGGCTGGCGGAGATCGCCTGGGAGAGCTTGCCGAGTTCGGTCTCGGGGGGCAGCTGCACCTCGATGTCCAGCTGCAGGGGGAGGTGGGTCACGGTGAGCGCCGCCAGCAGGACACCGCTGTTGGGGATGCGGACCAGCCGGCCGCCAAGGTCAACTGACGTGTACACGACCCCGATGTGGGTGACGATCCCCTGGTATTCGATGCCGCCGAAGAGGTAGGTGCGGATGTGCACGAAGTTGCCCACCACGAAAGGGCGGGCCATGAGCAGGACGATGCCGGCGAAGACGCTGCCGAGCGAGGTCTGGGCGGCCACCCCCACCACCACCCCAACCACCGCCCCCGCGGCCAGAAGGCCGGTGAGGTCGATCTGCAGCGCCGAGAGCACCCCGAGGGCCAGGAGCAGGTACAGGCACCAGGTGACCACCGGCCGCCAGGCGTACAGGCTGGTGCCCCGCAGGTGGGAGAAGGTGCGGGCGGTGAAGGCGCGGATCGCCACCCCGCCCATGACGATGGCGAACACGAAGATGCCCATCTGCACCAACAGCCCGTCCGAGGTCGGGAGCAGCGCCAGCAGCTGCCGACGGGCCGCCAGCACGATCGCCAGGGCCGCCACCGCCACCGCGGCGGTGAGCCAGCCGGGGCGCCGGGGCCCGGGGCGGGGACGGGTCCTGGTGCTGAGCATCGGCTCATCCTGCCAGAGCGCCCGGGCACGGCGCAGGCCGGGTCAGCCCTCGGCGGTGAGGGTGGGGTCGGTGTTGAGGCCGGTGCGGCCCCGGAGCCGGGCCAGAATCGCCGCCGCCACCGCCACCGCGGCGAGGAAGATGGTCGCTGCCACCAGCCCCCTGGTGACCACGGCAGCGGGGGGGTTGGCGGTGGTCGTGCCCACCACCAGGCCGTAGACCAGCCCGGTGACCGCCACCCCCATCGAGGTGCCCATGCCCCGGGTCATGTTGAGGATGCCGCTGGCCATCCCGGAGTGGCGCCGGGGGGCGGCGCCCATGATCGCCGCGTTGTTGGGTGGGGTGAACATGCCCAGCCCGATCCCCGCCACCGCCAGCTCGACCAGCAGAACGCCGCCCGGCTCAGGGTGGGCGGCGATCCCCAGCATGGCGAGCGCCAGCACCAGCATCCCCCCCACGGTCAGCGGCTGCGCCCCCCAGCGGTCGGCAAGGGCTCCGGCGAAGGGGGCGGTGAGCCCGAGGAACACCGGCAGCACCACCAGCTCCAGGCCGGCGGTGGCGGGGCTGAGGTGTCCCGCGTCCTTGAGGTAGAAGGGGAGGACGAAGAGGACGCCGAAGAGAGCCAGGTAGGAGAGCAGGCCGGAGGAGATCCCCGCCGAGAAGGGGATCACCTTGAAGATGGTGAGCTGCATCATCGGGGCCCGGCACCGCAGCTCGCGGCGGATGAAGAGGGCGCCGAAGACCACCGCCGCCGCCACGTAGGCGATCACCGGGGGCGAGAGCCACCCGCTCTCGTTCCCGAAGGAGAGCGCCAGCATCAGGCCGGTGATCGCGGTGACGAAGGTGGCGATCCCCCACCAGTCCATCGGCTGGCGCTCCGCCAGGTGCCGGCTGCGGGGGAGGAGGAACCATCCCAGCGCCATGCCGATGAGTCCAGCTGGCACGTTCACCCAGAAGATCAGCCGCCAGCCCCCCAGCAGCAGGAGAAACCCGCCCACCGCCGGGCCCAGCGAGAGCCCCAGCGCCTGGAACGCGCCCTGGACCCCGATCCCCTTGCCCAGCTTCTCCGCGGGCATCGCCTGGACGATCAGGGCGACGCTGTTGGCCTGGAGCATGGCGGCTCCGAAGCCCTGCAGGATCCGGAAGACATCGAGCCAGATGAGGCTGGGGGCGAGGCCGCAGAGGGCGGTGCCCACGATGAAGATGGCGAAGCCATAGATGTACAGCAGCTTGCGCCCGACCATGTCGGCGAACCGCCCCACCGCCGTGACCATCGCCACCAGCACCAAGAGGTAGGCGAGGGAGACCCACTCCACAGCTCCGATGCTGGAGGTGGTGTGGAAGGCGTGCTGGAGGCGGGGGAGGGCGATGACCACGATGCTGGCGTCCAGCTGGCCCATGAAGGCTCCGACGCACACCGTGCCCACCACCAGCCAATGGGCGTTGGGGTTGGCGGCGACGGCATCGGGGCGCCGGGGCTCGACCAGCAGCCGGCGCCAACCGTGGGCGGGCGTGGTCGGCTCTTGCGGCACTGTCCCCATCTCTCGAATATAGCTGGGGCGGCGCCCCGGCCCGTCCGAGCAGCGGGCTGGCGAATACGAGGAGGGCCCGCCCGGGACTTCCCGGGCGGGCCCCCTTCCGCCTCCTAGGTGGCGGAAGTCAGATCGAGGTCGGTCAGCCTCCGGGCTGAGGTGTGGGGGCGGCCGTCGGTCCGGCCTCCGGAGGCGAGTACCCGCCCACCTGGGCGATGGGTCCCTCGCCGACCACACCGGTTCCGCTGAGGACGATGGCGGCGATCTCCTCGGTCTCGTACCCGCTGTGCACGGCCCATCCGTAGGACAGCAGGCTGACCATTATCACCACCAGGATGTCGGAGGGGAAGGGGATGCCGACGAGCTTCGGCGCACCCACGGTGCCCGCGGCTCCGTACGCCCCGTAGTACGAGATGGCGAACATCGCCAGCAGGAAGAAGATCAGCCACCAGGTGCTGCTGACCGCCTTGCGCCCCTCCTCGTTGCTGAGGTACCAGAGGGCGGCGGTGAACCCGACGATCAGGCAGATGGTGACGAAGTAGAAGACCCCGAAGGCGGGGTGGGGGATCGCCGACGGCGCCGCCGTCAGCGCGTAGGCCCCCCAGCGCTGGACGATGATCCAGAGAACCAGGAACACCAGGCCCAGGACCCCGCCGGCTCCCGCGCTGATCCACCCCTTCATGGGAGCGTAGAACCAGACGAAGAGGGGAAGGGCCACGAAGACCGCCGCGAAGACGATGGCCAGGGTGAAGAATCCCGCCCAGTAGACGATCAGGGCAGCGCCCAGGAAGCCCACCGGCGCCAGGATCTCAGCTCCCCAGAGCCGGAACGGACGGGAGAGCGAGCCTGCGGTGCGCCGCAGGATGGGCAGCCCGATGCCGCCCATGATGTAGGTGAGGACGGTCGCCGAGGTGATGATCCCCACCAGGGTGTACCAGCTGGGCAGTGGCAGGAAGAACAGGCAGCCCACCACCGTCGAGGCCACCAGAGCCAGCCAGGGGATCTTGGTGGAGGCGAGGATTGACTGGAACTGCTTGGGCAGGTACCCGACCACCGAGAGACCGTAGACCGTCCGGCTTGAGGTCCCAAGGTAGATGTAGCCAGTCCCGGTCGGAGAGATGAAGGCGTCGATCAGGAGGATGGTGGCGAAGCCTCCGAGCAAGGCGGTGCCGGAACCCTTCATCAGGACGTAGAAGGGGGCGTTGGCAGCGGCGCTGCCGGCCGCCTTGAGCGCCGCCCAGTCGCCCACGTGGACGTGGAAGAAGCCCCAGTTGATGCCCCCGGTGAAGGCCACCTGGAGCAGGACGTAGATCACCATGCCGGCAAGCACCGACATGATGGTGGCCGTCGGCACGTCGCGCTGGGGGTTCTTGGCCTCACCGCCGAAGTCCAGCGCCTGCCGGAATCCGAGGTAGGAGAAGACGATCCCAGTGCTGGCCACCGCTCCCAGGACCGGCTGGGTGCCGAGCGGGAAGAAGCCGCCGTAGTTCCCGAAGTTCTTGGTGTGCAGGTCGAGGACCAGCAGGAAGATGACGGTGAGCCCGGGGATCAGGAACTTCCAGCCGGTCACGAAGGCGTTGAACTGGCTGAGGAAGCGGATCCCGACGTAGTTGATGATGAAGAACAGGATCATCAGGCCGATCCCGAAGAGGATCCCGGAGGGCCAGGTCAACTCGGAGCTCGAGTTGACGATCCCGTGGATGTAGGAGCTGGCGTAGGTGACCACCGCCTCCGCCTCAATGGCGGGCACACTCACCGCCGACAGCAGGTAGGTCCAGCCAAGGATGAAACCGGTGTAGCCGCCGTGGGTGAGGTGGGGGTAGCGCACGATGGCTCCGCTGCGGGGGAGCATCCCCGCGACCTCAGCGTAGTTGAGGGCCACGAAGAGCACCAGCACGCCACCCACGATCCAGGAGACGATCGCGCCCGGCCCGGCCACCGAGGCCGAGGCGATGGCCGCGAACAACCAACCGGAGCCGATGATTCCTCCCATAGAGAGAAAGAACAGCTGCCAGACCGACATGGTCCGGGCGAGCTGCCGGTCCGCCCTGTCGTAGTCGGGCTTCGCCGCAGTTGCCATGAAGAGACTCCTCCAAACTCCCTTGTGCCCGAGGGCGGGTCCCTAGGACACCGGCCCGCCCCCGTTCCCTATGGCCCGCAAGATTAGGGGCTGCAAGCCGCTTTGGGAAGGGGCTTGACAAACTTCCCGCGCTCTGGTTGGCGGGGCTGGGGAGGTATATTCGGCCCGTCCCATGGACCAGCTCAGCCTTCCCTCCGAACCTGATCAGGACTTCGAGCGCCTGGCCTCCGCGCTGCGCGCCGATTCCCGGGACCTCTCCACCTTCCTCGAGGTGATGGCCTCCAAGTTCCAGGGCGCCCTTCCCGGCCGAGCGCTGGTGGAGTACCAAGGGGGGCTGCTCCGGCGCTCCCGCCAGGTGCGCCGGGTGACCCTGCAGCTGGGCGATGACCGCTTCGAGCTGGATCGGGAGCGGGGGGCGATCCTCGCCCGCCGGACCAGGGTGGTGCGGGGCATCGCTCTCAAGACCGAGCAGCTGGGGGTGGAGGACTGGCTGGCTGAGCTCAGCCATTGCCTGGTCCGCGAGGGCCGCTCCAGCGCACAGGACCGCATCGCCCTGGAACGGTTGCTGGGCTGAGGGTGCGCTTCTTCCGCGGCGGGACGCAGGGGGCGCCGACCCCGGAGGAGTTGGAGCGGGCCGAGCGCAGCCGCCAGCTGGTGGAGGCGGGAGGGATCCCGGTAGAGGCGGAGGAGCGGATCCGGCGCCAGCGGGAGCCGGGCGGGGCGTTCACATCCGACCTCTCGGTGGACGAGCTGGCGGCGCTCCGCGGCATCGGCTACCGTCCGCTGGCGCTGGTTCTGGGAAGCTCCCTGTACCGGATCGGTTGGTGGCAGGGAGGCGTCGGCCGCTTTGGCGGGATGGGCCTCGGCTGGGTTGCCCCCGAACCTCAGGAGAACCCGGTGCTCACGCAGGCGATCACCGAGGCCCGCCAGCGGGCCCTGGCGCGCCTCATGCTGGAGGCCAAGGGGCTGGGAGCCGAGGGCGTGGTCGGCGTGCGGCTGGTCGTCAAGAGCTGGGAGTGGGCGGCGGGGATGGCAGAGTTCACCGTCCTCGGCACCGCCGTCCGCCGCGACGGCGGCGGCCCGGTCGAGGCGCCCTTCGCCTCCACGCTCAGCGGCCAGGACCTGGCCAAGCTGGTGAACACCGGGTACCGGCCGCTGGGGGTGGCGCTGGGAGCCAGCGCCTGGCAGGCGGTGGCCTTCTTCGGCGGCGCCTTCGGCGGGGTCTCCTCCTGGTACAACCAGGAGGTCGCCCCCTTCTCCCGGGCGCTCCACCTCGCCCAGCACTACAGCCGAGCCCGGATGGCCGCCGAGGCCGCGCAGCTGGGTGGAGAGGGCGTCGTCGGCATCGAGCTGGAGTCCCACGTGCTCGAGTACCAGACCGGCTCCGAGCAGATGCAAGGGCGGATCGCCGAGTGGGTGGCGCTCGGGACGGTGGTGGCCCCCTCCGGCGGAGCGCGCCCAGCCGTGGCCCGCCCTCGGCTGGTGGTGCCGCTGGCATGATTGGATCGATGGAGGAAAGCATTTGAGCGAGCAGCAGCCCCTTATCCCCGAGGACGCCATGAAGCGGCTGCGCGAGATGCGCGGCACCGAGGGCCACCGCAAGCTCTTCACCAGCGACCTCTCGATCTCCGAGTTCCTCCTGGTCAAGGAGGCTGGCTTCGACCCGGTCGGCCTGGTCGTGGGCAGCTCCATCTATCACATCGGGCTCCAGATCGCCAACTACGGCCAGAACCAGGAGCTGCAGGTGCTCAGCCAGGCGATGTACCAGGCCCGGGAGCTGGCGATGAGCCGGATGGAGGAGGAGGCCGACGTGCTCGGTGCCGACGGGATCGTCGGGGTCCGGCTGGACATCAACCGCTACGAGTGGGGCCAGGGGCTGGCCGAGTTCATGGCGGTCGGGACCGCGGTGCGCAGCCAGCAGGGCACCATGCGGACCCCCAAGGGCAAGCCCTTCACCTCGGACCTATCCGGCCAGGACTTCTGGACCCTGCTTCAGGCCGGGTACGCGCCACTGGCCCTGGTGATGGGCTCCTGCGTATATCACGTGGCCCACCAGGGCCTCGGGCAGTGGATGCGCCGGATGGGCCAGAACCAGGAGATGCCCAACTTCACCCAGGCGCTGTACGACGCCCGGGAGCTGGCCATGGAGCGGATGCAGACCGAGGCCGAGGAGGTCGGGGCCGAGGGCATCGTCGGAGCCCAGATCAAGGAGAACAACCACGGCTGGGGGAGCCACGTGATCGAGTTCTTCGCGGTCGGCACCGCGGTGAAGCCGACCCGGGAGGACCATCGCATCGCCGCCCCGCAGATGGTGCTCTCGCTGGATCAGTAGGGTGGGAGGGGAAGGGCTCGCGGGGAGGGCGCCGCTGGCGCTCCTTTACGATCCGATCTTTCTCGACCATCTCAGCCCCGGGCACCCCGAGTCGCCGGAGCGGCTCCGGGCGATCGTCGCCGGGCTGCGAGCGGAGCCGCTCCTGCCGGAGTCGTGCTGGGTCTCGCCGCGGCGCGCCGACATCGACGACCTGCTGCTGGTCCACCTGCCCCGGCATGTCGACCTGATCCAGATGATGTCCATGGAGGGCGGGGGCTGGATCGATCCGGACACCTACTGCACCCCGTTCAGCTTCGACATCGGGCTGGATGCGGTGGGCGCCTCGCTGATGGCGGTGGAGCTGGCCTGCGCCTCGCCCGCCCAGCCCGCGTTCGCTCTGGTACGGCCACCGGGCCACCACGCCACCCCCTCGGACGCCATGGGGTTCTGCCTCTTCAACAACGCGGCGCTGGCGGTGCGCCACGCCCAGAGGCGCCTCGGGGTGGCGCGGGCCGCGGTCGTGGACCTCGACGTCCATCACGGCAACGGCACCCAGGACACCTTCTGGGACGATGGCGACGTCCTGTACTGCTCCCTGCACCAGTGGCCCCTGTATCCCGGGACCGGGGCCGCCAGCGAACGGGGCGAGGGGGCGGGCTATGGCGCCACCCTCAACTTGCCCATGCGGGCCGGGACCGATGGCGCCTACTGGCTGGCGACGCTGGAGTCTCAGGTGGTACCCGCCCTCCTCCGCCACCGGCCCGAACTGATCGTGGTCAGCCTTGGTTTCGACGCCCTCGTCAACGACCCGCTGGCCGGCCTGGCGCTGCGCTGGTCGGCCTACGGACTGGCGATGAGCCGGCTTGCGGAGGTGGCCGCCGACCTCTGCTCGGGAAGGGTCGCGGTGGTGCTCGAGGGCGGGTATGACCTGCAGGAGATGCCGGTCGCCGCCGTCGCCGCGTCGCTCGCGATGGCGGGGCTGGACCCGGTCCCCAGCCAGGAGCGGGCCCGAGTCTGACCCCGGGGTCAGAGTCCTTCCACCAGCCCGGGCAGCAGCTCCCCGATGCGGCCCCGGAGCACAACCAGGGCGCGGCCGTCGCAGCGGGTGGGCTCCTCGTTGAGCACCACAAGGGGTCGTCGCTCCCGCAACGCCAGGAGGGGGAGCTCGGCCGCCGGAAAGACCTCCAGCCGGGTGCCCACGGCGAGGAAGAGGTCGCACTCCCTCGCCGCCCGTTCCGCGGTCTCCAGGGCCCGCCGGTCGAGCGGCTGTCCGAACGAGATCGCCGCCGACTTCAGGATGCCGCCGCAGGCCGGGCAGTCGGGGTCCTCCTCCCCCTGCCTCACCCGCTCCAGCACCGTTGCCATCGGCCCCTCCAGGCCACAGTCGAGGCACCGGTACCGGCGCAGCGTGCCGTGGAGCTCGATCACCAGACCGGGCGAGTGGCCGGCGTCGAGGTGCAATCCGTCGACGTTCTGGGTCACCAGCGCCAAAAGCCGGCCCCGTCGCTCCAGCTCCAGGAGGGCCAGGTGGCCGGAGTTGGGCTGGGGAAGCGCGCTCCGAGGCGAGGCCCGCCGGCGCCACGCCTCGACCCGCGCCTGCCGGCTGCCGAGGTAGTGGGCGAGGGTGCTGCTTTGGGCCGTCTCCGGATGCCTCGTCCAGAGACCGTTGGGCCCGCGGAAGTCAGGGATCCCGGAGTCCGTGGAGACACCGGCCCCGGTCAGGACGCAGACGCGGCGGGCGGCGGCCAGCAACCTCCGGGCCCTTGCCAGAGCGGCAACCTGGTCGGCCGCCGCCGAGCCCCGTCCCCCCTCGGGCTGGGCGCCGCCGGTCAGCCGGCCCTCACCTCAACCTCGCCGGTCGCGTTCACCCGGGTCGCATACGTCGGCAGGGGGGCGGTGGCCGGTCCCTCAACCACAGCCCCGGTCCGGACGTCGAAGCGGGAGCCGTGCCACGGGCAGCGGACCACGCCCTGGGCCAGGTCGCCCTCCGCCAGCGGCCCCCCGGCGTGGGAGCAGACGTTGGAGAGGGCGCAGAGCCGGCCGTCGACACGGGTCAGCAGGATCCGGGTGGCGCCCACCTGAGAGGCCACCAGTGCGCCCTCCACCACCAGCTTCTCGTCCCCCGCCACCTGCCACTCCGACGGCCCCTCCACGAAGGCGTTGCGGTTGACCTGGGTCCCGAAGCGGAAGACCAGGTGCCCGCCGAGGTACCCGGAGGCCGCTGCCAGCCCGTATCCCCCGAGCGCCAGGGGCCGCGCCCACCCGCGCCGCCCCGCCCGGCGCAGGACCAGGGCCGAGGCCATCGCCCCCAGCGCGGCCAGATTGAGCAGGCCGTGGGCGGCGCCCACCCGGCGCTCCTGCCCGTAGCTGTCCTGCCAGTCGGCGAGTCCCGCTGCCGCCGCCGCGGTGCCGGCGACACAGCCGAGTCCGAGCAGCAGGTCGGCGGCCACCTCCTCGCCGACCAGGTCCAGCAACATGCTGCCGCTCCACGCCCCGAGCGGGAGGTCGGTGAGCGCGGGGTGGAGAGGGTGACCGAGCCAGGTCCCGTTGAGCACATCCTTGGCGGCGCGCGCCCCGGCTCCACCCCGGGTCAGCCACGCCGCCACCTGCTTCTGGTACGCCTCGGCGAGGGGATCGAGGAATCCCAACCGATCCAGCCAGCGGTCGGCGTTGAGGATCGCCATCGCACACCTCCTGCTCTGGGGCCGGAGCCTGGTCAGCGGGCTGACAATAGCCCCATGCTGGTTCTAATCCTAGAGTCGGAACCGGAGTATGCCGCGGTTGCGGTGCACCTCGTCTCGCAGCTTCCCAACCTCAAGGCCCGGGTGCTGCCGACCCTGGAGCGGCTCGCCGAGGCGATCCGCCAGGACGCGCCGGCGGTAATCCTCGCCGACGCCGGCCTGCTGCAGGGCCTGCGCGGGGTGGAAGCGGTTCGGTCGATATCCACGGCCCCCCTCGTGGTGCTGGGTGATCCCCAGCAGGCCGCCCCGCTGATGGAGGCCGGGGCGGACTACGTCCTCCCCAAGCCCTACCCGCCCGCCATCCTCATGGCCACCGTGCGGGCCACCCTGCGGCGCCGCCAGGTGGAGCGGCGCTCCGCCGGCCGGGTGGTGGAGGTTGGGCCCCTGGTGGTCGAGCCGGCCCGAAGGAGCGCCCGGATCGAGGGCCGGCGCCACCTTCTCAGCCCAAGGGAGGCCGATCTGCTGGAGTATCTGGCCCTCAACGCCGGTGTTGTGGTTTCGCGCCGGCAGATCATCGACGGCGCCTGGGGCGGCGACCCTCGGGCCACGCCGGCGGCGGTGACCATGTGCGTGCACCGGCTGCGCCGCAAGCTGGAGCCGGACCCCGACCAGCCCCGGCTGCTGCGCTCGCACCGGGGCGGGGGCTACGTGCTCGAGGCCCCCCCTTCCGGCCCCGAGGGGTGACCGCGGGCGGTGGCGGGGGGCCAGTCCTGGTCACCGGCGCCTCAGGGTTCGTGGGCCGGTGGGTGGCCCTCGCCCTGGCCGAGCGTGGGTATGCCGTCCGCCTGCTCCTGCGCGAGCCTTCGCGGCTGCCCGCCGAGCTGGCGGGGATGGAGGTGGCCTGCGGAGACCTCACCGACCCCGGGTCGCTCCGGATCGCGCTGGTGGGCTGCAGGTCGGTGGTCCATTGCGCCGCCGACTACCGGCTGGCGCTGGGCCCCGGCGAGTTCCGGGAGATGGTCCGGGTGAACGTGGGGGGAACCCAGAGCCTCCTTCAGGCCGCCGCGATGGCCGGCGTGGAGCGGCTGGTTCACTGCAGCACCGTCGGGACTCTCCACTTCACCCGGACCGGCGAGGTGCGCACCGAGCTCGACCGCGCCGCCTCGGCCGCGGAGCTGGCCGGTCCCTACAAGCGCACCAAGTGGGCCGCCGAGCGGCTGGCCCTGGACTTCCCCGGTCCCCCGGACGTGGTGGTGGTGCAGCCCAGCACCCCCCTCGGTGCCGGCGACCGTCGCCCCACGCCCACCGGGGCGGTGATCCGCGACTTCCTTGGAGGGCGGATCCCGGCCGTGGTCGACACCGGCCTCAACCTGGTGGACGTGGAGGCGGTGGGCCGCGGCCACGTCCTGGCCCTGGAGCGGGGGCGGCCGGGCCGCAGCTACATCCTCGGAGACCGCAACTGGACCTTGGCGCAGCTGCTTTCCGCGGTGGCTCAGCTGGCCGGGGTCAGAGCGCCACGGTGGAGGGTTCCCATCGCCCTCGGGTACGCCGCCGCCACGGCCAGCGAGTTGCAGGGCCGGCTGCTGCGGCGGGCGCCGACGATACCGCTGACCGCGGTGAAGATGGCCTCCCGGCCGATGTTCGTCAGCTCCGAGCGCGCCAGGAGCGAGCTGGGGTGGGATCCGGGAGACCTGCAGCGCTCGCTCCGGCTGGCGGTGACGGAGCTGGGGCCGGCGGAGGGCCGTTGAGGTGCCCGCCTGGCTCCCGGCGCTGGCGGGCCGCTGGTACGCGCTGCTGCCCTGGGCGCTCACCGCGGCGGTGGTTTGGCGGACCTTCGGCTGGCGTCGGGCGCTCGCGCTGCTGGCCGGGGGGTACCTCATCACCCTGCTCGCCGAGTGGGCCTCGACCGCCGGCTGGGGCGTCCCCTTCGGCGTGTACCACTATCGGTCCAGCGGGCTGCGCCACGACCTGAGCCTGCTGGGGGTGCCTCTGTTCGACAGCCTCAGCTTCACCTGGCTGGCGTTCATCGGCTTTGTGATCGTGGGCCGGCTGGGAGCGCGCGGCTGGCTGCGCATCGTCCTCACCGCCTTGGCGATGGTGGCGGTGGACGTTGTGGTCGACCCGGTCGCGCTCCGGGGCGCCCAGTGGTGGCTGGGCTCCATCTACCGGTACCCTCCGGGGAGCGGGGTCTGGTACGGGGTGACCCTGCTGAACTACGTGGGCTGGCTGGTGGTGGGCGTGGTGCTTGCGCTCTGGGTTCGTCTCTGGCTGGGGGACTTCGCCGGCGAGATGCGGGTCGCTGTCGGCCTCAGCGTGGCGCTCCTCGCCGGGGTCTTCCTGCAGAGTGGGGTGCTGGCCATCGTGCTGGCGGTCGGCCCCAGCCTCCTGGTGGCGCTGGCGCTGCTGTCACTGGTGGGGGCGGCGGCGGTGCTGGGCGGATCGCGCCGACCCGCCACCACCCTGGTCATCGCCTGCGCCCTCAACTCCGAGGCGGCGGCCGCCCGCTCCGGGCTGGGCGGGGGGTGGGAGCGCGACCCCGGTGGCGGGCTCCTCCGCTGGCGCTCCCGCCGCTCGGGGGTCGAGGTGTGGGTGACCGGGGCCGGGCCGGCGGCGGCCGCTGTCGCCGCGGCTCGGGCCCCGGGCTCGCCGATTCTGGTGACAGGACTCGCCGGGGCACTCGACGAGAGCTGGGCCCGGGGAGAGCTCGGGGTGGGGCGGCGCGTCCTCGACCCGGAGGGCGACTGGCGGGCCCTGGAGCCAGAGCTGACCGCGGCGCTCACCCGTCTTCCGGGAATCCGCCGATGCGACCTGGCCACGACATCGAAGGTGGTGGAGAGGGAGGCGGACCGGCGCCGGCTGCGAGCCCGGGGTGCGGAGCTGGTGGAGATGGAGACCGCCGCCTGGGCGGCCGTCCCCGGGCTGCGGGTGGCGAGCCTGCGAGTCGTGCTGGACCGCCCGGGAGAGCCGCTGGGGGCGCTGGCCGGGCTGGTATCAATCGGTCGGCGGGGGCCGGCTCCGGGGCGGGTTGCCCAGCTGCTCCTTGCCCATCCCGGCCAGATCCCCCAGCTCATCCGGCTCGGGAGGGCGCAGCGGCAGGCCCTCGCACGGCTGGCGGGGGTGGTGGCTGAGGCCGTCCAGCGGATGGGCTCCCCGGGGGAGCCGTCGGAGGCGGCAATCGACCTCCAGGTCAGCCCACCCTAGCCGGCGTTGGGAGGGGGACCGGGCGACCGGAGTCCACCAGGGGGACCCTCGGGGACGGCGCCGCCCGGGCCGAGGAAGTCGGCGATCGCCACTCCGAACTCCGGGTGGGCGAGAGCGGTGACGTGGTTGCCGGGCACCGCCGCATACCGGGCGTGGGGCAGGCATTCGGCGAGCGCCAGGGCATCCCGGACGTCGCCCCTCCCCGCCAGCACCAGGGCCGGGATGAGGATCCGGGCCAGAATTGGGCGCGGGGTCGGCATGGCGGTGTCGAGGACTCGGAGCAGGGCCACCGGGTCGCCGCCCAGCGACCTCATGTACTCCTCGGCACGCCACTCGGGGGTGCCGCGGGGGAAGGTGCCGAGGTTGGTGAGGACTCGACGGAACCAGGCCGCGCCTCCGCCGCTGTCACCCACGATCTCCCGAAGGCCCTGGCCCGCCACCACGACCCGCTCCGGGGTGGCGCCCCGGGCCAGCATGCGGACGGTCGTTCGGGCGCCCAGCGAGTACCCGCCGAGGTCGTAGGCGGTGAGTCCGAGGTGGCCCACCAGCGCCAGCCCGTCGTCGGCGGTGACGTCCGGCGGGTAGGCGGAGGCGTCGTGGGGGCGGGCGCTGTCCCCGTGGCCGCGCAGGTCGGGCATGAGAACGCGGTATCCCAGGTCGGCCAGCCGGGCGGCGTGGCCGGGTCGCACCCAGGTCTCCACGGCGCTGGAGAAGAAGCCGTGGATCAGGACCAGGGGCCGGCCCGCACCGAGCTCGCGATAGACCAGCTCCCAGCCGTCCCGGGAGCGGAAGCGATGCGGCTGGAGGTCGGTCACGCCCGGTCCCGCCGCCCCATGAGAGCGCCCAGCCCTACTCGGTGAGGGTCGCCGCCGCCCGGCGTCCGCTGAGCACCGCCCCCTCCATGGTGGCCGGCCAGCCGGTGTCGGTCCAGCTGCCGGCGAGGGCGACCCCCGGCACCACCGACCTCGGTCCGGGTCGGGCGCCGGCGGAGCCGGGGAGGGCGGCGAAGGTGGCGTGGGCCTCCCTCGTGACCCGCACGTGGCGGAGCTTGGCTCGAGCGGCTGCCGGAAAGGTCGTCCGGCAGAGCTCCCACATCGTGGTCGCCAGCTCGCGCTCCGGCACCCCGACCTCGCGGTCCGCGGCGGACAGCGAGATCGCCGAGTGCCAGCTGTCGTGCCGGGGGTCCTGGTCCAGGGCGGAGCGGTCGAAGACCCACTGCAGGGGTGATCGGGGCACCACCACCACCGGTCCGGGAAGGAAGGGGCGGTCGGTGAACAGGTGGACGTTGACGATAGGGGAGGAGGGCAGGGCCGCCGCCGCCACCAGCTCGGGCCGATCGCCACCCAGCCCCTTGAGCAGCCGGAGGGCGGACGGAGCCGGGACCGCCAGCACCAGCAGCTCGAAGGTCTCCTGCCGTCCGTTGGCGTCCTCGACCTGCAGACCGGGGCCGCCGGCCCGACTGAGGGCCGTCACCCGAGACTCCCGGCGGACCTCCACCCCGGCGGCGGCGAGGGCGGCGTCGGCGGGAGGGTCGAGCCAGCGGGTGAGGTCGGTGCCCGGGACCCGCAGCGCCCCCGCCGGCGCCGAGGCCAGCAGCCCCTGGCGGATCACGAAGCCTGCCAGGGCGGCGCTGCAGCGGTCCAGCGACACGTTGCAGGCGGAGACCAGGAACGGCTCCCAGAGCTGGGCGATGAGGTCCTCGGGCTGCCCCAGGGAGCGCAGCCAACCCCGCGCTGGGACGGAGTCCAGTCCGTCCGCCGCGACGCGGAGAGAGCTCGCCACCCGGGCGACTCGCCGGATCGATCCCGCCGGCAGCCCCGGCCATCGGGCCAGCACCGGCAGGAGGTGGGTGGGGGGCGGAAGCGGCCAGGCGGCCAGGCGTCTGGCGACCGCCGAGCGGACGTCGACCACGGTCAGATCCAGCCGGTCCTGCTCCAGCGCCGGCCGGACCCGGAGCCGCCTCAGCAGCGCTTCCAGTTCCGTGCAGCAGCCGAGGTAGGCATGCTGGCCGGTGTCGACCCGGCCCGCCACCGGGTCCGGGACGGAGCGGCAGAGCCCGCCCAGCTGCGGAGAGCGCTCGAGGAGGGTGACCTCGAGGCCCCGGTCGGCCAGCCCGAGGGCCGCCGAGATCCCGGCCAGGCCGCCACCGACGACCGCGGCCCTCAACCTATCCCTCTCAGGGTCGCAGGGTGGCGGTCGCCCAGGCCCCGAGCGCCAGGGTGACCTTGCGCCTGGTGGAGAGGGAGACGCGCTCGAGCTGGACGTCGTAGTTCCGCGCCTCCATCACGGCCAGAAGCTGGCGGTACAGCGCCGCAAGCGCCGCCGGACAGCCCCTGGCATCCCGCTCCACGAGAGGGACCAGCCGAAGCCCGGTGGCGAATCGCTCCCGAGCCAGCTCCACCTCATGGGCCATGAGGCGGCGGTAGGCTGGGGCGCGCGGTCCCCGGGGCCCCGCCCGGAGATCCTGCTCCTCAAGGCCGAACTCGTCCAGCGTCTGGCGCGGCAGGTACCTCCGGCCGGCGGCCAGGTCCTCGGCGATGTCCCGCAGGATGTTGGTGCGCTGCATCGCCTCCCCCAGGGCCACCGCCATCCCCTCCACTTGCTTGTCTCGATAGCCGAAGATGCGGGCGCTGAGCAGCCCCACCACGCCGGCGACCCCGTAGCAGTAGGAGGCCAGGTCGGCCTCGCTGTCGATCACCAGCGGCGAGCAGTCGAGGGCGCAGCCGTCGATGACCTCGTGGAGGTGCCGGGCGTCGAGCTGGAATCGCCCGACGGTGTCGAGGAGGGTCAGCCAGCCGCGGTCCGGGGGGTTCCCCGCCAGGGTTCGGTCCAGCGCCAGGCGGTAGCCGGCGAGGTCGGCCAGCCTTCGCTCCGGACTCCCGCCCCCGTCCGCCAGGTCGTCGGCCCCACGGCAGAACCGGTACAGGGAGTGGAGCCCGCGCCGCTTCTCGAAGGGCAGCAGTCGAAAGGCGTAGTAGAAGTTGCCCGCGGATTGACGCACCTGCCGGGCACAGAGTCGGTAGGCCGCCTCCAGCTCGGTGTCCGCGGCCCCCATCAGGCGGTGGGAGGGCGCCGCTGCCGCCAGGCGACCGTCGCCCCCAGGAGGGCCCGACGGCGGGCCCCTCCCGGGAGCGACGCCTTTCGCTCGAAGACCAGGTCCCCGGCGGCAAGCACCCCATCGGCCGCCTCCAGACCGCTGAGGATGAAGGTCGCCATCTCCACCCGCATCAACCCCGGGACGGCGGCGGCCAGCGGCCAGCCCTGGCGCAGCAGCTGCCGGGCCCGCCCCACCCCGTGCGCCAGCGCGGCCCGGAGGCCGGGGGTGGGCTTGCCCGCGCGCCACTCGTCTTCGGTGGCCCCGTGCTGAAGGAGGACCTCGAGGGGCAGGTAGCGCCGGCCGCGCTCCCGGTCGGCGGCCACGTCCTGCCACATGTTGGCCAGCTGGAGGCCGGTGCAGATCGAGTCGGAGAGCGCCACCCGGTCTGGGTCCCGGATCCCCTCAAGGGCCAGCACCAGCTCCCCAACCGGGGTGGCGGAGAGGGTGCAGTACCGGTCCAGCTCCTCCCAGGTGGAGTACGAGAGGAGCTCCTGGTCCTGCTGGTTGGCGGCGATGAGACGCTCGAACGGCCCTGGCTCCAGGGCGAAGCGCCGGATCACCGGCTGCAACCGCTTGAAGACCGAGTGCGTCGGCTGGCCGTCGTAACAGGCACGCAGCTCTTCGGTGCAGAGATCCAGCTGTCCCAAGGGGTCCCCCAGCCGCTCGTCGCCAATGTCGTCCACAAGGCGGCAGAAGCCGTAGATGGAAGCTCTGGCCTCCCGGCGGGACGGCCGGAGCAGCCAGGCGGCGATGGGGAAGTTCTCCCTGCGGCGAGCCTCGGCCAGGCGCTCTCGCGAGTACTCCGGAAGTGTGGTCACGCCGCCGGTCACCAGCCCGCCCCCAATTCACGGACGGGCTCCCGCAGCCGGGCCAGCGCCATCAGCGGGAAGACCGTCGCGTACATCTGGTAGCCGAGGTAGAAGGCGCGCGGGAAGCCGGTGCCGGTGAAGAGCTGATCTGTCCAGCTGCCGTCCTCGAGCTGGCGGCCGAGGAGGTGCCGGGCGGCCCGGTGCGCGGCGGCCAGCAGCCCGCCGTCGGGATCAACGGCCGCCGCCCCCCGGTGGGCTGCGAGCAGGGACAGCAGCGCCCAAGAGGTCTGTGAGGGGGTGGGGTCACCCCTGCCGATGTGGTTCGGGTCGTGATAGGAGAGCACCGACTCGCCGAAGCCGCCGTCGGGGCCACTGTGGCTCTCCACCCAACGCCCGATGCGGAGCAGGCGCTCGGCGTCGGCGAGGTCGCCGTTGGCGGCGAGGGCGGTGGCGACCGCCGCGTCTCCGTACACGTAGTTGACCCCCCAGCGGCCGTAGTAGGCCCCCGATCCCTCCTCCGACCGTCGGAGCCAGGCCAGGGCGCGGCGCCGGGCGGGGGCCAGATCCGACCCACCGCAGCGCACGAACGCCTCGATGACGTGGGCGGTGACGTCGGGGCTGGGTCGGTCCAGCACCTCTCCGAAGTCGGAAATGGGCAGCTTCTCCACCCAATGGCGCTGGTTGTCCACGTCGAAGGCACCGTAGCCGCCATCTGAGCCCTGCATCGCCAGCAGCCAGGTGAGGGCTCTCTCCATCGCCGCGCCGATGCGGCCGGGGTCGTGGCGGCGATGGCCCGCGGCGGTGAGGGCGCAGAGCACGACAGCGGTGTCGTCGGTGTCGGGGTACTGGTCGTTGTAGAGCTCGAACGGCCAGCCCCCCGGCTCAATCCCGGGCCGGCGCACGGCCCAGTCCCCCTTGCGCTGCACCTCCCGATCCAGCAACCACTCGACCGCGCGCTGGATGGCCGGGTGGTCGGCACCGAGGCCGGCGTCGGCGAGGGCCCAGACCGCCAGCGCCGTGTCCCAGACCGGGGAGATGCAGGCTTGCAGCCGGAAGCCGCGCTCGTCCTCGATCCCGAAGCTCTCCAGAGCCGCCATCCCTCGCGCCATCGCCGGGTGGTCGAGGCTCAGCCCCCTGGCTCGCAGCGCCATCAGCCCATAGACCCAGGGCGGCTGGATCCCCGCCCACGACCCGTCCGCCTCCTGATGATCCAGGATCCAGCGCTCGGCCCGGCCCAGCGCCAGGCGCCGCGGCGGCAGGGCCGGCAAGCGGCCGTACAAACGGGCCGCCCTCTCCACAAGCCGCCAGCCCACACTGCCAGCCGAAGGCGCAGGGTCGCCGAGTGGCAGCTCGTCGGCCGCCGGGACGGCGAGCGGGAACACCACCTCCATGGTGCGGAGGATGGTGAGCGGGACGGTCGTGGCCCGCGCCCAGGACGCCAGGTCGTAGACGCTTCCGGGCAGGGTCGCCGGTGCCAACAGCCACTCGGGGGGGACGGCGGGGAGCTGCGCCCACGGCCACAGCCCCCCCAGCGCCAGCCACATGCGGGTGAACATTCGGGTGGCGTGGACACCACCGTGCTCAGCCACGAAGGCGCGCGCCGCCGCCACCGCCGGGTGCTCCAAGGACAGCCCGGCCGCCCGCAGCGCCACCAGCACCTCGGTCGTGATGCTGACGTCGCCGGGAAGCCCGGGGGCCATTGAGTAGCTTCCGTCCGGGCCGCTCTCGCCGAGGAGATAGCGGACGGAGGCCGCCTCCCGGACGGGGTCGACCACCCCCAGGTACCGGCAGAGGAGGACGTACTCGGCGGTGATGGAGGCGTTGCTGATCAGCTCCCCCATCCAGTGCCCGTCCGGCAGCTGCCGGCGAAGGAGATTGTCGATGGCGGCCTGGACCGCGGCTCCCAGCCCCGGAACCGGCGCCGTGCCCGGCAGCGGCTCCCGGCTGAGCTCCAGGGTCAAGTGGCGCGCTCCCCGAGCCAGCGGCAGAGGATCTCCACCTCGGCCGCGGTCTCGTCGCCGAGCGGGAGCTTGGCGGCGGCGTTGAGCGCCTTCTCAGTCCAGGTGGTGGTGAGCCCCTGGCACCGCTCCGCCACCCCGCCCTCCTTCAGCAGGGTGACCGCCGACCCCAGGTCCTCCACCCGGAGCCCCGGCGGCTCCAGCCAGGTCCGAGCCGTCCTGCCCACCGCGCCGTTGCCATTGAGTGCCAGCAGCAGCGGGAGGCCCTGCTTGCCCCGGATCAGGTCGTTGCCCACGGGCTTGCCGGTGACCACGGCGTCGCCGAACACGCCGAGGGCGTCGTCCCGAAGCTGGAAGGCGATCCCCAGAGTCCGCCCGAAGGCAGCGCAGGCGGCGACGGTGTCGGGCCCGGAGCCGGCGGCGATCGCCCCGAGGGCGGTGGCCGCGCCCATCAGGGCGCCCGTCTTCAATTCCACCATCCGCAGGTACGACCCCAGCCCCTGAGGCGGTGCGCCGGTGGCCGCGATGTCGGCCTGCTGCCCTCCGACCATCTCCAGGGTCGCGGTGCTCAGCGCCGCGCTGGCGCTCTGAGCGACCGAAGGGGGCAGCTGCGGGTCCGCCAGGACGGTGAAGGCGACGGTGAGCAGGGCGTCACCGGCGTTGAGCGCGGTGGGCATTCCGTAGCGGACCCAGAGGGCGGGTTGCCCGCGGCGGGAACGGTCCTCGTCGACGATGTCGTCGTGCGCCAGCGAGAAGTCGTGGATCATCTGGACCGCCGTGGCCAACCGATCCACGGTGGTCTCTGCCGCGCCCAACCCCTCGCCGAGCAACAGGGTGAGGGCGGGACGCAGCGCCTTGCCCGGACGGGCACCGGCCTCGAGGCCGAGGTGGTACCGGGCCGCCCCCACGATCTCCTCGGGCAGGAGATCGCAAGCGCGCCGCAACCCCGCCGCGATGCGCTCCTGGTACCGTCCCAGGATCGCCTGGGAGGCCTTGGCGAGGTCCGCCGTGGCGACCTCCAGGCTCATGGTCAGGCCGATCCGCTCCTCAGAGGGCACGGCAGGCGGCCTCCACCTCGTCGACGACCCAGGCGGGAGTCGAGGTGCCTGAGGTGATCCCCACCTTCTGCCCGGGGGAGAACCACTCGGGCAGCACCTCGGCGGCGCTCTCCACGTGGTGGGTGGGTCGGACCTCGGCGCAGGTCTCCGCCAGCGCGGTGGTGTTGGCCGAGCCCCGACCGCCCACCACCATCACCACGTCGACCTCGGCGAGGAGGCTGCGCAGGGCCTCGCGCTGCCTCTGGGTGACCACCGGGCAGGTGGTGTCACGCACCTCCACCTCGCCGCTCCGGGCTCGGATCACCTCCACGATCTCGCGGAACCTCACCTGCGGGAAGGTGCTCTGGCACACGACCCCGCGCCGCTCTCGCTCGGGGAGCGCGGCGGCCTCCTCCAGGCTGGAGACCACCTCGACCTCTGCCCCCGAGGACCCCGCCCAGCCCACCACGCCCTGCACCTCGCTGTGGGCCGGGTGGCCGACCACGACCACCACCTCGTCGCTCCGCCCCAGCTCCTCGGCGTGACGCTGCACCCGGCGGACCAGGGGGCACGTGGTGTCGACCACCTTGAGCCCGCGGCCGCGGGCCTCCTCGAAGAGGGCGGGAGTGGCCCCGTGAGCGGTCACGACCACGGTGGAGCCCCGCTCCGAGGGCATCGCCTCAGCCTGGCGCAACCCCTGGCTCTCGAGGGCCTCCAGCGCTCTGGCGTTGTGCACGACCTGGCCGAGGGCGATCACCTCGCCATCCTCCTCCAGCGCCTTGCGGGTGAGCTCCAGCGCGTCTCGGACCCCGAAGCAGAATCCGGTATGCCGGGGGCGTACCACCTCAACTGACAAACCCACTCCCTACCCCTGATCGGTTAACCGACCTAAAGCATCCGCTCCTCCCAAAGTACCCCGCCAGGATCGCAAGGGCCGTGATCCTAGTCAAGGGTGATCTCACCTATCTGTTATCTGCAGCGCTGAGCCGCCGACCATCCGGTTATGGTGGGCGGGTGCGCGCCCTGGTGTTCGACCCCGACCCCACCCGGCTGGCGCTGGCGGGCGCGGCCTCCAGACTGCGCCCCGAGTGGGCACTCCGGGGGCGGGCCCCGCTGGCGCTCCGGGACGTGCCCGAGCCTCGCCCGCCCCGGCCCGACTGGGCGCTGCTCCAGACGGTGGCCACCGGGATCTGCGGTTCCGACGTGAAGGAGGGCCTCCTTCAGGCCAGCCTGGACAACCCTCTGAGCGGGCTTGTCTCCTTCCCCCACGTCCCGGGCCATGAGGTGCTGGCCCGGGTCGTGGAGCCCGCGGCCGGCGGCGGAGTCGCCGCCGGGGAGCTGGTGGCGGTGGACCCCTGGCTGGGCTGTGTGCCGCGGGGGCTGGAGAACCCCTGCCCGGCGTGCGCCGCCGGCTTTCCCCCGCACTGTCGCTGGGTGAACTCAGGTGGCCCGTGGGGACCCGGCTGGGGGATGCACATCGGCAACGTCAGGGGGCTCCCCGGCGGCTTCGCCCCGCGCCTTGTCGCCCACGGCTCACAGCTGCACCGGCTGCCCGCCGGCCTGCCGCCCCAACTGGCGGTGCTGGCGGACCCCTTGGCCGTCGCGATGCACGCCGTGGAGGTGGTGGACGGGCACCCGGACCGGGTCCTGGTGCTGGGGGCGGGGACCATCGGCCTGGGGCTGGCCCTCTCCGCCCGGCGCCGATGGCCCTCGGCGGAGGTGCTGGTCACCTGCGCCTGGGCACACCAGCACCAGCTGGTGGAGCGGTTGGGGGCGGTCGCGCTTCCGGTGGCCCCGGCCGAGGTGCTCGCCGCGGTGGCACAGCTCTCAGGGGCAGAGTTGGCCCATCCCTGGCGCGGCGGGCCGTGGGCGCTGGATCGGGGGGCGGACGTGGTCCTGGACTCGATCGGCACGCCGGGAACGCTGGAGCTGGGCCTGCGCTCGCTCCGACCCCGAGGCCGTATCGTCACCGTCGGGGTGGCCCGCCCGGGTCGGGCCGAGACCACGCTCACCTACTTCAAGGAGGCGCAAATCGTGGGCTCCAACGGGTATGGCGCCACTCCCGCCGGGCACCAGTTGGACCTCGCGCTGGAGCGGCTCGCTGGGGAGGAGGAGGTGGTCAGCGCCTGGCTGACCCACAGCTTTCCCCTGGAGAGGTGGAGGGACGCCTTCACCACTGCGGCTCGGCCCGGGGGCGGGGTGGTGAAGGTCTCGATTACGTTCCCTGAGGGCCGACCGGCATGATGATCGCCGAGGCCAGCACCCTGGTCCAGGCGCCGCTGGAGCGAGTCCGGGCCTCGGTCCTGGACCCCGAGGCCTACATCCACGGCGGCACCAAGGTCCAGCAGATGGAGGTGATCTCCCGGGAGGGGGATGATCTGGTGGCGAAGATCAACGGCCATCTGGGGCCGTTCCGCTCCCACATCCGGGCTCGATACCGGGTCGGCCCGGAGCGAATCGACCTGGAGATGCTCTGGGGCCGGCTCCGGGGATTCCACGCCGTGTTCCTCCTGGAGCCGAGGGCCGACGGGGTCCTGCTCACCCACCGTGAGGAGTACGACTTCGGCTACGGCCCGCTTTCGCCACTTCTGGACCGGGCGCTCCACACCTGGGCGGTGCGCAGCGTGGAGGCGGAGGTGGCGGCCCTCAAGCACGCCTCGGAGGCCCCCTGACCACCCACACTGAGTTTTGCTTCCCTCCAGCGGGGGCAGACTCGAGCTTGTCCGCAGGCGGGGTCCCGCCCGCCGAGAACCCCCACGGAGTGTCCCAAGTGAGTCTCCTCCCCGACCACGATGGCGAGGCCCCGCCCTCCCCGGAGCCGGAGGTCGAGACCCTTCCCCTGGTCCCCCTTCGCGACAACGTCGTCCTCCCCCACCAGTTGGCGCCGCTGGGAGCCGGCCGCGACCGCTCCGTGGCCAGCCTGGAGGCGGCCGTGGCCGCCGAGGGCCAGGTGGTTCTGGCGGTGCAGCGCGAGAGCGAGCTCGACGAGGTGGGACTGGGCGACCTGTACCCAGTCGCCACCGTGTCGCAGATCGGCGCTTTCCGAAGGGGGGCCGCCGGCGCCCAGGTGCTGGTCGAGGGCCAGCGTCGGGTGCGGCTTCTGGAGGTCGAGGTCGGGGAGCAGTGGATCGCCAAGGTCGTGGCCGTTCCCGAGGTTGAGCCCAAGGGCACCGAGATCGAGGCGCTGGTGGGCTCGATCCGCCAGCTCTTCGGCGATTACGTCGCCGCCGGGGCCCAGGTGGCGCCGGAGCTGGCCGCGGCGGTGAGCCGGGCCAAGGAGCCAGGCAAGGTCGCCGACCTCGCCGGCACCGCGCCCGATCTCGATGCCACCGACCGGATCGCCCTCCTCCAGGAGCCCGATGTGGAGCGCCGCCTGCGGGGCCTCATCCCGCTGCTCGCCCGCCAGGTCGAGGTGGCTCAGCTGCGCAACAAGATCCAGCAGGATGTGGCTCAGACCATCAATCAGGGGCAGCGCGAGGCCATCCTTCGGGAGCAGCTCAAGGCGATCCGCAAGGAGCTGTCCGAGCTGGGCGGGGAGACCGGTCAGGAGGAGGATCTGCGCGAGCGGATCCTGGCCGCCGGCATGCCGGAAAACGTGCAGCAGCGGGCCCTCAAGGAGCTCGACCGGATGGAGGCCACCCCCAGCGCCTCACCCGAGGTGGGGATGCTCCGCAACTACCTGGACTGGTTGGTGGACCTCCCCTGGCAGGATCCGGAGCAGGAGCGGCTGGACATTGAGAGCGCGTCCCGCATCCTGGACGAGGACCACTACGGCCTGCCCAAGGTCAAGGAGCGCATCCTGGAGTGGATGGCGGTCCGCCAGCGGGTGCTGGAGCGGCGCCGGGCCGCCACCGAGGCCGGCGCGCCGGTGCCCCCGCCGCTGCAGACCCCGATCCTCTGCTTCGTTGGCCCTCCCGGGGTGGGCAAGACCTCGCTGGGCCGGAGCATCGCCCGGGCGCTCGGGCGCAAGCTGGTCCGCGTGTCGCTCGGCGGCATTCGCGACGAAGCCGAGATCCGCGGCCATCGGCGCACCTACATCGGAGCGCTTCCGGGTCGGGTGATCCAGGCGATGAAGCAGGCCGGCTCGCGGAGCGCCGTGATGATGCTGGACGAGATCGACAAGGTGGGCCTGGACTTCCGCGGCGATCCCTCGGCGGCGCTCCTCGAGGTGCTCGACCCGGAGCAGAACTGGGAGTTCTCCGACCACTACCTGGAGGTCCCGTACGACCTCTCGCAGGTCCTCTTCATCACGACTGCCAACGTCATCGACACCATCTCGCCGCCGCTGCGCGACCGGATGGAGATCATCGCGATCAACGGCTACACCGAGGAGGAGAAGCTGGAGATCGCCAAGCAGCACCTGGTGCCCCGGCAGCTCCAGCAGCATGCCCTCGCCGCCGAGGAGGTGGCGATCGATGACGGGGCCCTGCGGATTCTCATCCGCAACTACACCCACGAGGCCGGGGTCCGAGCGCTTGAGCGCCAGATCGCCCAGGTGATGCGCAAGATCCCCCGCAAGCTGGTGGAGCACCCGGAGATCACCCGCGTCGAGGTGGGGCCGGACGAGCTGGTCGAGTACCTCGGCCCGATCCGGTTCGAGAGCGTTGAGGCCGAGCCCGAGGACAAGGTCGGGCTGGCCACAGGGGTCGTCGTCTCCGAGGTGGGCGGTGATCTGGTGACCGTGGAGGCCCTGGCGATCGAGGGGCGGCCGGAACTGCAGCTCACCGGTCAGATCGGCGACGTGATGCAGGAGTCGGCGCGGGCGGCCCTCTCCTGGGTGCGGGTGCACGGCTCCGAGTACGGCGTACCTGAGAGCTTCTTCGACGACCACAGCGTCCACGTCCACGTCCCCGCCGGCGCCATCCCCAAGGACGGTCCGTCGGCGGGGGTGACCCTGGCCACCACCCTGGTCTCGGTGGCCAGCGACCGGCCGGTGCGCCACGACCTGGCGATGACCGGCGAGGTCACCCTCCGGGGCCGGATCCTGCCCATCGGCGGGGTCAAGGACAAGCTGCTGGCCGCCCATCGCGCCGGGATCAAGATCTTCCTTCTGCCGGAGCGGAACCGCCGCGACCTCCACGAGATCGAGGCCTCGGCGCTGGAGGGGATGGAGGTGGTCTACGTGCGGTCGCTGTCCGAGGTCCTGGACCGGGCGCTCATGCCCAAGCTCGAGGCGCCACCGCACCGGCGGCCGGTGGGATTCGGGGCCCAGGCGGGGATGGGGCCGGCGCTACCGGCCTGACCGGGGCCGGATCAGAGCCCCCCGGCCCAGGGCGGGGCCGCCTCGCCCAGCCCCGCCCTGAGGCGGTCCACCACCAACCGGGCGGCGCCCCAGACGAAGTTGCCCCCGAAGAGGTAGCCGGAGGCGGAAACGGTGCCCAGCGAGGTTCTCCTCGGCCGCCGCGCCTCGCGCACCTCGCCGCTGCGGTACCGGAGCGGCAGCCAGAACCAGCCCGCCACCTCGGCTGGGGCGGCCACCGGGGTGAAAGCGGAACGCACCAGGGCGACGGTCGGCACCATGAGGAACCCGGAGTGGGGGATGGTGACGGGCTCCAGGTAGCCCAGCGGCTCGATGGCGGCCGACGGCACTCCCAGCTCCTCCCACGACTCGCGGAGGGCGGTGCGCCACAGCGGGCCGTCCGCCGGGGAGGCGCTGCCTCCGGGCAGG
>DAHUYV010000105.1 GCA_027306885.1 Candidatus Dormiibacterota bacterium
CGCCGCCGGTGCCCGAGCGCTTCAACTACGTGCTCGACATCCTGGAGGCACGGGCCTCCGGCCAGCCCCGGGAGCTGGCCCTGCTTTCGCTTGGTCCCGGCGGCGAGGTGGTCGGCGAGCACTCGTACCAGGACCTGGCAAGCGCCAGTCGCCGGGTGGGCAACGGGCTCGCGGCTCTCGGTGTGCACGCCGGCGACCGGGTGTTCGTGATGCTGCCGCGGATCCCCGAGTGGTACTTCGTGGTTCTGGGGGCGATCCGCATCGGAGCGGTCCCAATGCCGGCGACCATCCAGCTCACCGCCCGGGACCTGGCCTATCGCATCGGGCGGGCCGGGGCGGTCGCGGCGGTCTGCGACCCCGCCGGCGCCGCCCGGGTGGATGAGGTTGCCGACCAACTGGGGGACCTCCGGCTGCGGCTGGTCGTGGGTCGGCCAGCCAGCGACGGCTGGACCTCCCTCGCCGACCTCATGGGCCTCGCCACCGACGCCCCGACGGCCCCCGACCCGACCGCCTCCTCCGATCCGATGCTGCTCTACTTCACCTCGGGCACGGTGGCCCATCCCAAGATGGTGCTCCACACTCAGGCCAGCTACGGCATCGGCCACCGGTCCACGGCCCGTTACTGGCAGGACCTGCGCCCCGGTGACCTGCACTGGACCATCTCCGACACCGGATGGGCCAAGGCCGCCTGGGGCAAGCTCTTCGGGCAGTGGGCGGAGGGGGCGGCGGTGGTCCAGATGAACATGGGAAAGCCCGATCCCGACCTGCTGCTGGACGTGATCGCCCGGTACGGCATCACCACATTCTGTGCCCCGCCCACCATCTACCGGTCCCTCGTGCTCACCGACCTGCGCCGTCCTGACCTCTCGCGGCTCCGCCACTGCGTTGCGGCCGGGGAACCACTTAACCCGGAGGTGATCCGGCAGTGGGAGCAGGGGGTGGGGCTGCCGATCTACGACGGATACGGCCAGACCGAGACGGTGAACGTGGTGGCCAACTTCCGCTGCCTGCCGATCCGGCCGGGGTCGATGGGCAAGCCGGTGCCCGGTTACGAGGTGGACGTGGTCGACGAGCACGGCCAGGTGCTGGGTGTCGGGGAGGAGGGCAACCTGGCGGTCAGGGCCGCCCCGAACCGGCCGGTGGGGCTCT
This sequence comes from Candidatus Dormiibacterota bacterium, assembly GCA_027306885.1. Lineage (GTDB taxonomy): Bacteria > Chloroflexota > Dormibacteria > Aeolococcales > Bog-877 > JAJYXT01. The sequence goes on from DAHUYV010000105.1 coordinate 1,150, forward strand.
TCGCCGGGTACTTCCTCGACCCGGTGGCCACCGCCGCCTCCTTCCGTGGCGACTGGTACCTCACCGGGGACCGCGGCCGCCGCGACGAGGACGGCTACCTCTGGTTCGAGAGCCGGGCGGATGACGTGATCACCTCATCGGCTTACCGCATCGGCCCCTTCGAGGTGGAGTCGGCGCTGGTCGAGCACCCGGCGGTGGCGGAGGCGGCCGTGGTCGGCAAGCCGGACCCGATGCGCACCCAGATCGTGGTGGCGTTCGTCATCCTGGCCCCGGGGCACCAGGCTTCGGAGGAGCTGGCGCGCGAACTGCAGGAGCACGTCCGGCGGGTCACCGCTCCCTACAAGTACCCGCGCGAGATCCACTTCGTCGACGAGCTCCCCAAGACGGTGAGCGGCAAGATCCGCCGCACCGAGCTTCGTCGCCGCTTCCAATAGGCTCTCCGGCTCTTAACCCGGTCTTAGTAACTGCCTTGGAAGATTTGTGTGTGAGCGGCGGCTCGGCACCGGGGAGAAGCTGAATGTCTGAGCGGGATGTCGGCCGGGGGGTGGTCGAGGCTCTCAACGAGGCCCCGCTGGGACGCTTCCACATGCGGGTCCTGCTGACTGCGGGAATGGGCTTCTTCACCGACGCCTACGACCTGTTCATCATCGGCGTGGCCATGGCGCTGATCAAGGTGGAGTACCACCCGTCAGTGTTCTTGATCGCGCTGGTGGGCAGCACGGCGCTCATCGCCGCCCTGATCGGAGCCACCATCTTCGGCCGGATCGCCGACGTGTTCGGGCGCAAGGCCGTCTACGGGCTGGAGGCGGTGATCATGGCGGTGGCGGCGGTGGGGAGCGCCCTCTCCCCCAACCTGGTCTGGTTGATCGCCTGGCGGTTCGTGCTGGGGATCGGGATCGGGGGCGACTACCCGGTCAGCGCGGTGATCATGAGCGAGTACTCCAACCGCAAGAACCGGGGCCGGCTGGTCAGCATGGTCTTCTCGATGCAGGCCCTGGGGCTGGTGATGGGGCCGCTGGTGGCGCTGGTCATACTGGCGATCGGGGTGCCCCACGACATCGCGTGGCGGCTGATGCTCGGCCTCGGCGCTCTTCCGGCCCTGGGGATCATCTACCTGCGCCGTCGGCTGCCCGAGTCCCCAAGGTTCATGGCCCGGGTGCAGGGACGGGAGGAGGCGGCGGCCGAGGCGCTGCGCAGCTACACCCGCGATGAGCTCCAGGCGGACCGCCGCGCCTCCGAGCCGCGGTTCCGCCTCTCCCTGGGCGCCTTCCTCAAGAACCCGCGCTACCTGCTACTGCTGGTGGGAACCGCCGGCTCATGGTTCTTCCTCGACTACACCTTCTACGGGAACAGCATCTCCTCGCCGCTCATCCTGAAGGCGCTGGCCCCCAACGCCAGCCTGATCCAGGACACCGCCCTCACGCTCTTGATCTTCGCGGCGTTTGCCGTCCCCGGCTATGTGGTGGCGTTCATGACCATAGATCGGATCGGTCACCGCCGACTCCAGTTCATCGGCTTCGCGGCGATGGGGGTCGCCTTCGCCCTCATGGCGGTGATCCCGGGGATCTCGAAGGTGGTGGTCGCCTTCCTCGTTCTGTATGGGCTCAGCTACTTCTTCACTGAGTTCGGTCCCAACACCACAACCTTCGTCCTCCCGGCGGAGCTGTATCCGGTTGCGGCGCGCACCACCGGGCATGGGATCTCCGCTGGCACCGGCAAGGTGGGGGCGTTCATCGGGACCTTCACCTTTCCGCTGGTGCTGACCGCCTTTGGCCTCTCCGGCGTGATGGCGATCGCCGCCGGCACCGCTGTCCTCGGGATTCTGGTCACGTTCCTGCTGCCGGAGCCGTCCGGGAGGACCCTGGAGGAGGTGAGCCAGGAGGAGGAGCAGGTGGGCGCGGAACGCTCGGTCCCGGTGGGGGCCTGGTCGGCGGGCGGGACGGAGTCCGGCTGACCCCATCGGCGCCGGCGCCGCCGGGCCGGCCCCGAGAGGGTGAAGCTGGGCGCCACCCCGGCTCGGCTCCCAACCGTCGCTGGGTCGCCGCCGGGCGCTGGCAGGGGCAATGCGGCTTCGGGCTTGCGCGCTGACTTCGCTGGGAGCTAGACTGTTAGCACTCGCCTTGGTTGAGTGCTAACAGAGATGGAGGAGGTGCAGATGAGCCTCAAGCTACGTCCCCTAGCCGATCGCGTGGTGGTCAAGCCCCTGGAGCGGGAGGAGACCACCAAGAGCGGGATCGTCCTGCCGGACACCGCGAAGGAGAAGCCCCAGGAGGGGTTGATCGAAGCGGTCGGCAACGGCAAGTACAACGAGCAGACCGGCCAGCGGGTCGAGCTGGACGTCAAGGTCGGGGATCGCGTGATCTACGCCAAGTACTCCGGATCGGAGATCAAGATCGACGACCAGGATTACCTCATCCTCTCGGAGCGTGACGTGCTGGCGGTCGTCACCCCGAACAGCAAGTCCTGAGGCCCGGGGCCGCGGCCCTGGATTCGGGGCCGCGGCCGGCGGTACTTTTGAGCAAGGAGGCCTGAACCCGTGCCAGCCAAGCAGCTGAAGTTCGACGACGCCGCCCGCGATGCGCTACTCCGTGGCGCCTCCCAGGTGGCCGCGGTGGTGCGGCCGACCCTCGGCCCGAGGGGGCGAGCGGCGGTGCTCGATCGCAAGTACGGCAGCCCCCAGGTGAGCAACGACGGGGCCACCATCCTGCGCGACATCGAGTTGGCGGACCACTTCGAGAACATGGGTGCCCAGCTGCTGGCGGAGGCGTCGAAGCGGACCAACGATCGGGCTGGGGACGGCACCACCACCGCGGCGCTCCTGGCCGAGGAGATGCTGCGTGAGGGTTTGCGCATGCTCCAGAGCGGCGCCTCGCCTGCGGGCGTCAAGCGCGGCATCGATCTGGCGGTGGCCGCGGTGATGGCTGATCTCGATCGCCAGAGTCGGCCCCTGCGCGGCCGGGCCGACATCGATCAGGTGGCCACGATCTCCAGCGGCAGCCCCGAGGTGGGGGCGATGATCGCCGACGCGATGGAGCGGGTGACCGCCAACGGGGTCATCACCGTCGAGGAGTCCTCCGGGCTCGAGACCGAGATCGAGGTGGTCGAGGGGATGCAGTTCGACCGGGGGTGGGTGTCCCAATACCTGGTCACCGACCAGCACAGCATGGAGGCGATCCTCGACGAGCCACTGATCCTGGTGACATCGCGGAAGGTGTCTGCGGTCAAGGACCTTCTTCCCGCCCTGGAGCTGGCGGTCAGCTCGGCTCGGCCCCTCCTGCTGGTGGCCGAGGACCTGGAGGGGGAGGCGCTCGCCACCCTGGTGGTCAACAAGATGCGGGGCACCGTCAGCGCCTGCGCCGTCAAGGCGCCGGGGTTCGGCGACCGTCGCACCGCCCTGCTTCAGGACCTGGCGGCCGTCACCGGAGCGCAGGTGATCTCGGAGGAGCTAGGCCTCACCCTCGAGGGGGTGCGGCAGGACCAGCTGGGATCCGCCCGCCGGGTGGTGGTGACCAAGGACGACACCACCGTGGTCGACGGCCGGGGCGCTAAGGCGGCTGTCCAGGAGAGGGTGAAAGAGATCGACCACCAGCTTGAGGAGACCGAGTCCGACTGGGACCGGGAGAAGCTTCAGGAGCGCAAGGCCCGCCTCGTGGGTGGAGTCGCGGTGATCCGGATCGGCGCCCCCACCGAGACTGCCCTCAAGGAGCGCAAGGAGCGCGTCGAAGACGCCCTGGAGGCCACCCGCGCGGCGGTGGAGGAGGGGGTTCTGCCGGGCGGTGGGCGCAGCCTGCTCCAGGCGAGGAAGGTGCTCGAGCAGCTCGGCTCCGACGATGACGAGCGTGCCGGGGTGCGCGTGGTCCGCCGCGCTCTGGAGCAGCCACTCCGCCAGCTGGCCGCCAACGCCGGAGCGGAGGGCGGCACGGTCGTGGAGCGGGTGGCGGCGATGGGCCCGACCGAGGGCTTCGACGTCGACCGGCTGCGCTATGGCGACCTCTTCGAGATGGGGATCATCGACCCCACCAAGGTGGTCAAGGTCAGCTTGGAGAGCGCGGCCTCGGTGGCGGCGCTGTTGCTCACCACCCAGGCGCTGATCGCGGACCGCCCCGACCCGCAGGAGTCAGCCCTTCCACCCGGAGGCGACGGCATGGGGGGGATGGGCGGAATGGGCGGGATGGGTGGCATGGACGGCATGGATGACATGGACTTCTGAGGCCACCGAGGCCGCAGAATGGACCCATGCCCACCGCCGCCCGACTGCTCGTCGCTGCCTGCCAATATGCGCCTCAGGTGGGCGACCTCACCGGCAATCGGGATCTTTCTGAGAGCTGGATCCGCAGGGCAGCGGCGGCCGGCGCTCGGCTGATCGTCCTTCCGGAGCTGGCCGCTTCCGGGTACACCTTCCAGAGCGAGGCGGAGGCGGCGGCCTGCGCTGAGCCCGTCTCGGGCGTCAGCGTCTCGCGCTGGGTCGAGCTCTGCCGTGAGCTGGGGGTGCACCTGGTGGCTGGCTTCGCGGAGGCGGCCGCCGGCCGCCGCTACAACGCCGCGGCGGTCGTCGGGCCCGACGGGACAATTGGCGTGTACCGCAAGGCCCACCTCTTCAATGACGAGAAGACCTACTTCGAACCCGGTGACAGCGGCTTCCTGGTCTTCGACCTGCCCGGCTTCCGCCTCGGGGTGCTGATCTGCTACGACCTGTGGTTCCCGGAGGCGGCCCGGGTGCTGGCCCTCCGCGGCGCCGATGTGGTCTGCGTCCCCACCAACTGGGTGGCCAACTTCCGGTCTCCGGCGGTCGACCAGCGGGGGTGGACGATGGGGGACTACGCCAGCGTCGGGATCGCCACTCAGAACCAGGTGTTCGTGGTGGCGGCGGACCGGATCGGCCGCGAGCGAGGGGTGGATTTCGTCGGCTGCAGCTGCGTCGTCGGCCCCAACGGGGAGATGCTGGCGGGACCCGGGCAGGAGCTGTCCGAGGAGCTGCTCCTGGCTGACCTCGATCTGGGGTGGGCGGCGCGGGCTCGCCGGCGCACGCCCCGCAACCACACGCTGGAAGACCGACGGCCGGAGCTGTATCTTCCGCTCACCGAGGAATTGGGGGCTTGAGCGGCCCCCACATCGAGGTCAGCGACCTGGTGGCCAGCCCCTCACTCCTGGAGGGGCTGAACCCCGCCCAGGTGGAGGCGGTCACCGCTCCCGACGTGCCGCTCCTGGTGCTCGCGGGCGCTGGCTCGGGGAAGACCAGGGTCCTGACCCACCGGATCGCCTACCTGGTGGCCACCGCCAGGGCGCGGCCCTCGGGGATCCTGGCCGTCACCTTCACGAACAAGGCGGCACGGGAGATGCGGGGGCGGCTGGAGGGGCTGCTGGAGGACGGTGTCCAGGGCATGTGGCTGGGCACGTTCCACGCGATGGGGGCGCGGATGCTTCGCCAGCGCGGCGACCTCGCCGGAGTCCCGCGGGACTTCGTCATCTACGACGAGGTGGATCGGCAGGCGCTGCTGAAGGAGGCGATGCGCGAGGCCGGGGTCGATGAGAAGCGCTTCTCAATCGGCAGCATCGGCGGGGAGATCTCCCGGGCCAAAAACGACCTCCAGGGGCCCGGGGCCTTCGCCGCCGCGGCCCGGGGGTTCACAGAGAGCCAGGCCGCCAAGGTCTATCCCCGATACGAGCGGATGCTGGAGGCCAATCGAGCCCTGGACTTCGACGACCTTCTGCTCAAGGTGGTGCGGATGCTGGAGGGGTCGGAGGTCGCTCTCGGCCGCTACCGGGAGCGGTTCGGGCACGTCCTGGTGGACGAGTACCAGGACACCAACCGGGCGCAGTACCAGATTCTCCGGCTCCTGGTGGGGGAGCACCGGAAGGTGACGGTTGTGGGGGATCCCGACCAGTCGGTGTACAGCTGGCGAGGTGCCGACCTGCGCAACATCCTGGAGTTTCAGAGGGACTACCCAGAGGCTCTCGTCGTCCCCCTGGAGCAGAACTACCGCAGCACCGCGGCCATCCTGAGGTCCGCCGGCGCCGTGATCCAGGAGAACTCCCTGCGCCTCGAGAAGCAGCTCTGGACGTTGGGTCCGGAGGGGGACCCGGTGCAGGTCGGGCAGTTCTACGACGAGCGCGAGGAGGCCGCTGCGGTGGCCGCTGAGATCCTCCGGCTGCACCGCGGCGGGGAGGTCGGGTGGGGTGAGGTGGCGGTTCTCTACCGCACCAACGCCCAGTCCCGGGCCCTGGAGGAGGTGCTCCTCCGCGGGGGCATCCCCTACCGCCTGGTCGGGGGGGTCCGCTTCTACCAGCGCAAGGAGGTGAAGGACCTCCTCGCCTACCTCCGCCTTCTCGCCAACCCCCGCGACCGGGTGGCCTTCGAGCGGGTCATCAACGTGCCCAAGCGTGGGGTGGGAGCGCAGTCGCTGGCGCAGATCCGGGACGCCGTGCAGGCCCAGGGCGGGGATCTCGACACCGTGCTCCGCGACCCGCAGCTGGCCGGGCTGAGGGGGGCGTCGGGGGCCGGTCTCAGCCGCTTCGCCGAGATGATGGCCGAGCTCCGGGAGTTCGGCTCGGGCTGGGCCCTGGTGGAGGTGCTCGACTGGCTGCTGGAGCGCAGCGGCTACCGCGCTCTGGTCCGGGATGGCAGCCCCGAGGGGGAGGAGCGGTGGGGCAACGTCCTGGAGCTGCGGGGCTTGGCGGCGGAGCAGGGCGAGGGCCCCGCCCTGCAGACTCTGCCGCTGTTCCTGGAGCAGCTGGCGCTGGCCGGTGAGGTCGACCAGCTGGAGGACGGCTCCCGCGGGGCGGTCACCCTCATCACCCTGCATCAGGTCAAGGGGCTGGAGTTCCCGGTGGTGTTTGTGACTGGGGTGGAGGAGGGGCTCCTCCCGCACAGCCGCTCCCTGGACTCGGTCTCGGCGCTGGAGGAGGAGCGGCGCCTCCTGTACGTCGGGATGACCAGGGCGCAGCGCCGCCTCTACCTCAGCCACTGCTTCCAGCGCCACCTCTACGGCAGCCCGAGGGGCGCCACCCCGTCGCGATTCCTGAAGCCGCTGAGCGCCCTCGAGGGGACCAGCGGATGGGGCGCGCCGGGCTCGTTCGTGGCGCCCGCGTCGACCCGGGGCCAGCCGCTGGTGCTGACCAGGGCGAGGGACGCGCTTCTGGCCGAGGCGACTCGGCCCAGCCCCTCGGAGCCCGCGGTGGCCCGCTTCACCGCCGGCGAGCGGGTGGAGCACGCCCGGTTTGGCCGGGGGGTGATCAGGGTCAGTGAGATGACCCCGGGGGGTGAGGAGGTGGTGATCGACTTCGATGGGGCGGGCAGGCGCCGGTTCGCCGTCACCGACGCGGTGCTCCGCAAGCTCGGCTGATGGCGGCGGTGCCGCAGGCGGCACGGGCCCGAGCCTCCCAGCTGCGGGAGGAGATCGATCGGCACAACTACCTCTACTTCGTACTCGACGCTCCCGAGGTGACCGACGCGGAGTACGACAGCCTGATGCGGGAGCTGCTCCGCCTGGAGGAGGAGCACCCCAGCCTGCGCACCAAGGACTCACCGACGCAGCGGGTGGGCGGGGCCGGCCCCACCCCGTTCCGCAAGGTGCGCCACGTCATGCCCATGAGGTCGCTGCAGAACGCGGTGTCCGAGGTCGAGGTGGAGCAGTTCCGGACCCGGGTGCGGTTGGCCCTGGGGGAGGACCCGGACCTGGTGGCCGAGCTCAAGATGGACGGCCTGGCGGTGAGCCTCACATTTGTGTCGGGACGGCTGACCCAGGGCGCCACCCGGGGCGACGGCGTCACCGGGGAGGAGATCACCGCCAACGTTCAGGTGGTGGAGGGGATCCCCGCCACCCTGCCGGATGGGCCCGGCCGGGGCCTCCCTCCCCGATGTGAGGTGCGGGGGGAGGTCTACATGCCCAAGGAGGTGCTGGCGGGGCTCAACCGCGAGCGCGAGAGCCAGGGTCTGGAGCTGTATGCCAACTGCCGCAACGCCGCCGCCGGCAGCCTTCGCCAGCTGGACTCCGAGATCACCCGCAGCCGGAGTCTCTCCGCCTTCTTCTACGCCTGCGACCCGGCCCCATCCGGCATCTCGACCCAGTCCCAGCTGCTCGACTGGCTGGAGCTCCAGGGACTGCCGGTGAACCCCAACCGGCGCCGGTTCGCCGCCGGCGAGGGGGTGCCGGAGTACCTCGGGAGCTGGCAGGCCCGGCGCCGTGACCTGCCCTACGAGATCGACGGCGTGGTGCTGAAGGTGGACAGCCTCGCCGGGCAGGAGGAGCTGGGCGCCGACAGCCGGGCGCCGCGCTGGGCGGTCGCTTACAAGTTCCCGCCGGAGGAGCGGGAGAGCAGGGTGGTGGCGATCGAGGTGAGCATCGGGCGGACCGGGGTGGTGACCCCGGTGGCGGTGCTGGATCCGGTCGAGGTGGCGGGATCGACGGTGAGCCACGTCACCCTCCACAACGAGGATCAGGTGCGCCGCAAGGACGTCCGGGTCGGGGACGTCGTCGTGGTGCGCAAGGCGGGGGACGTCATCCCCGAGGTGGTCCGGGTCGTCCTCTCCCGGCGCCCCGATGGCAGTGAGCCGTTTCAGATGCCCAAGGAGTGCCCGGCCTGCGGGTCGGAGCTGGTCCGCGAGGTGGGGGAGGCGGCCACCCGCTGCCTCAACCCGCTGTGCCCGGCGCAGCGGCTGGCCACCCTGCTCCATTTCGTCAGCCGGGACGCCCTGGACATCGACCGGCTGGGCCCGGCGGTGGTCCAACAGCTGCTGGACCGCCAGATGGTGCGGACTCCTGCCGATCTCTTCCGTCTGGAGGCCGGCCAGCTCGAGGAGCTTCCCGGCCTCGCCCGCCGCTCGGCCCGCCAGTTGACCGACGCCATTCGGGCGCGCCGCCACCCGGCTCTCGGACGGCTGCTGTACGCCCTCGGGATCCCCCATGTGGGACGGCGGACCGCCGAGCTGCTGGCGGAGCACTTCGGGACGATGGAGCGGCTGCGGGCCGCCGGCCCCGATGAGCTGGCCGCGGTCAGCGGGGTGGGGCCGGTGCTGGCGGAGGCCGTGGTCCACCACCTGGCCAGCCCGGGGACCGGCGCCCTGCTGGAGCAGCTGCGGGAGGTCGGCGTGGAGCCGAAGGAGGCGGAGCGCTCCGAGGGCCCCTGGCGCGGCCGGACTGTGGTGATCACCGGGAGCTTACCCGGCCTCTCCAGAGCGGAGGCCGAGGCCGCGGTCCGGCGGCTGGGCGGGGTGGCCGGGAGCAGCGTCTCGCGCAAGACCACGGCGGTGGTGGCGGGCGAGTCCGCGGGATCGAAACTGGCGACCGCGCAGCGCCTCGGGGTCCCGGTCGTGGATCCCGAGGGGTTCTCCTGGTGGTTGGATCACCCCGACTCGGATCCTCCGCCCGCCCCCGCCTGATCCGGATGCGGGCTCGGCAGGTGGCGGGCCAGCCCCGCCACCTGGGCCAGCACCGACTGCAGCTCGGCTCGGAGCTCGGCCGAGTCGGTGAGCAGCGAAGCCGCTCCGGCGGCCTCTCGGAGCAGGACCTCGGCGTCGAGGATGGCGAGCCGCAGGGCCCAGCGCTCAACCTGCGACACGAGGTCGGTGGGATCGGTGGCCAGATCGCCGGCCAGCCCGCGCATGAGGGCGCCCCAGCGGTCCCGGGCCTCGGCCATGCGCCGGGCCGCGTCCTCCACGCCCGCCTGGGCCTTGCGGCTGGCGCGCCGGGCTCCGGTTATCACACTGGCGCGGGTGACCGCATCGGCTCCGAGGCGTCCGGCCCCGTCCAGCAGGATCCGGGCCGATCGAGCGGCGGCGAAGGCGCGAACCGCCGCCTCCAGCGCGGCCGGGACCGGGGAGTCGGGGTCGCTGGCTTCCACGTTGGGCTCCTGGGGGGCTGGCTGTCGCTTCCTATAATCCAGGTTCAGTGGCAGTCGTGAGTGAGGGGGGGCGTCCGGGGGGCGGTATGGACCTGGCCCAGGTCGAGCACCTCAGCCGGCTGGCCCGGCTGGGGCTCTCCCCAGAGGAGCTTCAGACCCTCTTGGGCCAGCTTACCGCCATCGTCGCGGCGGTGGACAAGCTGCAGGAGGCTGACGTCAGCTCGGTCGATCCGACCGCTCAGGTGGGCGGGCTCTACGACGTGATGAGGGCGGACGAGGTGGCGCCCAGCTTGGAGGCGGAGCAGGCGCTGGCCAACGCCCCGAGGAAGGAGGCGGGCCTCCTGCGGGTGCCGGCGATCCAGTGACCCTGCTGGGTCTGTCCATCTCCGAACTGGGCCGACGGCTGCGCAGTCGTGAGGTCTCCGCCCGGGAGCTGGCGCTTGAGGCGCTGGACCGGATCGCCCGGCTCGACCCGGCGGTGGGTGCCTTCCTGCGCACCACCGAGGAGCTGGCGATGGCCCAGGCCGAGGCGGCCGATCGGTGGCTGGCGGCCGATCCCCAGGGTGCGCCGCCGCTCTGCGGGATCCCGGTGGCGCACAAGGACGTGCTCTGCACAAGTGGGGTGGAGACCACCGCCGGGAGCCGGATCCTGGAGGGTTTCGTGCCGCCGTACGACGCCACCGTGGTGGCCCGGATGGCGGCCGCGGGGGCGGTGGTGGTGGGCAAGCTGAACTGCGACGAATTCGCCATGGGCAGCTCCAACGAGAACTCGGCGTACCAGGCCACGGTGAACCCCTGGGACCACACCCGGGTGCCGGGTGGTAGCAGCGGGGGGTCGGCTGCGGCGGTCGCGGCCCGGCTGGCCTGCGCCACTCTGGGCAGCGACACCGGGGGGTCGATCCGACTGCCCGCCTCGTTCTGTGGGGTGGTGGGGGTTAAGCCCAGCTACGGGAGGGTGAGCCGGTACGGTCTGATCGCCTTTGCCAGCTCCCTGGACCAGGTCGGCCCGCTGACCAAGACCGTGGAGGACTCCCAGCTGGTCCTGAGTGCGATCGCCGGGGCCGATCCGCACGACAGCACCGCCACCACGGAGCCGGTGGGCGACCTGGCCGCGGCCCTCCACCAAGGGGTCCAGGGGCTGCGTCTCGGGGTGCCCCGGGAATACCTGGCGGCGGGTGTCGGGGCGGGGGTGAGGGAGGTCCTCGACCAAGCCTGCCAGCGGCTGGAGCGGGAGGGGGCGGAGCTTGTGGAGGTGTCGCTCCCGAGCACCGAGTACGCGCTCGCCGCCTATTACGTCATCGCCCCGGCGGAGGTGAGCAGCAACCTGGCCAGGATGGACGGCGTCAGGTTCGGGAGGGGAGAGCCCGCGGCCACGAGCCTTGTCGAGGCCTACGAGAGCGCCCGGCATCGCGGCTTCGGCCCCGAGGTGAGGCGGCGGATAGCTCTCGGGACCTACGTGCTCAGCAGCGGCTACTACGACGCCTACTACCTGCGAGCCCAGAAGGTCCGCACCCTGGTCGCCCAGGACTTCGCCAGGGTGTTCCAGCAGGTGGACGCCCTGGTCTCCCCGACCGCTCCCACCGCGGCCTTCCTCCTCGGCGAGCGGGTGGCCGACCCGCTCGCGATGTACGCCACCGACGCCCTCACCCTGCCGGCCAACCTGGCCGGCCTGGCGGGGATCTCGGTGCCGGCCGGATTCGCCGAGGGGCTGCCGGTCGGCGTGCAGGTGCTGGGGCCCTACCTCGGCGAGGCGGTGTGCCTGCGGGTGGCGGCGGCGGTGGAGGCGCTCTCTGACCTCTGGCACCAGGCGCCGCCGGGAACCGATGGCTGAGCTGGAGCCCGTCATCGGGCTGGAGGTGCACGCCCAGCTGCTCACCAAGAGCAAGATGTTCTGCGGCTGCCGGGCCGAGTACCTGGGGCTGCCCCCCAACAGCAACACCTGTCCCACCTGCCTTGGCCTGCCGGGGGCGCTGCCGGTGATCAACCGGGCGGCGGTGGAGATGACGATCCGCACCGCCCTGGCGCTCGCCTGCCGGATCCCCGAATTCAGCAAGTTCGACCGCAAGAACTACTTCTACCCGGACCTTCCCAAGGGCTACCAGATCTCCCAGTTCGACCTGCCCCTCTCGCTGGCGGGCCAGCTGGAGTTCGAGGTCGACGGTCAGCGGCGCGCCTGCGGGATCACCCGGGTCCACCTCGAGGAGGACGCCGGGACCCTCCACCACGCCGGCGAGATCCACACCTCCAACTTCTCCCTGGTGGACCTCAACCGGGCCGGGGTTCCCCTCATGGAGGTCGTCGGCGAGCCTGACCTCCGGAGCCCGCGCGAGGCCCCCCAGTACCTGCGTGCGCTGCGCCAGCTGCTGATCTACCTCGGGGTCAACGACGGCAACATGGAGCAGGGCAGCCTTCGCTGCGACGCCAACGTCTCGCTGCGGCCCCGCGGCCAACGGGAGATGGGGGTCAAGGTGGAGGTCAAGAACATGAACTCCTTCAGGAGCCTGGAGGCGGCCCTCACCTACGAGGTGGGGCGCCAGACCGACCTCATCCAGAGGGGGATGACAATCGTCCAGGAGACCCGCGGCTGGAGCGAGCTGGAGCAGGCGACGGTCTCCCAGCGGGGCAAGGAGGAGGCTCAGGACTACCGCTACTTCCCCGAGCCCGACCTCCCCCCGCTCAAGGTCGGCCGGGAGCTGGTCGAGCAGCTGAAGGCCGGGCTGCCGGAGCCGCCGATGCGGCTGCGCGACCGTCTCTTGGACCAGTACGAGATCAGCGCCGAGCAGGTGCTCGTGCTGACCGAGAGGCCGCAGGATGCCGCCTACTTCGAGGCGGTGGTGGCGGCCGGCGCCCCGCCCCGTGCGGCCGCCAACTGGCAGGCCGGACCCCTCCAGGCGCTCTGCAAGGCCGCCCGCGTGGAGGTCGAGCGCTGCTCCATCTCGGCCGGGGAGCTGGCCGACCTGGTCCGCATGGTCGAGGCTGGCGAGGTCAGCGGCTCGACCGCCAGGGAGCTGCTCGCCGAGGCGTTCGAGTCTGGGGCGAGCCCCGCGGCGCTGGTCACCGAGCGGGGGCTGGCTCAGGTGAGTGACGCGGCCCAGATGGATGCGTGGGTGGACGACGCCCTGCGCCAGCTGCCCAAGGCCGCTGCCGACTTCCAGGCCGGGGCGGAGCGGGCGCTTGGGCCATTGGTGGGCGCGATTCGCAAGGCGTCCGGCAACAGGGCCAATCCGGATCTGGCCGCCCGGCTGCTGCGCGAGCGCCTGGCGCGCCCGGGGGAATGACCCCGCCCCTGGCCGAGGTGGAGGTCCGCCCCGCCGTGGGGGATGAGCTCGAGCTGACCTGCGAGCGGCTCGTGCACCGCGGACTGGGGCTGTGCCACCACCAGGGGCAGGTGGTCTTCGTCTTCGGTGCTCTTCCCGGAGAGCGGGTGAGGGTGAGGGTGACCGCCGCCCGGGCCCGTCACCTGCGCGCTGACGTGATCGAGGTGCAGCGTGCTGCAGAGGGCCGGGTGGTTCCTCCCTGCCCGGTCTTCGGGGTCTGCGGTGGTTGCCAGCTGCAGCACGCCGCCTATCCCCTGCAGCTGGGGGCCAAGCGGGGGGTGCTGGAGGACGAGCTGGGTCGGCGCGGGCTGGCCGTCCCGGCGGACACCCGGGTGGTGGGATCCCGGCGGCCCTACGGGTACCGCTGGCGGGGGGAGTTCCACCGAGGCGCCGGTGGCCGTCTGGGGTTCACCTCCAGGCACGGTTACCAGAACGTGCCGGTCTCGGCCTGCCCGATTCACCGGGAGTCGATCAACGCCGCCCTGAGCGGCGTCGGCCGGGCCCTGGATGGAGAGGGGGACCAGGCGCGCACCGTCTCGCTCACCGCGGTCGACGAGGGGGTGCTGGTTCAGGTGCGGCCCGACAGCGGGGCCAGCTCGCGGGTGGCGCTGGCCGCCGCCGAGGAGGGTGGGCCGCTGCTGGGCACGGAGTCGGGCGCCCTCGCCTACCTGGGGCGCAGCTTTCGGACCACGGCGAACTCCTTCATCCAGGTGAACCAGGAGACCCTTCCCGACCTCTACGAGCCGGTGCTGGAGTGGCTGGGTCCGGAGGTGGACTCACAGCTGGTGGTGGACGCGTACGCCGGCAGCGGGGTGCTCAGCGTGCGTCTCGCCGACCTCGGGGCCCAGGTGGTGGCGGTGGAGTCCAACCCCACCTCCGCTCGACTGGCGCAGCTCCACGCTCAGATGTACGGGCGCGGGCGGGTCGAGGTGCGCCGGGGTGAGGTGGAGGAGGAGCTGCCCCGGCTCCGCGACTGCCGGGCGGTAGTGCTGGACCCGCCACGCAGCGGTCTCGCCCCCCAGGTGCGGGGCTGGCTCTCACTGGCCGGTCCGAAGATGGTGGCCTACCTCAGCTGCGAGGTTTCGGCGCTGGGGCGAGATCTGGAGACGCTCTGCCGGCTGGGCCCCTACCGGCTGGAGCGCCTGCTGCTCGTGGACATGTTCCCCCAGACCTATCACTTCGAGGTGGCGGCGATGATGAGGCGGTCGTGAGGCGGGTGTTGATCGGGAGGGGGGGCCGCAGGGCCGGGCCATCCGGGAGGGCGGAGGGTGGCTGAGCTGAAGTTCGTCCACCTCCACACCCACTCGGAGTACTCCCTCCTGGACGGGGCGGCGCGGCTGCGCGGGATGGCGTCCCGGGCGGCGGAGCTGGGCCAGTCGGCGCTGGCCCTCACCGACCACGGGGTGCTCTCGGGGGCGCTGGAGTTCCACCGGGCGGCGGTGGACGCCGGCATCACCCCGATCATCGGGTGCGAGGTGTATGTGGCGGCTCGGTCCCGCCACCAGAAGGAGGGTCGGGCCGACCGGGACCCCTCGCACCTCATCCTCCTGGCTCGGGACGACGAGGGCTACCACAACCTCATGAAGGTGGTCAGCGAGGCCCACCTGGAGGGCTTCTATTACAAGCCTCGGATCGACCGGGAGCTGCTGGGTGAGCACCACCGGGGGCTGGTGGCGCTCTCCGGCTGCATCGGCGGGGAGGTTCCCCAGCGCATCCTGGCCGGCGACCAGAAGGGGGCGCTGGCGCTCTGCCGGGAGTACTCCGAGCTGATGGGCCCCGACTGCTTCTTCCTGGAGCTGCAGAACCACGGCATGGAGGAGGAGGCCGTGGTGCGGGAGGGGCTGAAGGAGATCGCCCGCGCCACCGGGCTGCCGCTGGTGGCCACCAACGACAGCCACTACGTCCAGCGGGACGACGCCGAAGCCCACGACGTTCTGCTCTGCATCCAGACCGGCAGCCGCCTGGAGGACCCCAAGCGCCTGCGCTTCTCCGGGCCCCACTTCTACCTGACCTCCGCCGAGGAGATGGCGGAGAAGTTCCCCGACTGCCTGGAGGCGGTGGGGAACTCGGCGGCTCTGGCCGAGCGCTGTGGCTTCGAACCGGTCCTGCACCAGCCCCTGCTGCCCCGGTATGACACCGGTCCGCAGCTGGACGCGGACGGGTTCCTTCGCCACGTGGCGGAGGGCGGGCTGACCGCCAGGATCGGGGACCCCGTCCCCCTGGAGTACCGGCAGCGGCTCGACTACGAGCTGGGGGTGATCGCCAAGACCGGGTTCGCGGCTTACTTCCTCATCGTCTGGGACTTCACCAGGGCGGGCCGCGAGGAGGGGGTGAAGATCGGCCCCGGGCGGGGATCGGCGGCCGGGAGCCTCGTCAGCTACTCCCTGGGCATCACGGCCCTCGACCCCATCCGCTACGGCCTCACCTTCGAACGCTTCCTCAACCCGGAGCGGGTGTCGATGCCGGACATCGACATCGACTTCGACGTAGCCGGCCGCGGGCGGGTCATCGAGTACGTGACCCGCAAATACGGCTCGGACCGGGTGGCCCAGATCGTGACCTTCGGCACCATGGCTGCCCGGGCAGCCATCCGGGACGTGGGCCGGGCGCAGGGCGTGCCGCTGGCGGACGTGGACCGGCTCGCCAAGCTGGTCCCGGTCCGGCCCGGGATGACCCTCGAGGCTGCGCTGGAGGAGTCCGGGGAGCTGCGGGGCCTCTACCGGGGCGAGGACTGGGCCGCCAAGCTGATCGACACCGCCAGGCGCCTGGAGGGGATCGCCCGCAACGCCGGCACCCACGCCGGCGGGGTGGTGATCGGGCCCGGTCCGCTGGTGGACTTCGTGCCCCTGCAGCGGGGCACCACCAACCGCGACGCGGTGGTCACCCAGTTCGACATGAACGGAGTCCAGGCCCTGGGGCTGCTGAAGATGGACTTCCTGGGGTTGGAGAACCTCACCGTGCTCGAGGAGACCCTGGACCACATCGAGCGCTCCCGAGGCGCCCGGCCGGAGCTGGACTCCCTCCCCCTGGACGATCCGGCGACCTACGACCTGCTCACCAGGGGGGACACCAGCGGGGTCTTCCAGCTGGAGGGCGAGGGGGCGCGGCGCATCGTGATGGACATGCGTCCGCGCTCGATCGCGGACCTGGCGGCCGCCAACGCCCTCATTAGGCCGGGACCGGGCGAGGGGGGGGTCATCGACCTCTACATGCGGCGACGCCGCGGGGATGAGCCGATCTCCTACATGCTCCCGGCGCTGGAGCCGATCCTGCAGGAGACCCACGGAGTGATCCTCTACCAGGACCAGGTGATGCAGATCGCCTCGGCGGTGGCGGGCTTCACCATGGGGGAGGCGGACCTGCTCCGGGCTGCCATGGGCAAGAAGGACAAGGCCAAGATGGCAGCCCAGCGGGACGGCTTCGTCGCCGGGGCGATCGCCAAAGGGGTGGGGGAGGCGCTGGCGGGCGAGCTCTTCGACTACATCGACCGCTTTGCCGGGTACGGCTTCAACAAGGCGCACTCGGTGGCCTACGGGCTGATCGGCTACCAGACCGCCTACTTCAAGGCGAACTACCCGCTCGAGTACATGTGCGCCCTGCTCAACAGCCGGGCCGGGGACCTGGAGCGGGTCAAGCGGGTGATCCTGGACTGCCGCGCTCGTCAGATCGAGGTGCTGCCTCCCGACGTCAACCGCTCCGAGCCCGCCTTCAGCATCTGGCTGGGGGAGAAGGAGTCGGACCCCGAGGCCCAGGGGGGGCTCATCCTTTACGGCCTCCAGCAGATCAAGAACGTCGGAGAGGGGGCGGCCCGCGCCGTGGTGGCGGCCCGGGAGGCTGAGGGCCCATTCCGCTCCCTGCTGGACCTCTGCCGGCGAGTCCGCGGCCGCGACCTGAACCGCCGGGTGCTGGAGGCACTGATCAAGGCCGGGGCCTGCGATCCCCTCGGGGACCGGGGCTGGCTGCTGGTCGAGCTCGACGCGGTGATGCGCGACGCGGAGCGCTCGGCCCGCGACGTGGAGGCGGGCCAGATCTCCCTCTTCGGGGAACCGGGGGCGGAGGAGGCGCAGCCGGAGGTCCCCTCCCGCCCCCCGATCAGCCCCGAGGAGGAGCGCGAGCGGCTGGCGTGGGAGCGGGAGCTCCTCGGCATCTACCTCAGCAAGCACCCCCTCTCGCAGGTGGGGGACCGCCTCAAGGGGCGCACCGACGCGACGGTGGCGGACCTGGTGCGCCTGGACGGCCGGGTGGTGCAGGTGGGCGGCGCCCTCCGGGAGTGCCGCCGGGTGCAGAGCAAGAAGGGTGAGCCGATGGCCTTCGGCAGCCTGGAGGACCTGACCGGGGTCTGTGAGCTGATCGTCTTCCCCAAGGTCTTCGAGCGCTCGCAGGAGCTGCTCCAGACGGACGCTGTGATCGTGGTGAGGGGCCGGGTCGAGGTGGGGGCGGTGGGCGCCGGGCGCGGGTCTCAAAGGAGTGCCGGCGAGGGCTTTGAGGAGGGCTCGGAGGAGGAGCCTGAGGAGGCCCGCCTCATCGCCGAGGCGGTGATGTCGGTGGACTCCCCGGAGCTGACGGAATGGCACCCCGACCTGGTCGTGCACGTGACCGTGCACGACCCTGAGGAGCCGACGCTGGAGCGGCTCTCCCAGGTGCTGGCGGGTGCGGACCCGGGGAGCCCGGTGGTCCTCCACCTGCTGGACCGGCAGGGGCAGCACGAGCTCGACCTCGGCGACGACCACCGGGTCACCCCGGGGCCGGAGCTTCAGACCGTGGTGGAGCAGCTCTGCGGGCCCGGCTCCTATCGGGTGGAGACCAGGCGCTCCCTGGCCCCGCCACCGCGGAGCTGGAATGGCGCCCCCCCAAGAGCCGCCCAGGGAGGTGGGGGCTGAGCCCCGAGCGGCGTGCGGCCGGTGTCCGGTTGCCCTGAGTCGTCCGGACGGGGGTGAGGCTGTCGGCGCCTCAGCTCCCGGGGTCGATCCTCAGAGGCGGGCGGTCCCCGACTGGATCACCGGGAAGAGGATCTGGGCCAGCCCGACGTAGATCACGATGAACGCGGCGAAGGCGACCAGAGCCGCCACCTCCCCCCGGGTCCGGGTCAGCCGGGCCACCGGGTTCACGAAGGTATCGGTGATCTGGCGGACCAGGTGCACCAGGGGGTGCCAGGGGTCGACGTGGAGCAGGCCGATCAGCACCCGGATCAACAGCAGGAGCACGATCACCACCAGCAGGGCGCTGATGAAGTTCAGGACCACGGAGACCACCGTGCCCACCACGTTGACGAAGCCGGAGCTGGCGGCGCCCTGCAGGGCGCCGGCCACCGCGTACACCAGGACGATGGCCAGCAGGGGGGAGAAGTCCATTCCCCCGATGCTGGGGAGGATCCTGCGCAGGGGGGCGATCACCGGCATCACCAGGGTGTCCAGGAGGCGACCCAGCGAGCTCCCCTGGGATCCCGGGAAGAACGACAGAAGCGCCCAGGCGAAGATGCAGAGGGCGTAGATGTTGAGCAGGGTGGCCAGATCGCCAACCAGCACCACCGCCAAGTTCACCCGGGCAGTATAGGAAAGTCGCAGCGATCTTCCCCTTCACGGGTTCTGGGTGACCCAATCCTGTGATCGGCAGCTGGTGGGGGCCAAGTGGCTGGGGACAGCGACGACCGGGTACGGAGTGAGGTGAGCTGCCCTGGCCCGGACAGGTGCCGGTTTCCTCGATCCAGCCCTCGGTGCGCAGCGGGCGCGTGAACCGCCTTGGAGGGCCGGGTGAGAGGGAACCCCCGGTCCGCCTCCCGGACCGGCGGCCGCGGAAAATCGGGCCGATGGCCGGCCGCTTGCCCTGCTTGGGCTCCCGTGCCGCCTTGCGGGCGCTGACGCTCAGAGCCCCTGCTTGGAGTTGAACCGCCACAGCACCAGCGCTGAGGTGCCGGCGACGACCATTCCCACCCCGAACACCAAGGCCCCGGCGCCGAGCCAGGCGTCGCCCACGGGTTGAACGTTGATGGCATTCACGATTCGATCGGCGCGGGGAAGATCGGCCGCAAGCAGTAGGGCGCACCCGACGGCCGGCCAGGCTGGCGACGCCACCCACCACCCGGGCCGCGCCTTCAGCAGAAGACGAGCCGGGCCGAGGAGAATCGCCGCTGCGCCGAGGGCCACGCCGAAGTCGCCGTCGATGGTGAACTGCCCGCTGCTGCGCAGCTGGAAGAGGTTCTGCTGGAAAGACCC
>DAHUYV010000107.1 GCA_027306885.1 Candidatus Dormiibacterota bacterium
AGCCTGGCGGGGGCGCATCTGCGGCTGACCCTGGGACGGGGCACCACAGAGGCCGAGGTGGAGGAGGCGGCCGAGATCGTGGGGCGCGAGGTGGCACAGCTTCGGACCGCGGCGGCGGTCTGAGGGATCCCGGCGGCTCCCGGCGGCACCGGGACGACCGAGCCTGAACCGACCGGATCACCTTACGGGCCGATACATGGGCCGCCCAGCCCGGCGCTCCCTCGCTTCCACTTCGCGGCGGCGGGGCGGGCCCCGGAGTGCGTAAAATAGGTACATGCCAGTCGGATTTACCTCCCAGGCGCCGGTCGCTATGCGCATCTCCTCGCGGGCCCACTACGGCCTGCGGATGATGACCGAGCTGGCCAAGAGCCACGGGGGGCCGCCTCTCAGCCTGGCGGAGATCGCGCGCCGCGAGCACCTGCCCCCGGCCTACCTGGAGCAGCTGGTGGGACCGCTGCGCAAGGCGGGGCTGGTCGCGGGAACCCGGGGGCTGCACGGCGGGTACCGGCTGCGCCGGGAGCCGGAGCGGGTCACCGTGCTGGAGATCGTCGAGTTGATGGAGGGCCCGGTCGCGCCCGTCGAGTGCCTGGCCGAGGGGTACGCCCCGGGCACCTGCGTGCGCGAGACGGAGTGTCTTAGCCGGCCGCTCTGGGGCCGGCTGCAGCAGGCGGTGAAGCAGGTCCTGGGGGGCACCACCCTCCGGGACCTTCTGTCTGATCCCCTCCCCCCGTGGTGCCCGGGAGAGACGATCGGCGCCGAGTTCAAGGAGAGCGCCCGTGTCTGACTTGCTGGAGATCTCCGGCCTCGAGGTCGAGGTGGAGGGGAAGCGGATCCTCAAAGGGGTGGACCTCACCGTTCCCATGGGGGAGGTGCACGCCCTCATGGGGCCGAACGGGGCGGGCAAGACCAGCCTCGGCTACGCCGTGATGGGGCACCCCAAGTACCAGGTGGTGGGAGGCGACATCCGCTGGCGGGGCGAGACCGTGCTGGGGACCCCCCCGGAGCAGCGGGCCCGGCGCGGCCTCTTCCTCTCCCTGCAGTACCCGACCGCCATCCCCGGGGTGAGCACCGCCAACTTCCTCAGGGCCGCCCTCAAGGGGCTGGGCAAGGAGATCCCGGCCCGGGACTTCCTGAAGCTGGTCCGCGGCCAGCTCTCCGAGCTCAAGATGGACCAGGCCTTCCTCTCCCGCTACATCAACGACAACTTCTCCGGCGGCGAGAAGAAGCGGATGGAGATCGTCCAGCTCTCGGTCCTGCGCCCCGACATGGCGATCCTCGACGAGACCGACAGCGGGCTGGACGTGGACGCCCTGCGCACGGTGGCCGAGGGGGTCAACCGGGTGCGCTCCACCGGGATGGGGGTCCTCATCATCACCCACTACCAGCGCATCCTGGAATACATCACCCCCGATCGGGTGCACGTCATGGCCGCCGGCCGGGTGATCGCCTCCGGGGGCAAGGAGCTGGTGGACGACATCGAGCGCACCGGGTACGACCCGATGCTGCGGGCGGCCGGCATCGAGGAGGTCCTGCCGGCGGCGGCGGTCAGCGGGTAGAATACCTAGTAGGCAAGTCGGATTTTGCCCCGCGTGGGGATTGTGAGGGCAGACGGATGGCAGTCGCGGCCAAGGACCTGACCAAGGACTACAAGTACGGCTTCAACGACGGCGACGAGTTCGTCTTCCGCGCCCGCAAGGGGCTCTCGAAAGAGGTGGTCGCCGACATCTCCCGGCGCAAGGCGGAGCCGGAGTGGATGCTGGAGTTCCGGCTCAAGGCGCTGGAGCACTTCCAGCAGCGGCCCATGCCCACCTGGGGGCCCGACCTCTCCGGCCTCGACTTCGACGACATCTACTACTACGTGCGCCCGGCGGAGGAGCAGGGTAGGACCTGGGACGACGTCCCCGAGGGGATCAAGCGGACCTTCGACCGCCTCGGCATCCCCGAGGCCGAGCGCAAGTTCCTCGGCGGGGTGTCGGCCCAGTACGAGTCCGAGGTGGTCTACCACTCCATCCGCAAGGATTTGGAGAAGCTGGGGGTGCTGTTCTCCGACTGCGACACCGGGCTGCGCGACCACCCGGAGATCTTCCGCAAGTTCTTCGGGACGGTGATCCCGCCCAACGACAACAAGTTCGCCGCCCTCAACTCGGCGGTGTGGTCGGGGGGCTCGTTCGTCTACGTGCCCAAGGGGGTCCGGGTGGAGATCCCCCTGCAGGCCTACTTCCGGATCAACACCGAGAGCATGGGCCAGTTCGAGAGGACGCTGATCATCGCCGACGAGGGCAGCTTCGTCCACTACATCGAGGGCTGCACCGCCCCCACCTACAGCAAGGACTCCCTGCACTCGGCGGTGGTGGAGATCATCGCCATGCCCAATGCCCACGTCCGCTACACCACGATCCAGAACTGGTCCAACAACGTCTACAACCTGGTGACCAAGCGGGCGATCGCCAGGGAGCACTCGGTCGTGGAGTGGATCGACGGCAACCTCGGCTCCAAGATCACCGCCAAGTACCCCTCCATCTACCTCATGGGCGAGGGGGCGCACGGGGAGATCCTCTCGGTCGCCTTCGCCGGCGACGGCCAGCACCAGGACGCCGGGGGCAAGTGCATCCACGTCGCCCCCAACACCACCTCCACCATCGTCAGCAAGTCGGTGAGCAAGGGGACCGGGCGCACCTCGTACCGCGGGCACCTCAAGGTCTACCCCAAGGCGCACGGGGTCAAGTCCTCGGTGCGCTGCGACGCCCTCCTTCTCGATGAGCAGTCGCGCTCTGACACCTATCCTTATATGGACATCGAGGCCGAGGACGTCCAGATCGGCCACGAGGCCACCGTCAGCAAGGTGGGTGACGAGCAGCTCTTCTACCTGCAGTCGCGGGGGATCACCGAGCAGGAGGCGACGGCGATGATCGTCAACGGCTTCATCGAGCCCTTCGTCAAGGAGCTCCCGATGGAGTACGCCCTGGAGCTCAACCGGCTCATCTCCCTGCAGATGGAGGGAAGCGTGGGGTGAGCTCGGGCTGTGCCGGCTGGCCTTCCTCCCGATGACCGAGGCCACCCTTC
>DAHUYV010000111.1 GCA_027306885.1 Candidatus Dormiibacterota bacterium
AGCCTGGACTCCGTGTTGGAGTCGGCCGCCGGGGCGGCACAGCTGGCTGAGGCGGTCCGACTTCTGGTCTGGCTCGGCTCAATGGGCCGGCCGGCCCCGAGGGGCGAGTCTCGGGCCCTGGCCGGCCTCCGGCCACCTCACTGATCACAGCGGTCGAGCACCTCCACCCAGAAGGAGGATCTGGGGCCAGCGGCGTCGCCGCCTACCAGCGCTTCGAGGAGATCCGGGCACCGGTGACCGCGGACTGCGGAGACCTGGACCTGCCCGACCTCGGCGATCGGACCTTGGTGGTGGCTCATCGAGTGGCCGGTGGCGCCGACCGAACGCCGGCGCACACCGCTCACCTGCCCCAACCGGAGAGGCCCGAAGAGGTCGCCACTCTGATCTTCGAGGCCGTCTCGGCGACCGGGCACCCAGCCGAATCGGGAACCGCGTCCACCACCTGATGGAGGGAACGTCAGGGGGCTGGGGCCAACCTCCCGTACGAGCTGAGGGTGCGAAGGGCTCGCAGGGTCTCGATCCCCCGCCACTCCAGCCGGGCGGCATCGCTGGGAGGCTCCCAGGAGATCGGCCATCCGCCGTCAGCCTGTTGGTCACGGGCCAGCCGGTCCAGGTGCCCCTGCAGGTTGTCCTCGGCGAAGAGTCGCCTCCAGCGACTGGAGCCTTGCGGAGCGAGGTGCAGCGGGGTCAGGCCGTACTCGGTGAAGTCGGGATCCGGATTGTAAAAGGAGGCGGTGGGCAGCCCCCCGGCCACGCCCTCGGCGGCCAGGTCGGCGCGCTCCCGCTCCCGCGCGTTCTCCAGGAAGACCAGTACCTCGGAGAGGGTGTGGCCGTCCTCCGGGAGCTGTCCGGCATCCAGCCGCCTCCAGCAGTAGGCCGCGCCCTGCTCCACCCAGGGATGCTCCACCCCCAGGCGAAGGAGCAGGCCCACCAGCCCCGCGGTCGGGTTGAGGCCCGGCTGATAGGTCCAGTCGCTCCAGTGTTGCGCTCTGGGGTATGCCTCGATCACGGGCAGGGCCAGCGGCACGGCCCCGCCGGCCCCGGCCGCTTCGGCTGCCGCCCCCAGGAAGTCGCCGGCCATATTGAGCATGCTCGGATCCGACACCTTGGCGGCGACCATCGCCTGCAGCGCCACCTCGACGTCGATGGGAAGGCTGGCGGGGCAGCGCTTGTCTGGCTCCAGGCCATGGCCGAACCCGCCGTCCTGGTTCTGGTACCCGCGCAGTGCGTCCACCACCCCGGAGCCCGGCGCCCCGTCGAAGCAGGTAGAGAAGATTCGCTGCTCCAGGAGCCTCGCCTGGCGCTGGATGAATGACCGACCCGCGGCGAACGCCTCGTCCACAGACCAACCCTAATACGGCCAGCTCGGCGTCGTCTTGAACAGTTCGGACGGCCCCAGTCCGGTCATTCGGCGACACTCTCGGGCCATGTGGGCCTGATCGGCATAGCCAGCGTCGGCGGCCAGATCGACGAGGCGAGGCCGGGTGCGCGACCGGCGGAGCGCACGCTGGAAGCGCAGCACCCGATGCAGGGTCTTGGGGCCATAACCCAGAGCGGTCACGCACCTCCGGTGCAATAGCCTCTCCCCCACTCCCAGCTCCGAGCTGGCAAGAGCCACCACCCCCGGCGCGGGTGCCGGTCGGTCCAGGAGAGCGACCAGGGCGTCGACCACGGGGTCGGAGCTCGCCGCCCGCGCGGCGCGGGCGCGAACCTCCTCGGCCAGCGTCTCGGCCACGATCGCCAGGCTCGGCGCGGAGGCCAGGCGCTCGGCTAGGCTGCCGGCGACAACCGGGCCCCAGAGCTCGGCCAGCTGGACCCGACGGTCGAGCAGCTCGACGGCGGAAACCCCGAGCAGGGAGGGGGCGCGCCCAGGCCGGAATCGAACGCCGGCAAAGACGCCGCCGGGGCGCCAGTCGACCAGCACCGGCCCCGTGTCGGGCCCGGCGACGAAGGCCGCCTCTCCGTCCCAGACGATGTCGATGCAGCCGTCGGGGAACACCCTCTCCGAGGTCGGGGAACTGGACGGGGAGCAGCTCGCCCAAAGACAGGCGACCCGGTCCCTCAGATCCCGCTCCGCGGGCCACTCCCGGTACGGAGCGGCGGCCTCGGACATCGCGGAAGTGTAAGGCGCCAACGGCTCGGCGCCGCCAGGTCGGCGGGTAGGGTAGGGCGGCGGTCCAGCTCCACCTGCTATGCTGGCCCGGTAGTTGCAATAACGCTGCTACAGCCTCTTGGTGATTCCTCGCCCCGCCGATCTGGCGGCGTCCTCGAGAAGCGTGCCTAATCCAGCCGGCGAGGGCGACAGCGGGCCATCGGCCCAGGGACACCAACTTGAAGACATTCGCTGAACTTGGTGCGCGTCCGCGCACTCTTGAGGCCCTCGCCCGGATGGGGGTCCGCCAGCCGACCGAGGTGCAGACCGCCGCACTGCCCGCCCTCCTCGGCGGGCGCGACTGCGTCGTCCAGTCACCGACCGGCTCGGGCAAGACGCTCGCCTTTCTCATCCCGCTCAGCGAGCGGCTGGGCGGACATGTGAAGTCCGATCCTCGGGCTTTGGTGGTCACCCCTACCCGGGAGTTGGCCAGCCAGATCGGGGCGGTGCTGCAGCAGCTCGACCCTCGGCTCCGAGTCGCCCTGGTGTTCGGAGGCGTGGGGTACGGGAACCAGATCGAGCGCCTGCGCACCGCGGACGTGGTGATCGGCTGCCCCGGGCGCTTGGTCGACCTCGCCCAGCGGGGGGCGGCGAGGCTCGGAGCCGTTGAGTACCTGGTGCTCGATGAGGCGGACGAGATGTTCGACTCCGGCTTCGCCAAGGACGTGGAGGCGATCACCGCCCGAACCAACGCGGAGCGCCGCCAGACCGCCCTGGCCTCGGCCACCATGCCCGATTGGGTGGTGGCCATGACCAAGCGGCACCTGCGCGGGCCCGAGCGGGTCACGGTCGCTTCCACCTCGGAGGCGGACCTCGAGCACGGTCTCCTCTCGGTGCCCCAGGCCCAGAAGGTGCAGATGCTCAGCCAGCTGCTCAAGCAGTCGGCGTCGGCCATCGTGTTCCACCGCACCAAGCACGGCGCCAAGCGGCTGGCCAGGGACCTCAGCGCTCTGGGGCACGCCACCGCCGAACTCCAGGGCAACCTCTCTCAGGCTGCCCGCGACCGGGCGCTGTCCTCCTTCCGCAAGCGCGAGTCTCAAGTGCTGGTGGCGACCAACGTCGCCGCCCGGGGACTCGACGTCCAAGAGGTGGCGCTGGTGGTCAACTACGAGCTCCCCGACACCGCGGACTGGCTGACTCACCGGGTGGGCCGGACCGCCCGGAATGGCGCCCGGGGCCGGGCCCTCACGTTCCTCACGGAGGAGGACGGTGAGAAGTGGCGCAAGCTGCGCCGGCTGGGAGCCCCCGAGCTGCGGTTCGTTGACGCCCGGCTCCTGCTGAGCACCGGGCAGATGCACTTCATGGCGGACCCGCCCCCGGCGATGCGGTCGCCAGTCGCGATCCCCGCCCGGCCCCGCGGCCAGGGGCCCAAGACCACCTGGGGCGCCCGGAGCTCTCGGCCGGCCTCACCCTATCGGCGTCCCCGCTCGGAAGTCCGCTAACCGGGGTCGCCGGCGGCGGCTTCCAATCGGCCCTCCCCTCGCGGCCAACCGCGCCTCGCGATCGCGGGACCGCCGGGTCGAGGGGCCGCTGGTCCAGGAGAGGGGCCGTGGATCGGGCCTCCCCGACGCCGCGCCCTCAGGGGAAGAGCTCAGCCGCCAGCCGCAGCACCGCCGGTGGGCCGCTGACGAGAAGGAGCGTGGGCAGACCGTGGCGCCAGCCGTCCGCCTCCTCCCGAACCTTCTCCAGCGGCCCCACCAGGCCCACCGCCTCCACCAGCTCGGTGGGCACCGCGGCCACCGCCTCGGGGCGGCGGCCCTCCAGGTACAGGTCCCGAACCCGTTCGACCTCGGCTTCGAAGCCCATCCGGGCGAAGAGGTTGAAGTGGAAGTTGCGCTCCCGGCTGCCCATCCCTCCGATGTACAGGGCAAGCAGGGGCCGCACCCGATCGGCGGCCGCCTCCAGGTCCCGGTCCACCACAAGAGGTAGAAGCGCCGCCACCTCGAACCCCGGCGGCCGGCCCCCCCGCAGCTGGAACCCCTCCTCCAGCGCCTGCCGCTGCCAGTCGCTTCGGGAGGGAGCATGGAACCCTGCCAACCAGCCGTCGGCGATCTCCCCGGCCAGAGCGATGTTTCGCGGCCCCTCCGCTCCCAGCCAGATCGGGATCTCCGCTCGCAGGGGGTGCACGGTAAGACGCAGCGGCTTGCCCGCCCCGCCGGGAAGCGGAAGCTGGTAGCGGCGGCCCCCGTACTCCAGAGGGCGGTCGCGGCGGATGATCCTTCGGACGATCTCCACGTACTCCCGAGAGGCCTCCAGGGGCCGGCCGAAGGGCACGCCATGCCAACCCTCCACCACCTGGGGGCCGGAGACGCCGAGTCCGAGGATCACCCGGCCGCCGCTCAGGTGATCAAGGGTGACGGCGGTCATGGCGGTGGCCGCCGGGGTGCGGGCGTGCATCTGCAGCACCGCGGTGCCGAGGCGCATCCGGGAGGTTCTGGCTCCCCACCAGGCGAGGGGGGAGATCGCGTCGGAGCCGTACGCCTCCGAGGTCCAAAGGGAATCGAAGGCGAGCCGCTCGGCCTCGGCGACCTGGTCCGCCACGCCGTCGGGGGGCGCTGACCCCCAATAGCCGAGGGCGAGGCCAAGCCTCGGGCGGCGCGGCGGGGGCTGGACCGGGGTCACGGGGAGAGGGTATCGGACGCCAGCGCCGCCGGCCGGCGGCGCCGGCCGAGCCGCCCCTTTCTGTGCGCTTGCACAACCCGCCCTGCCCATGACTGTGAGCGGAGCCATTGCCCCCGGAGCCCTGCAGAGCGATACTGCGCAGGTTCGCGGGAGGGCGGGCGGGCCCGACCTTGACGGTGGTGGAACAGAGCAGCCGGGGGCCGGCGTGGACGCTGGAGTGAGGCAGAGTTGGATCTGAGGGACACCGCCGAGCAGGCCGAGTTCCGCCACGAGGCGCGGCGCTGGATCGCCGCCAACCTTCCCCCCGGGCTGCGCGGAATGTACCCTCGGATCGAGCAGCTGGACCTGGCGCGGGCCTGGAGCCGGGCGCTGTCGGCGGCCGGATACGCCGGGCTGACCTGGCCGAGGGAGTACGGGGGGGCCGGGGCCAGCTTCTCGGTGGAGGCGATCTGGCTCGAGGAGCTGGCTCGGGCCGAGGCCCCTCAGCACCTCGGGGTGATCGGGCTGGGCATGGCCGGTCCCACCATCATGGCCCACGGCACCGAGGCGCAGCGCCAGCGCCACCTGTCCCGGATCCTCGATGCCAGCGAGATCTGGTGTCAGGGGTTCTCGGAGCCCGGAGCCGGTTCGGACCTCGCCTCGCTGCGCACCCGAGCCGAGGTCGGCCCGGACAGCTTTCTGGTCAACGGCCAGAAGGTCTGGTCGTCCTACGCCCACATCGCCGACTGGTGCATCCTCCTCACCCGGACCGATCCGGACGCCCCCTCGCACCGCGGCCTGACCTTTCTCCTGGTCGACATGCACGCCAAGGGGGTGGAGGTCCGCCCCATCCGGCAGCTCACCGGCGACTCGGACTTCAACGAGATCTTCTTCACCGACGTTGTTGTGCCCCGGGCGAACCTGGTGGGAGAGGTCGGCCTGGGCTGGCAGGTGGCCATGACCACCCTGCTGCATGAGCGCGCCACCCTGGGCTTCGCCTTGACCGGGACGCTGGACACCACCGTTCGCAAGCTGGTCGAGCTGGCCGGGGAACGAGCCGGGGAGGATCCCCGGCTGCAAGACCTGGTCGCCCGGGAGTGGATAGTGACCCGCGCCCTGCAGCTCACCGCCCAGCGCTCCCTCGGGCAGCATGCGCGAACCGGGATCCCCGGGCCCGAGGGGTCGATCGTCAAGCTGACCTTCTCAGAGACCAACCAGCGCGTCGCCAAGCTGGCGCGGGAGATCCTCGACCAGGATGGCCTGGTGGACGATGGCGGTTGGCTGTACCAGCAGCTGCGCAGTCGGGGCAACACGATCGAGGCCGGCACCTCAGAGATCCTGCGCAACATCGTGGCCGAGCGGGTTCTGGGACTGCCGAGGTCACGCTGATGGACTTCGCCCTGGACGAGGCCCAAGAGGAGCTGCGCAGCCAGTCCCGAGCGTACCTCGCCGCCCGATCCCCCCTCGCCGAGGCCGCCACCCTCACCGAGACCGAACCCGGCTGGGACGCCGACGGCTGGAGCCGGATCGCGGCGCTGGGCTGGCTCGGGGTCTCGGTCCCAGAACGGCTGGGCGGCGCGGGGCTGGGGTTCGTCGAGGAGGCGATCCTCCTGGAGGAGTTCGGACGGGCGCTCTACCCGGGACCGTATCTCGCCACCCTGGCGCTGGCGCTCCCGGCGCTCACCGAGGAACAGCTGGCGGCGGTGGCCGCCGGAGGGCAGCGCTGGTCGGTGGAGCTAGCCCCCGGGGGGCCCGTGCCTAACCTGCACCAGGTCGACCTGGTGGTGGCCGAGAGGGGCGGCGAGCTGGTGGCCCTGCCGGCCGCCGGGGCGGCCGAACCCAGCGTCGACCCCAGCCGGAGAGTGGGGCGGCTGGCTCCCGGAGCCGGTACCGTCCTGCGTCGTGGCGAGGGGGCAGGGCGCGCCCGGCGCTCGATGCGCCTTCGCGGCCGGACCGCCCTGGCGCTGGAGGGGGTGGGCCTCGCCGCCGCGGTGCTGGAACTGGGCGTGGAGCACGCCCGGACGCGGGAGCAGTTCGGACGCCCGATCGGGGCCTACCAGGCCGTCTCGCACAAGCTGGCCGACACCTACGCCGAGGTCGAGCTGGCCCGGTCGCTGGCCTACTGGGCGGCGTGGTGCATCGCCGAGGACGACCCGGAGGCGGAGGTGGCCGCCGCCTCCGCCCGCGCCCTGGCGGCGGAAACCGCCGTGGCCGCGTGCGAGCGGGTGATCCAGGTGTTCGGGGGCATGGGCTTCACCTGGGAGTCCCCGCTGCACCGCTACTACAAGCGCGCGCTTTGGCTGGAGCGGTTCGCCTGGTCACCGGCCCGGTGCCGGGCCGAGGTCGCCGCCCAGCTGCTGAGCCGGCCCAGTGGAGGCTCCTGACCATGGCCATGATGGAGAGCCCGCTCAACAGCTGGATGCTGTTCTCCCACGCCGAAAGGTACTTCGGCGCCACTGAGGTGGTGACCCAGCTCGCGCCAGGGCAGCGCCATCGCTACACCTACGCCGACTTCGCCAAGCGCGCCCAGCAGCTGATGCATGCCCTGGACCGGCTGGGCCTCGAGGAGGGCGCCCGCGTCGCCACTCTGGCCTGGAACGGCTACCGGCACCTCGAGTGCTACTTCGCCATCCCCTGCGGGGGACGGATCGCCCACACCCTGAATCCCCGGCTGCCTCTCCCCGACCTCGAGTTCATCATCAACGACGCGGAGGATCAGATGATCCTGGTGGAGAGCAATCTCCTGCCCCTCCTGGACCGCCTCTGGCCCTCCCTGGCGGTCAAGCCCAGGGTGGTGGTCCTGGATCAGGGCATCGGCGAGAGCGTGATCGAGGGGCGGATCGCCTACGAGGACATGATCTCGGATGAGGCCGAGGCGTACCCCCGACGGGAGATCCCGGAGCTGACCCCGCTCGGCCTCTGCTACACGTCGGGGACCGAGGGCCGGCCCAAGGGGGTGGTGTACACCCACCGCTCCACGTTCCTGCACGCCCTGGCGATCACCTCGGGAGGGGCCATCGGGTTCGGGCCCTCGGACACCATCCTGCCGGTGGTGCCGATGTTCCACGTCAACGCCTGGGGGATCCCGTACGGCGCCACGCTCGTCGGGTGCAAGCAGGTCTTCAACGGCCCCAACTTCGATGCGCCCACCCTGGTCGACCTGATCGCCGACGAGGAGGTCACGGTCGCATCCGGGGTCCCCACGGTCTGGATGGCCGTCGCCGACGAGCTGAGCCGGAGGAACCAGCGGCTGCCCGCCCTCCGCCACCTGACCGTGGGTGGCAGCCAGCCGCCTCGGGCGATGATCGAGCGCTATCAGCGGGAGTTCGGGATCACCATCATCCAGGGCTGGGGCATGACCGAGACCTCGCCGGTGGGCAGCATGGCGATCACCAAGCACACCATGCGCGGCTGGTCAGAGGAGAGGTTGACCGCCGAGGTTCGCAGCAAGGCCGGCCTCCCGCTCCCGGGAATCGACGTAAGGATCGTCGACCCCTTGGGCGAGGAGCTGCCCTGGGACGGCAGCTCCATGGGAGAGCTGCTGATCCGTGGACCCTGGGTCGCCGACAGCTACTTCAAGGGGGTCGGTGAGGATCGCTTCACCAAGGACGGCTGGCTGCGGACTGGGGACGTGGCCGTGGCCTCGCCCGAGGGCTACTTCGTCATCGTGGACCGCACCAAGGACCTGATCAAGACAGGGGGCGAGTGGATCTCCTCGGTCGACATGGAGGGGGCCCTCATGGGCATGGAGGGGGTTGCCGAGGCGGCGGTGATCGGCGTCCCCGACCCCAAGTGGCAGGAGAGGCCGATGGCGGTGATCACCCCCCGGCCGGGCGCCGAGCTCAGCCTGGCGACGGTCCGCAAGTACCTGGAGGAGCACGGCTGGGCGCGCTGGCAACTTCCGGACCGGGTCGAGGTGGTGGAGGCGATCCCCAAGACCAGCGTTGGCAAGTTCGACAAGAAGGTGATGCGCCGCCAGTTCGGCTCACCGCCGGCGGACGGGCCCAGCGCCAGGTGAGCGCCACAACCGTTCTCGGCCCCACCCTGGGGCCCCGGACCGCTGCCCCGCGAGCCCCGGGCTGGCAGCTGCCTTCGGCGGAGGTCGAGGCCACCGTGGCCGCCCTCGCGGGGGCCCTGCGGGCAAGGGAGGATGAGCTCGCCGAGCGGCTGGCCCAGGCGATCGCCGAGAGCGACAGCGTGTACCGGGTCCAGATGCGGGTCGGGTCCGAAGAGCTCCTTCGGGCCTGCCGTGACAACCTGCGCGAGGTGCTGGGCGACCTGGCCCACCTGGGCGATCGCCGGGCACCGACTCGCGCCTTCGCGATCGCCACCGGGCGGCGCCGGGCCCAGCAGGGGATTCCCCTGGAGAACGTGCTCCACGCCTACCGCCTCGGAGGCAGGATCATCTGGGAGGCGATCCTGGAGGAGTCCATCGGGAGCCGGGGAGAGGTCGCCGACCAGCTGGCCCAGGGAGCGGTGGTGGTGTGGGAGGGCATCGACCTGTACTCCTCGGCCGTGGTCGACGCCTACCGCCGCGCCGAGGCGGAGATCCGCAGCCGCGACCAGAGCCGGCGCCACGACCTCTTGCACTCCCTCCTGTCCGGGACCGTCGCAGCGGGCGAGGTGGACTTCGCCGCCGAGGCGCTGGGCCTCCCCCAGCCGGGAGCGCTCCGGGTGGCCGTCGCCGACCCCCGATCCGGCTCCCCAGCCCAGATGGCGCAGCTGCTGCGGGCCGCCGACATCCCCTCCGAGTGGGCATTCCTGCACGGGCAGCTGGTGGGCCTGATCGCCTCCCCTCCGGGATCGGCAGCGGTGGCGGAGCAGCTCAGCCGGGCCCCGGGGGTCAGGGCCGGCCTGAGCCCGACCCTCGACTCCCTGCTGTCCGCGCCTCTCGGGCACCGGCAGGCGGAGCTGGCCCTGCGGGCGATCCCGGCCGGGGAGAGCCGGGTGATGGAGCTGGACTCTGACCTGCCGCTGGTGCTGCTCGCGGCGGCGCCCGACCTCGCCGAGAGGCTGGCCAGACAGGCGCTGGGGCCGCTGCTGACCCTGAGGCCGCCGGAAGGGCGGGTGCTCCTGCACACCCTGGGCACCTACCTGGAACAGGGGGGATCGGTCGCCAGGACCGCGGCGACGCTGCCCTGCCATCGCAACACCGTCTGCAACCGGCTCACCCGGGTGGAGCAGCTCACCGGGCTCTCGGTGGCCGACCCCGCGCAGCTGAGCCGGCTCGGCCTCGCACTTCGGGCCATCCGGCTTCTGGGGCTGGAGGGTCCGTCGGCGCCGGCGGGCCGAAGGGGGTGGGGAGGGTGCTGACGGTGAGAGGGGTCGATGAGGTCGCCCTGTTGCAGGGGCGGGAGCTGGGCCCCACCCAATGGCGCCTCATCACCCAAGAGCAGGTGGACCGCTTCGCCGACGCCACCTCCGACCACCAGTGGATCCATGTGGACCCAGAGCGGGCGGCCGCCAGCGGCCTCGGGGGCACAATCGCCCACGGCCACCTGACCCTCAGCCTCATCCCCTCGTTCCTCTCCGAGCTGGTCGAGGTGGAGGGGGTGGGGATGAAGGTCAACTACGGCCTCAACCGGGTCCGCTTCCCCACCCCGGTGCCGGTCGGCGGCCGGGTCCGGGCCCGGGCCCTGGTCGAGCGGGTGGAGCCGATCCCCGGCGGGGTGGCGGTGGTCACGGCGGTCACAATCGAGGTGGAGGGCCGGCCCAAGCCCGCCTGCGTCGCCGAGACCGTCGGCCGCTACTACCGGGAAGGGATCACAGGAGGAGGAGCATGAGCCTTGAGGGGACGGCGGCACTGGTCACCGGCGGCGGCCGGGGCATCGGTGCGGCCACCGCGGAGCGCCTGGCCCGGGAAGGGGCATTTGTGGCGGTGGCGGACATGGACATGGAGCCGGCTCTGGAGGTGGCGGGGCGGATCGAGCGGGCCGGCGGCAGGGCGACCGCCCTGGCTTGCGACGTGCGCTTCCCGGACCAGGTGAGCGCCATGGTGGAGGGCGCGGCCAGGGAGCTGGGCCGGCTGGACATCCTGGTGACCTGCGCCGGGGTGCTGCGCGACAACCTGGTCCACAAGATGAGCGAGGAGGACTGGGACCTGGTGATCGACACCCACTTGAAGGGCAGCTTCCTCTGCTGCCAGGCGGCGCAGCGGCTGATGGTGCCGCAGAAGTCGGGAAAGATGGTGCTGGTCTCCTCGACCTCGGCGCTCGGCAACCGGGGCCAGGCCAACTACTCCGCCGCCAAGATGGGAATCCAGGGGCTCGCCCGCACCCTGGCCATCGAGCTCGGCCGCTACAACATCAACGTGAACGTGGTGGCTCCGGGGTTCATCGAGACCCGGATGACGATGCAGACCGCCGAGCGGATGGGAGTCGACTTCGCGGGGTTCAAGGAGGCGGTGGCGGCGGCCACCCCAATTCCCCGCACCGGGGTCCCCGACGACGTGGCCGGGACGATAGCCTTCCTCGTCTCCGAGGACGCCTCGTACATCAGCGGACAGACCCTGTACGTGAGGGGCGGGCCGTAGGCGCGGTGCCGGGGGATGAGGGCGCCGGCGGGCCCGACTCCCTCTCCGGGAGGGTGGCCCTGGTCACCGGCGCCAGCCGGGGGATCGGCGAGGCCTGCGCTGTGGAGCTGGCCCGTCGGGGAGCCCGGGTGGCGATCTGCTCCCGCAAGCCGGATCCGCTGGAGGCCGCCGCCGAGCGGGTCCGGCGCCAGACCGGGTCCGAGGTGGTGGCGGTCGCCGCCCACGCCGGCCGGGAGGAGGAGCTGGAGGCGCTGGCGGACGCGGTCATGGCGCGATGGGGCCGGCTCGACATCCTGGTGAACAACGCCGGCACCAACCCCCACCTCGGTCCCACCCTGGAGATCGAGACCGCGGCGTGGGACAAGACCTTTGAGGTCAACCTGCGGGGCCCCCTCCTGCTGACGCGCCTCGCCTATCGAGCCTGGATGCGGGATCACGGGGGGGCGGTGGTCAACGTCGCCAGCATCGCCGGGATCAACCCCGCCCTGGGCCTGGGCGCCTACGGGGTCTCCAAGGCGGCGCTGATCATGCTCACCCGCCAGCTGGCGCGGGAGCTCGGGCCGGTCGGCGTTAGGGTCAACGCTGTCGCCCCGGGGATCGTGGAGACCGAGTTCGCCCGCCCACTCTGGGAGGAGGGGCCGCTGGCCGACCGCAACCGCCGGCGCAATCCCCTGGGCCGCTTCGCGCAGCCCCCGGAGGTGGCCCGGGCGGTGGCCTTCCTGGCCTCGGACGCCGCCTCCTACGTGAGCGGCGCGGTGCTGCAGGTGAGCGGTGGAGAGTGAATCGGGAACGGAGGTGAGGCCATGACGGAGGCGGTGATCGTGGCGGCGGGGCGCTCCCCCATCGGCCGGGCGGGGAAGGGATCCCTGGTCGACTTCCGCCCGGACGACCTCGGCGCGCTGATCTTGCGGCGGGTGCTGGAGCAGGTACCGGAGCTGCCGCCGGCGGCGGTGGAGGACGTCCTGTGCGGCTGCGGCCTCCCCGGAGGGGAGGCGGGATTCAACCTGGGGCGGGCGATCAGCATCCTGGCCGGCCTGGACGCCCCCGGGGCCACCATCACCCGCTACTGCAGCTCCTCCCTGCAGACCACCCGGATGGCCTTCCACGCGATCCGGGCCGGCGAGGGCGAGGTCTTCGCCTCGGTGGGGGTCGAGACGGTGAGCCGGTACGGCTACGGGACCTCCGATCCGCCCGACGCCCGCAATCCCCGGCTGCTCCCGGACAACCCCGAGGGGCTGCCCGACCTCTACATCCCGATGGGGGTGACCGCCGAGAACGTGGCCGAGCGCGAGGGGATCAGCCGCGAGGAGATGGACCGGTTCGCCGCCCGCAGCCAGAACCGGGCGGTGGCGTCGGAGGAGGACGGGTTCTTCGCCCGGGAGATCATCCCCGTGGAACTGCCCCAGGGCGGGCTGATGGAGCGGGACGACGGCCCCCGGCCCAACACCACGGTCGAGGTCCTCGCCACCCTGAGGCCGGTCTTCAAGGAGGGCGGCCGGGTCACCGCCGGCAACGCCTGCCCACTCAACGACGGGGCGGCGGCGGTGATCGTCATGTCGCTGGACCGGGCGCGGGCGCTGGGGATCAAGCCGCTGGCCCGGGTCGTGGCGACTGCGGTCGCCGCGCTGGAGCCCGAGTACATGGGGCTGGGACCGATCCCGGCCACCCAGCGGGTCCTGCAGCGGGCCGGGATGACCATCGAGGACGTCGACCTGGTGGAGATCAACGAGGCCTTCGCGGCCCAGGTGATCCCCTCGGCCCGGGGCATCGGCGTGGACCCCTTCGGCGACAAGCTGAACATCTTCGGTGGGTCGATCGCCCTCGGGCACCCCTTCGGAATGACCGGGGCGCGGATCACCTGCACCCTGCTGAACGGCCTGAGGACCCTGGACAAGCAGGTGGGGTTGGAGACGATGTGCGTCGGCGGGGGCATGGGCATGGCGATGCTCCTGGAGCGGATGTCCTGATCTGCCGGCGTCAGTCGCCGGCCACCCACCCCCTGATGGTCGGCACTGCGTCCTGGAGGGTCGCCACCACCCGGTGAGCCCCACTCAGCAGCTCGGCGCGGTGGGTGGTCTCCAGGGCCAAAACGGTCATGCCGGCCGCCCGGCCGGCGGCGACCCCGGCGGGGCTGTCCTCCACCACCAGGCAGTCCTCGAAGGCGGCTCCCAGCCGCTCCGCGGCGGCGGTGAAGCAGGCCGGGTCGGGCTTGCCGTGAAGGACAGCGGACCCTCCGACCACCACCCCGGGCCGGGGCAGGCGGAGGCGCTCGAACTGCTCCCGGATCACGCCCTCCTCGTTGGAGGTGACGAGGGCCCAGCTGCCTTTCTCGAGAGCGGCCAGCAGCTCGTGGGCTCCGGGCATCGCCGGCAGGGTGGCCTGCTCCTCCAAGAGCAGGGCTCGGAGCTTCACCACCTCCTCCAGCGGATCGAGGTGCGGAGCCATCTCGGCGATGGTGTCGCTGGCCCGGCGGCCGGCCAGCCGTGGCCAGAGGTGGACGGTGTCGAGGCCCAGACCTTCCGCCCATCGGGCCCAGACCACCCGGTAGGTGGCCTCGGAATCCAGGAGCACACCGTCCACATCGAAGAGGACCTTGCGGTACGGCCCCCGGAAGGGGATCGGGAGGAGGCCCTCCGTGCTTATCCACCCCCCTGGTGGCGCGCCACCGAGAAGGCGAGGATGAGGGGGATGTCCAGGGCGTACACCACCAGCATCAGGGAGAGCAGGAGGAGCTCGGGGCCGGGCACCTGGTCCAAAACAAACACCAACTCCAGCATCCCCGCGCTGATCCCGTAGGCGAGGAGCGACCAGGCGCCGACCTGCCGGAAGCGCGCCCAGGCGAAGTCCTGCGCCCGCGCCAGCAGCGCCAGAGCCGACGCCAGCACCGCCAGCGCCCCCAGAAGCAGCCCCACGGCGGGGGCCAAGGCAACCGGCCCGGGGATGTGAGCCGCCATGTACACGCCCCCGATCACGATGAGGGCCAGCGACCCGACCGCCATCTGGGCGACCGGGGGCAGGCGGACCGCGACCGCCGGCGAGCCCTGGACGCTCACGTCGCCAGGCGGGTCATGATCACCAGGGTGGCCACCTGCATCACCCCCGTCACCCCCGCCGTGTAGACGAAGCGGCGCATCAGGCGCCCGATGACGGCACCGTCGGGATGGGGCTTGCGCATCTCGAAGAGAACCGCGACGTTGGCCGGCTCCAGAATGCCGAGGGCGATGATCGTCATCACCCCCACCACGGCGAAGGACGCCACCAGCCAGCTGTGGTACTGGAAGGCGGAGCTGAGGTAGTCGAGCTTGCGGGCCAGCTGAAACCCCGCGCCCAGGGTGCAGGTGACGAGGGTTGGCATGATCAGCACCATCTTGGGCATGAACCGAGCCGCGAACTCGGCGCGGGCAGCCGGCGAGAGCCGGGCCAGGATCGGGCCCACCACCAGCCCCACGAAGAGGTCGATGGCGGTCCAGAGCGCCCCGCCCACGACGTGGAAGAAGTCGAGCGCCCACAGCCAGTTGCCGACGATGGCGGTGATCAGCAGCCCCAGAACCACGGCCACCACCGGCAGGCCACGCACGGGCACCACCTGGACCGTGGGCCGGGCGGGCGCCAGCAGCCGGTAGGAGGGCGCCGCCCCGGCTGGCGAGATGTCGATGGGCTGGCTCAGGGCTCGGATTGTAGCGCGGGGCGATCGCTCCGCAGGAGCCGAGTCAGATGGCCTGAGCAGTCCCCTTGTCCGGATGCCGGGGCCGGACCACCAGGACCGGGACATGGGCGTGGCTCACCACCTGCTGGGAGACCGAGCCCAGCAGAAGGCCGGAGAACCCGCCCCGACCTCGGGACCCCACCACCAGGAGCTCGGCTGAGCGCGAGGCCTCGACCAGGGTCTCCGCGGCGGCGCCCATGACCGCCTCGATCTCCACCTCGACCGAGGGGAAGTCGGGCTGGACGGCCGACACCTCGGCGACCACCGTCTCCCGGGTGCTGGCCACCAACTCATTGATGTAGGTCTCGTCGGCGTACGGGTAACCCGGCACCGACAGCGCCACCAGGTGGATCTGGACCACCCCGATCGCCTTCAGGCCCACTCCCCGGAACGAGGCCTCCTGGAACGCCCATCTGAGGGCCCGTCGCCCCCCCTCGGAGCCGTCGACGCCGACGACCACCTGACGGGTCGCCGCCTGGTCCGCGCCTGCGCTCATCTCGGCCACCTCCAGCCCGTGCGGCGGGGCCAGTGGCCCCCGGCTCCGCAGTCTAACCTCGGCTCAGTGTGGGCTGCCGAGCCTCCGGGCAGCGAGCGCGGAACCGTCGCCCCCACCCTGTGGTTTACACCTGCCCCGCCCCCGGGCCCAAAGCGGCCCCGGTCAGCCCCCTGAGGCTCCCGGCCCCCTCCGGGCAGGCGCTCCCACCGGCAGGTGGAGGCGCACCACCGCGCCCCGATCCGGCAGCGGCCGCAGCCGCAGGCTGCCCCCCATCATCTGGGCGCGCTGATGCAGCGTGCCCAGCCCCCAGCCGCGGCCCCGGTCGAAGTCCGCCGCGCCCGGGCCCTTGCCGTCGTCGACGATCAGCATGCGGACCGATCCGGGGCGGAGCACCAGCCGCAGCTCCGCCTGGGTGGCACCGCGGCGCCGCTCCACCCGGCTGAGCGCCTCCTGGGCCACGCGGTAGCAGGTGAGGTCCTGGTCACCACCCCCGGTTATCCCGCTTCCGACCACCGCGAACCGGACGGCGATCCCGGTGCGAAGACCGAACTCGGAGGTCAGCGAGCGCAGCGCCTGCACCAGGCCGAAGTCGTCCAGCAACGAGGGGCGAAGCTCCCGGGCCAAAGAGCGGAGGCGATCGCTCACCCCGGCGGCCAGGCGGGCGGCCTCCCTGGCGTTCTCCCGGACTCGCGCCACCGGGGCGCTTCCCTCGGTCGCCACCCCCAGCAGCCGGCTGATCTGGCTGAGCGTCTGCAAGGGGTCGTCGGAGAGCTGCTCCGCCAGCCACTTGCGCTCCCACTCCTGGGCGCGCAGAAGCGCCAGGATATCGTGGGGGGCCGCCTCCGGCTCCCGCCATGCCGGGTGGCGGGAGAAGGCCGCCGGGATCACTCCCCCTCCGGACCCGCGATGGACAGGAGGCCGTGGTTGACGGCGTGCACCACCGCCTCGGTCCGCGAGCCGACACGCAGCTTCTCGAAGATGTTGTGGAGATGACCCTCCACGGTGCGCAGACTGATCCCCAGCTCCAGGGCGACCTCCTTGTTGGCCCGGCCCTGAGCGATCAGACGCAGCACGGCGAACTCCCTGGAGCTCAGCCGATCGGAGGCGCGGGCGGGCTCCAGCCGCGCCTGGGCCAGCTTCCGGGTCAGCTCCGGGGAGAGGACGGTCGAGCCCGAGGCCACCGCCCTTATTCCCTCCACCAGCTCCCGGCCGGGAGAGGTCTTCAGCAGGTACCCGGCGGCACCCACCGCCAGCGCCTCACGAACGTAGTCCTCGTCCTCGTGAGCGCTGAGGATCAGGACCTTTACGCTGGGGGCCTGGGTGGCCACCTCCCGGGTCGCCTCGATGCCGTTCAGCCCGGGCATGCGCATGTCCATGAGCAGGACGTCGGGGAGGTGCTCCAGCGTGACCCTGACGGCCTCGTCCCCCCGCGACGCCTCGCCGACCACCTGGATGTCCGGCTCGCGTTCGAGGATCTCCCGTGTCCCCTCGCGGACCAAGGTGTGGTCCTCGGCGATGATCACGCGTACCTGGCTGCTCATGCTTCTCACCCTCAAGATAGGCGCGGGATCTTAAACCCCATCGGACGGTAACACCCAGAGCGGGCCGGGTGATTGCCCCCGGGCCTATGAGTTCAACGCCCGCCTCGAGACCGAAGCGACCACCAGGGAGCTGCCACCCTGAGGTCGCGAGCGCACCCGCATCTCCCCGCCCAGCAGGGTGGCCCGCTCCCGCATGCCCAGCAGGCCCAGCCCCTCTCGCAGGGGACGGCCCCCGTGGGTCGGGAAGCCGGCTCCATCGTCCTGGATCCAGAGCCGCAAACGGGTCGCCCCCTGGTCGAGGCCAATCTCGACCCGCCGCGCCTCGGAATGGCGTTCGACGTTGGAGAGGGCCTCCTGAGCGATCCGCAGCCAGCCCTTCTCCACCTCGAGGGGCCAGCGGTCCCCGGCCAAGCGCAG
Organism: Candidatus Dormiibacterota bacterium; assembly: GCA_027306885.1. Lineage (GTDB taxonomy): Bacteria > Chloroflexota > Dormibacteria > Aeolococcales > Bog-877 > JAJYXT01. The sequence goes on from DAHUYV010000111.1 coordinate 17,446, forward strand.
CGTCATCCGGACCGACACCCCCGATCGATCCTCGAAGTGCCGGCCCAGCTCCTGGAGCGCGGCCCCCAGCCCGCTCTCCTCCAGCACCTCGGAGCGCAGCCCCTCGGTGAGCTGCCGGAGCCCGTCGGCCACCGCCACCGCCAGGTTGCGGATGTCGCCCAGCTGGGCGGCCGCGGGGCCGGTCACCTCCGGCTCGACCGCCATTCGCTCCAGCCGACGGGCCAGGTAGATGAGCGCTTGGACGGGCTCGTCGTGGATGTCCCGGGCGATCCGCCGTCGCTCCCGCACCACGGCGAGGTGTTGGAGCCGGTCCTGGAGCCGGACGTGGTCGATGGCGAGGGCCGCCTGGCTGGCGAACGTCTCCACCAGCGCCACGTCCTCGTGCCGGAACGGGGAGCGGTGCGGGGCACCGGCGATCAGGAGCGTCCCGGCCACCGCCTGCTCCACCGTCAGCGGCAGCACCCTCGCCGGGCCCACTGCGACCCCGGCCCGGGCGATCCACTCCACCTGCCGGCTGCCGGCGTTGACCAGTCGGGGCCGGCCCCCGCGGATCACGGCGCGGCTGGCGGTCCCTCGCTCAGGGAGATAGAGGTGCTCCAGACGATGGCTGAGCGGCCCGTCGACGGCGGCGACCCGGAGCCGGTTGGGCTGGTCGAGGTCGGGCAGGATCACACACGCCAGCGCCGCCTCGCTGAGCTCTCGCGCCGCGCGCACGATCGCCCGCAGCAACCCCTCCATCGAAGCCCCGGCCAGCATGGCGTTGGTGGTCTGCTGCAGCGCCCGCAGCCAGGTCTCGCGCTGCTGCAGGTCGCGGTAGGCGCGAGCGTTGGCGATCATGGCACCGGCCAGCGCCGCCAGGGTGACGACCGCCGCCTCGTCCTCGGCGTCGAACGGCGCCCCCTCGGCCTTGTCGGTGAGGTAGAGGTTGCCGAGCACCTCGCCGCGGGCCCTGACCGGCACCCCCAGGAAGGTGGTCATGATCGGATGGCCGGGGGGAAACCCGTACGCGGCAGGGTGGTCCTGAATCCTCGTGAGCCGGATCGGCTCGGGCCGGTGGATCAACAGCCCCAGGATTCCGCGCCCCTGGGGCTGCTGGCCGACGCTGGCGACCTCCTGCGGACTCATGCCGAAGGTCACGAATTCGGCGATGCCACCGTCCTCGTTGAGCACCCCGAAGGCGCCGTAACGCGCCATGGTGATCCGAGCCGCCAGCTCCACCAGGCGCTCGAGGATGAGCCGCGCCGATAGGTCGGAGGCCAGCAGTATTCCCGCTTCCAGCAGCAGGCTGGCGCGCTCGGGAGGCTGGGAAGGACCCGCCAACGCAGATGGAGTGGGGCTCCGGACCTGTGATCGTGGCACCAGCGCTCAAGATACACTGGCCCCGCCCGCCTCACCCGAACTGACGGGATCGCGGCGGAACGCCGCCTGGATCCGGTCGGCCGCCGCCGCGATCCGAGCCCCAGAGCGTGATATCTGCATGGCCGCCTGCTGCCCGACGCCCGCCCAGCTGGCCACGTAGCCGAAGCTGTACCCGGAGCTGTCCACGCCGAGGTGGTGGCAGATCACGAAAGCCACGCTCTCCGCCTCGAGTTCGGCGAGTGGGCGGTCTCCCGGGAAGTCGGGGCCGTGCAGGATGGCGTGCGCGAGCTCATGGCTAAGGGTCTTTATCAGCGGTCCCGGAGCCAGCCGGGAATCCACCCGAATCCGTCTCAGGGCGTGAGAACAGTCACCGCGCCGGCCCGCCCGCAGCTCGGTCAGCTCGACCGCGAATCCCAGCTCTCCGGCGAGGGCCCAGAGATCGGCCAGGGCTCCCTCCGGACCATCCTCGCAAAACTCCTGGACCGGTGATGGCAGCGGCGCCCCGTCGGTCTGGGAGACGTCGAAGACCCTCACCACCCGGAAGGAAATGGGCGGCAGGTCCAGATCGTGAAGCTCGGAGGCGGCTCCGCTCTCGGCGGGGCGCCGGACCACCGGGGCCAGGACGCCAATGCCGCGCTCCCCCCTGCGCACCTGCCGCCCCATCTGCTGCCAGTTGCGATAGCCCGCCACCTGGGTCGCCTCGGGAAACTGGCGCAGGATGAGGATCTGGTTGTGGAAGCTGTAGTTGTGAAAGCGCCGTCGAAAGCGCAGCCAGCGCTCCCAGCTCTGGGAGCTGGTCAAATCCTCGAGGCCCGCGCGGAGCAGCTCCAGAGCCGCCTGGTGCCCGGCCCCAGAGGTGATCGGCGGCGCAGCGGCGGACACTCTGCCTCGGTCCGTCCGGCGGCGGCGGTCGGGGCGTGGCGCCTTCCGTCATCTCGAATAGCGGCCCGGTGCGGAGAAGGCCCGCCGGATGATGGCGAAGGGCTCCGCGAGGGGCTCCCTTCCACCGGTGCCAGGAGCTCCGGTCGGGCCAGGGATCGCCCGCCCCCGGCCAGTTCCATGTGGGCAGGGCGGGCGGCGGGGCGCCGGCGGAGTCGCCACCACCCCGGCTGGCGCTGGTGCCGCGACTCAGGGCGCGATGGAGATCTTCAGCTCCTCCCGAGCGCCGAGCAGCGCCTGGTGCACGGCGCCGATCGTGGAGGCGCTGGCGAAGACGAAGCCCAGGTACCGGTCGCTGGCCGGCGCGGCCCCCACCACGGCACCCGGAACCGCCGTGATCTCCAGCCCGACAATGCCGGGGACGGCCAGCGCCCGCTCTCGACCTTCGATGTTGGTCAGACGGCCCGCGATGGGGGCCGACAGCATGAGGACCCCTGAGGGCTCGGGATCGAGGCGGGTGTCGGGGAGAGGATCGCCGAGCGCGTTGAGCAGCACCAGCTCCTCCAGGGTGGCCCCCGAGGCGAAGTGCAGGACCGAGGAGCACCGCCCCCCGATCGAGCGGGAGGCAAGGTCGATGAGGGTGGGCGAGCCCGTCCCGAGGCGGAACTCGGCATGGATGGCGCCGTGCCGGAGTTCAAGGCCGGTGGCGGCGGCCGCCAAAACCTCGACCACGGCCCCCTGGTCGGCCGCCGCCAGCCGGCTGGGGAGCTGGTACACGCTCTCCTCGAAGTACGGGCCGTTGAGCGGGACCGGCTTGTCGTACACCGCGAGCGGCACCAGCTCCCCATCTCGCAGCAGCCCCTCGACGGCGATCTCCGGGCCGGGCACGAAGGACTCCACCAGGAGCTCGCCGTCCCCCTCCAGACCGCGCTCCGCAAGGAGCCGCCGGACCCGCTCGCCAGCGCTGATCTCCTGCTCCCGGGTGTCGGCCCTGATCACCCCGAAGCTGGCCGACAGTGCCTTGGGCTTGACGACGCAGGGGAGGCCCACATCAGGGGCGGGCTTGCCCGGCCGCCAGGTCGCCCAGCGGGGCTGGGGCAGCCCTGACTGGGAGAGGAGGCGGCGGAGCAGGGTCTTGTCCCTGGTCGCCAGCGCCGCCTCGGGTGAGTTGGCCGGAACCCCCAGCTGAGCCGCCAGCGCGGCCGCGGCCAGCACCGAGGCCTCGTCAACGCCCACCACGGCATGGATGGGCAGCAGCGCCGCCAACGCCAGCGGCGGCGCGGGCCTGCCTCCGGAGAGGTTGATCAACAGCTGGGCGCCGGCGCGCGGCACTGCCGCCGGTTCCTCGGTCGCCAGGATCGGCTCCAGGTCCAGCCGATCGCAGGCTCGGAGGAAGGCGGCGGCGCGGTACGTGGCGGTGGGCATGACCAGCAGCACCCGACGGCGCATAGCGTCAGACTATCGCCATGGCCGACGAGAGCGAACGCCCCACCCTGGAGCTGACCGAGCGCGGCGCGGCGCGGATCCGCCAGTTCCGACAGCGCCAGGGCCATCCCGAGGCCTGGGTGGCGGTGGCCCCTGGCGGCCTTCAGGGGGATCGCCTGCAGTACTCGTTCTCCCTGGTGGAGTCGGGCAACCCGGGGCCCGACGAGATACTGGTGGAGGCGACACCGGACATCACCTTCGTCGCCCCCCGCCTGATCGCCCGTCACGTGGTGGGCGCCAAGGTCGACGCCGATCCCCTCAGCGGCGCCCTGACCCTGGTCACCGACTACAACCCTGACTCGGACCCGCTTGCCAATGCGGTCCAGCGGATGCTGGACGAGGAGATCAACCCGGCGGTGGCCTCCCATGGGGGCTACATCGGGCTGCTCGACATCGCCGACGGCATCGCCTACGTGCAGATGGGTGGGGGCTGCCAGGGTTGCGGCCTGGCGGAGGTCACCCTGTCACAGGGGGTGAGGGCCACGATCCTGGAGCGGTTCACCGAGCTGCACGACGTGGTCGACACCACCGACCACGCCCAGGGCACCAATCCCTACTACGAGCCCGCCAAGAAGTAAGGTCAGCTCAGAAGTTCTCGGTACACGTGCCGGGTGCGTGCGCCCATCCGGGCGGCCGTGAACTCCGAGCGGACCCTCTCCATCCCCGCCTCGGACAGCCGGCGGTACCGCTCCGGGTCCTTGAGCAGCGCGGAGCTGACGCTGGCCAGCGCCGCGGGGTTGGCGGGTGGGACGCAGAGTCCGGACCGCGGCGGATCGAGGATCTCTGGCAGTCCCCCGACCCGGGCCGCGACCACCGGCACCCCGCAGCTCATGGCCTCGCAGGCCACCAGCCCGAAGGGCTCCGCCCGGGAGGGCACCCAGACCAGGTCGCAGCCGGCGAAGAAGGCGGCCCGATCCGCCACCTCTCCTACGAAGTCGACCCGGTCGGCGACACCGAGAGAGGCGGCCAAATCGACCAGCCCTCCCAGCTCGGGGCCGAGGCCGCCCACCGAAAGGTGGAGTTCACGGCCCGCCGGAGCCGCCAGAGCCAGCAACGCCAGGTCCACCCCCTTGCTCGGAACCAGCGAGCAGAGCGTGGCGACTCGTCTTCCCGAGGGGCCGGGGCGGGCGGCACCCGCCAGGGGGACAACCCCGGTGGGGACGACCCGAATGCGGGCCGGGTCGCTGCCGACCTCCTCGGTGAGGAACCGGCGCACCGAGACCGAGACCGCGATCTGTAGCTGGGCCGCGCGCCCCAGGGCCCGCAGCTCGTGGGCGTGGACCGAGCGCCGCATCCGTCCGGTGGTGAACCACCCGTCGAGGTGATGGGTGTGGACGACCGGCGCTCTCGGACCGGCCCGGCGGACCATGGCGCCGGCGCGGAGCCCGTGGCTGTGGACCAGGTCCGGGCCCCAGCGCCGCAGCAGCTGGCGCAGACGGACCGGCGTGGCCGGCGCCGCCACGCCCCCGAAGCCCACGGCGGCGCTGGCCACGCCGGCTTTACGGCAGCGCTCCCGCAAGGGACCCTCCGGGCAGACCACCAGCGGGCTCCAGCCAACCCCGTGCAGCTCCTCGGCCAGGGTGAGAACGTGCTCAGGCCCCCCGGTCCTGGAGCTGTCGGCTATGACCAGGGCGATCCGAGGTGGATACGGCATCTGGATGATTGTTCCACTCGGGGGAAGGCCAGCGGCTAACATCGGTGGGAATTGAGTGCCACCCCCCGTGAGAGTGCGCCCGTCCTGGTGGCCGTGGCCTGGCCCTACGCCAGCGGCCCCCGCCACATCGGGCACGTGGCCGGCTTCGGGGTGCCCTCGGACGTCTTCGCCCGCTACCAGCGGATGCGCGGCCGCCGGGTGCTCATGGTGAGCGGGACCGACGAGCACGGGACCCCGATTCTGGTCGCCGCCGACAGGGAGGGGGTGAGCCCCCGGGAGATAGCCGACCGCTACAGCGCGGTGATCGCCGAAGATTTGCGCCGGCTCGGGCTCTCGTATGACCTCTTCACCCGCACCACCACAAAGAACCACGCCCTGGTCGTCCAGGACCTGTTCAGCACCCTCCTGGAGAAGGGCTACCTGATCCGCCAGACCCAGCTGGGAGCCTTCTCCAGCGCCACCGGGCGGACCCTCCCCGACCGCTACATCGAGGGAACCTGCCCCCACTGTGGCTTCTCCGGAGCCCGCGGTGACCAGTGCGACAGCTGTGGGCGAATGCTGGACCCCTCGGATCTGATCTCGCCCCGGTCGCGCATCGACGGCAGCCCCCCGGTCTTCCGCGAGTCCGAGCACTTCTTCCTCGACCTCCCCGCCTTCCAGGTGGCGCTCCGGGAGTGGATCGAGGGTCGGCAGGGCTGGCGCCCCAACGTGCGCGCCTTCTCCCTGAACCTGATCGCCGAGCTGCGCCCGAGGGCCGTGACCCGGGACATCGACTGGGGGGTGCGCATCCCCCTTCCGGAGTTCGCGGATCGAGACGACAAGCGCATCTACGTCTGGTTCGACGCGGTTGTCGGCTACCTCTCCGCCAGCATCGAGTGGGCTGAGCTCAGCGGCAGCAGCGAGGCCTGGCGGGATTGGTGGCAGGACCCGGAGGCCCGTCATTTCTACTTCATGGGCAAGGACAACATCGTCTTCCACTCGGTGATCTGGCCCAGCATGTTGATGGGCTACGGGAGCGGCGGCCACTACGGGGGGGGCGGCGGACGACCGGCCCTCCAGCTGCCGGAGAACGTGGTCAGCAGCGAGTTCCTCACCATGGAGGGCACCAAGTTCTCGAGCAGCCGGGGAGTGGTCATCGAGGTGCGGGACTACCTGGAGCGCTACGATCCCGACCCCCTCCGCTACTACCTGACCGCCGCCGGACCGGAGACCCAGGACACCGACTTCACCTGGCGGGAGTTCATCCGCCGCAACAACGACGAGCTGGTGGCCACCTGGGGCAACCTGGTGCAGCGGACCCTGCAGCTGGCGGTTCGCCACTTCGGGGGTGTGCCAACCCCGGGCGAGCTGACGGTGACGGACCGGGAGCTCCTGGCCCGGGTGCGCGGTGGCTTCGACGCGGTCGGGGAGCTCTTGGAGGACGCCCACTTCAAGGCCGCCCTCGGTGAGTCGATGGCGCTGGCCGCCCAGGTGAACCAGTACCTCGGCGAGATGGAGCCGTGGCGGCTGGTCAAGTCAGAGCCGGAGCGGGCGGGCACCGTGCTGTTCGTCGCCCTCCAGTGCGTGGCCGATCTCGGCACCCTGCTGACACCCTTCCTCCCGTTCACCTCCCAGCGCCTGCACCAGATGCTGGGCGGCGAGGGCGAGGTCGCGCCGATGCCGGTGCTCACTGCGGTCGGGGAGGGCGACGACCGGCACCAAGTGCTCACCACCGACCTGAGCCGGGCCAGCGTCCGGTGGGCCCCCGCCGAGCTGCCCCCAGGGCGCCGGCTGGAGCCGCCCCAACCACTTTTCCGCAAGCTGGATCCCAGTGCTGCTGACGCCGAGGTCGACCGGCTCTCGTAGGGTCCGGCGCAGCCGCAGTCGTGCCGCGGCTCCGGCCGGTGCCCAGGGTTGAGCCTCAGCGGGGTCACGATCCCCCTGGCGCTGGCCGCCGGGGCCGCGTCCTTCCTGTCGCCCTGCGTACTGCCACTGGTGCCGGCCTACCTCGCCTTCCTCTCCCGCGCCGCAGGTGGACCCGGGGGGCTGGCCGGCGCCCGCTGGCGCGTGCTCCGCGGCTCTCTTGGCTTCGTCCTCGGGCTGGGGCTCTTCTGCCTCACCTTCTTCTACGCCCTGGACCGGCTCCTTCTCCCCTGGCGGTCGATCCTCGCCCCGATCCTGGGCGCGGCGGTGGTCCTCCTCGGACTCAGCGTCATGGGCGCCCTGCGGCTGCCTCTCGTCCGACGCGAGGCCCGCTGGCTGCCGTCGGGCTCCGCCACCGGCGACCTGCCGGGAGGCTTCCTCCTCGGGGTCGGGCTGGCGGCGGGCTGGTCGCCCTGCATCGGACCGGTCCTGGGCGCGGTCCTGACCTCAGGCCTCAACCAGGGAACCACGGGCCGGGGCCTGCTCCTGATGCTGGTGTACGTGCTGGGGTTGGGGCTGCCCTTCATCGCCGCCGCCGTTCTCATGGACCGGGTCACCCCGTTGCTGAGGAGCCTCGGACGCCACCAACGAGCGGTCTCCCTCGTGGGCGGCGCCGTGGTGGTGCTGATGGGCGTTCTCGTGATGGCCGACCGCTTCACCGTGTTCAACCAGTTCCTCTCCAGCCATCTGCCCGCCTTCTTCCAGGACCCCTTCCGCCTGTGAGCCGGGGCCGCCGCCCGCCCGCCGCCGGGTTCCTCCGCTGATGGCCCGACCACCGCGTCCGGAACCGGACGTCTACGCGGTGCTGGGGGCTCAGCGCTCCGACAGCTGGAACGAGCTCCGGCGGCGCTACCGGGCCCGGGCGCGGGAGCTCCATCCGGACGTCCAGGTCCACCGCCATGGGTCGCAGCGGCTGGAGGAGGCCCGGGCCACCCGTCTGTTCACCCGCCTCCAGGCCGCCTGGGCCAAGGTCGACACCCCGGAACGGCGCGCCCAGTACGACCTGGCGCACGGCGGAGCTGTCCGCCCGCCCCAGCGGCCGTCCAAGGTCCCCAACTGGCCGGGCGGGGCGGTGGCCGCGGTGCTTCTGCGGGCCGGGCCGGGCGATCTGCACATCGCGGTCCCCGGCGGGGATTGGGACCTGACCCTGGTGCAGTTCGCCACCCAGGTGGAGTCCGGGCTGGCCCCACGGCTGCTGATAGGCGACCTGCCGCCTCACCCTGAGGTCCGGCAGGCGCTGACCGGGATCCCCTTCGCCGAGCGCGGCCGGATGGCGGCCATGGTGGGACTGGACGAGCCCTTCGAGGAGCGAGTCGAGCCCGGCCACGGCGTCGACGACGAGGGCCTCTGGAAACTGGACCAGGTCCGCCGCTGCCTGGCGGCGTGGTCGCGGGCCGGCCGGGGGCCGGCGGAGCAACTCCCCTATCGCGATGAGCTGCTCTTCATGGGGCGGCTCTCCCTGGCCGGGTACGAGCTCAACCTTCCCCACCCCGCCGGTCTCACCACGGCCAGCGAGCCCCGGCCCGCCAGCCGCGCCGAGGCGCTGGAGCGTCGAGTGGCCACCCTGCTGGAGCTGGTGGTGCCATCACCGGCCCTCCTGATGGCGGCGGTGTGGAGCGGGGACCTGGAGTTCCAGGCCGCCTTGGCGCACGGCTGGCTGACCGCGTCCGCTCCGGGCGGCGCCCCCAGCAGCCTGAGGCGAGCGCTGGCTGCTCGCCGAGCTCGCATCGATCACCACGAACCGCTGATCGGCTCAGTGCTCGACGCCCCGCCGTTGGCGGGTGGCGCGCTCTCCGAGCTGCAGGCGTTCCCCCGCCTCTGGGAGTGGCTGCAACACCGGGAGGTCCCCGATCGGCTGCCCTGGGGCGACCTCGGCCCGGAGTGTGGCCGGGATCGCCGCCTCGGCGACAGTGCGGCACGCCTCATGGCCCGGGTGGTCCGGCGGCTGGACGAGGGCCCAGCGCGCCTCGCCCTCCTGCGCGGCAGCGTGATTCGCCTGCGCCCGCCCGCGGGGTCGGAGCTCGACCCGCGCGAGCTCGGGGCCGAGGTCGAATCGGAGCTGAGGCTCAGCCTCGGACTTGAGGTCCCGGTCGCGGCCCACTGACGAGAGCGTCGTCACCCACTCTTTGCCTGCGTGTCACTCGACTTTGGCGGGCCGCGCCTAGCCTGAGGGCCGTGGCATCAGCAGACGCCCTCCGGTCGTGAGCTCCCCTGCGACCCGGGCGGGACCGAGGATGGCCGCCCGCGCGCCGCTCCACCGGTTCTGGGCCAGCCTCCAGGCGCGGTACGCCGTGGTCCTGGTGGCGGTGGGGGTCGCCGCCATTCCCCTCGCCCACCTGTCCTCGCGGGGCGGAGGCTCCACCGAGCAGCTCTACGCCTCCGCGCTGGCCACCGGCTGCGGTCTGGCGGCCCTCCTGCTCTTCGAGGAGCAGCTGCTGGGGCGCTCCAATCCCCGGCTCCTCGGCCTCTGCGGAACCTTCCTCCTCCTCATGACCATCGCCATCTCGTGGGCCACCGCCTACGCCCGAGGGCTGGCCGGCGGCGCGACCTACTTCCCCGCCCGCCTGGAGTGGCATCTGGCCCTCGGCCTCGGGATAGCGGTCTCCCTGGCGACGCCAGACCGGGTGTGGGACTGGATCTCCCGGCGGCTGGCCGCCAACGCCGTCACCTACACCCTGGTGGCGGGTGGCACCGCCCTCCTGCTGGCGGCGGTGGCGATCCCTGCCGCCAGCCTGCTGGCGAGGGCCCTGGTTCCCTCGGCCGGGTCAGGGACCCTGGCCGGTACCGGGCTCGCCGCGGGCTGGCTGACCCTCGGGCTGGAGAGCTGCCTGCTGGCCATCTCCGCCACCCGCTGGGGCCGACTCGGGGCAACCGAGCGCTGGGTCCTGGCGGCCTGCGCGGTGGCGGCCACCGGGCTCCTCCTCGCCCTGGTGGGAGGGGGCTCAGAGGCGCTGGGTAGCCAGCTGGGGTGGGGGGAGACGGCCCTCGGGCTCCTGCTGGTGATCGGCGTCCTCTCCTCGCACATGTACTCGGGGGAGCACCAGAAGCTGCTGCTGGAGATCGCCGAGCGCCAGGTTCTGCGGGAGGTCGCATCCATCCTCCACCCCGAGGAGTCCCCGGACCAGACCGCCGAGCGAATCTGCAGGGAGCTGGTCCGGCTTCGGGGCGCCATCAACGCCCACGTGGTGTCGTTCCCTGGGGTCGACGGGGCGATCTCGGTTGCCAGCTACCCTCCTCCCAGCCCCGACTATCCGGCCCCGCCACTGCGGCCCCTCTCCCGGGCACGGGCGGTGCCGCTGCGCCAGCGGGCCGCTGTCGGCCCCTGGATCGAGCGGTGTGGCGCGGCCGCCGCCCAGGCGCATGACCCCGCCCTGCGGGAGTACTGGCTGACCTACGTCCGCCTTGGCATCCAGGCCTTCGCGTATGCCCCGATCCGCCGGGGGGACCAGGTCCTGGGGCTGCTCGTCGCCGGGGCCGGAGACCCCGATCCCGACATCGCGGCCAGCCATCTGACCCAGCTGCTCCCATCGCTCGTTGACTTCGCGCTGGCCGCCACCAACGTCCTGTCGCCGCTGCTGGACTCGGCCGGGTCCGGGCCCGGGGAGGCCGAGCAGGTGCTCAAATCCCTCACCGAGGACAGCTTCTACCCTGTCTTCCAGCCGATCATGGACCTGGGCGGAGGGGATCCGATCGGCTACGAGGCGCTCACCCGCTTCCCGGACGGCCTCACCCCCGACCGGGCCTTCCCGGCGGCGGAGCGAAGCGGTCTGCAGACGCGGCTGGAGCTGGCGGCGTTTCGCAAGGCGCTGCAACAGGGCGGCGGCCTGCTGAGGGGTGGGCAGTTCCTCTCCCTCAACCTCTCGCCCGAGGTGCTGGTGGCCAACTGCCAGAGCCTCGGTCGCATCCTGGGCGGCTGGCCCCACCAGGCGGTGATCGAGATCACCGAGCACAGTGAGGTGGCCGACTACGACCGACTCCGAGCGGCCACCGCCTGCCTTGGGGATGGCACCAGACTCGCGGTGGACGACGCCGGGGCCGGGTACTCCAGCCTGCGGCACATCCTGGAGCTGCGCCCCGACTTCGTGAAACTGGACCTCTCCCTGGTGCAGGGGATGGTGGGCGACCCCGCCCGCGAGGCGCTGGTGGCCGGCATCCAGCACTTCGCCGAGCGCAGCGGCTGGCGGCTGATCGCCGAGGGGGTGGAGACCAAGGAGGAGCTCGACCGGCTCCGCGAGCTGGGGGTCAACCTCGGCCAGGGGTATCTCCTTGGAAGGCCGATGCCCCAGCCCATCCCCTTGGAGGCCGCCCTACTCACCTGACCCGGGCCGGGCAGCCGGCTCCCGAACTCCGAGTTCGTGCCCGACCCCAGAATCCCCCCCCGGCGGCATTACCCTTCGCTCTGCCAGCCGGCTCGGTGGGCTCCCACCAGCTTCCCTGGCCCCCAGCTCCGGCAACAATGACTCGAGGAGACCCCCATGGAGTTCGTCCACAAGCCTCATGCGCGAACCACCGCCATCCTCGCGGGTACGGCGCCCGGTCCAGTGCAGGTCAGGGACCAGCTCGACCGGAGCAATCCGATCAACCGCTTCAACGCCTGGTTGGCGGTGAAGATCACCGCGGGCGTCGGCAGCATGTGGTGCGCGTACCTGTTCGCGGTGGTGGCGCTGATCGGCCTGCCGGCCGCTCTCAAGCCAGGAGGAGAGGGGCTCATCGCCTGGATCGCCCAGACGTTCCTCCAGCTGGTGCTCCTCAGCATCATCATCGTGGGCACCAACGTGCAGAGCGCCGCCGCCGACAAGCGCGCCCAGGACACCTACGCCGACGCCGAGGCGGTGCTCCATGAGGCGCTGCAGATCCAGGCCCACCTGGCGGCGCAGGACGAGGCACTGAGTACCCTGATGGCCGCCCGCCACCCCTAGGGGCGGCCCCGGGTCGAGCCGACCAAGGGCAGAGCGGGGCGGCAGACCCGGGGGAGTCGCCGCCCCGGTCAGCCGAGGTCGGGCCACCGTATCGGCACTTGCGCCCCAGACGGTGGGTGCTCGTCCCTCACTTCCCCACGCCGGATCCGGGAGTGGTCGGGGCGCACCTCGCCAACCCCGTCCGGCCTGGGGCGTTGGAGCAACCTCGGCCGTCGGAGCAACCCCCGACACTGGCGAGCGCCACCCAAGCTGGGGCCCACCGCCCGGACACTTAGCCTTGACATAACGATTTGCCCTGAGCTAATCTTTATCCGACGTCGGCCGCGGGGCCGGGCCACCCGGAGGATTTCTCAAGCATGGATTCGGTGCACCCGTCGGTCTTGCTCTCGCAGCGCG
>DAHUYV010000121.1 GCA_027306885.1 Candidatus Dormiibacterota bacterium
CTCTTCCACGCCGATGCGCCTGCGCCTTCTGGTCACCTCCCTTCTGCTCCTGCTCGTCTCCGTGGGCAGCATCGCGGTGGTCGTCGGCCTCAAGGTGGCCTCCGCCACCCCCACCGGCCGGCACGCGACGAGCAAGCCTCCGACCCCAGCTCCGCCCTTGACCCCCTTACCCGTCTCCACCAAGCCGGTGGTGTACCTCTATTACTACCTCTGGTGGACGCCGTCCCACTGGGCCGCCAAGCTGGGCGCCAAGTACCCGCTGACCTCGAGTCAGCTGGTTCCGCCGGGGACCATGAACGCGGCGGGGTGCAACCCCCAGACCAGGTACTCGGGAGCCACCATCGTGGACCTTCCCCAGCAGGGGATGTACAACCAGAACCAGGAATCGGTGTATGAGCTGCAGATCCAGGAAGCGGTGCAGGCGGGGGTGACGGGGTTCCTGGCCAGCTGGCAGGGCACCGGCACCGCCACGGAGACAACCCGCTCTTCCGGGTACAACGAGCGGCTGGCGCTGCTGGTCAGGGCGGTGGATGCCTACGATCAGGCTCACCCTCAGGCGCCCTTCCACCTGGGGCTGGCGATGTCGGCGTTCGGCAACTACAGCCGGCCCGCCAGTGAGCTGGTCGCGGACCTCTCCTACTTCAGTCGCACCTACGGGCAGAACCCCGCCTTTCGCAATCAGTTCAGCTCGCATCCGATCGTCGTCCTGATGGACAGCCGCAAGTACTCGGTGGGTACGGTCGCCGCCATCTGGAACGCCGAGCACGGGGGCGAGTACCTGGTGGGCGATGAGACCGCCGCCTCCTGGCCGCGCGACCAGCCCTACCTCAACGCCACCTCGTACTACTGGTCGTCGGAGAACCCCTGGACCAACGGGAGGGCCCAGTCGGACATCGTCGCGCTGGGCGCCGAGGTGCACGCCAGTGGCAAGAACTGGTTCTCCCCGTTCATCCCCGGCTACGACAAGCAGTTGCTGGGGGGATCCTGCGTGCCGCGGGACGGGGTGGCCACGATGCAGAAGGTGTGGGCGATCAACTCCGCCAGCCATCCCGAGGGCTGGTTCGGGATCAGTTGGAACGAGTTCGTGGAGAACACCTACCTGCAGCCCAGCCTGAGGTACGGGGCCCAGTACCTGGCCGCTCTCGGGGCTCTGATCCAGGGGTCGGCGTCGGGGTGAGGGGGGTGGGTCCCGAGCTGGCCCTCCCTTCGATAAGGGCTCAAGGGGCCGACCCGCCTCGGGACCGGCCAGGTGCCGGGACCGTCGGCCCGGCCGGCCGAGCCCGCTCTCGGTCAGTTCGGCCGGCCGATGACGGGTGGGGTCCGGCCAACGTCATCGCGGACCGGCCCTGGCGACCCGCGGCCGCCGATCGAACTGAGGGGCTCCGGGTCGAGATTGGCGGCGCCGCCGGTCCATCTCGACCACGGCGGTCGAGGTCCGGCACCCGCCCTGGGGAGGGCCCCACGGCAAGTGGAGAGCGTTCAACACACCGTTACCGCATGGTGACACCCGACCGTGGCGGCCCAACATATACTCCGCGCTGCCATAGCTAGGCCCGGGGCACCAAACCCCGGAAGGTAGACCCGACAAGGAGGTTTCGCAAAGCATGCTGAGTTCTTGGTACCTGCGACTGCGCGATCGTCTCACCGAGGCGCTGGCCAGCCGCGAATCTGAGGAAGAGGGGCAGGGAATGGTCGAGTACGCCCTCATCCTGGTACTCATCGCCATCGTCGTGATCGTGGTCCTGGCCGTCGTCGGCCACCAGGTCAGCAACGTCTTCAACAACATCCAGAACGGGCTCAAGTAACCCTGCGGTCCCAGGGCGCGCGGCGGCATCGCCGCC
>DAHUYV010000127.1 GCA_027306885.1 Candidatus Dormiibacterota bacterium
CCGCCGTTGGCGCTCGGAACATGAGCCCGAGAGTGAGCTCGACCAGGTCTGGCTCGACGGCGACGATGCCCGACCCGACGACCTCGATCGAAGGGCGCTTCACCCTGCGATGCTATCTCGCCGGAAGGCGGCGGGCATCCCCCAGGTGGGTGCCGGCGCTGGAGGGCGCGACCAGCGCCGCTCCTGCCGGGTCGCCGCCGCGGACGGCGGGAAAGAGGTGGAGCATCATCTGCGTACCAGGTGGGGGGATTGTGGCAGGCGGCCGGGAGCCTCGGACTCTGACCGCCGAGGCCGAGGCCGGCAAGTGGGAGGCGTGAGATGAGCGAGGTGGAATACCAGCAGGTGCTGTCCGACCTGGCGGCGCCGGTCGCGGAGCTGCGCCGGCAGATTCCCGAGGTGTGGTCCGCCTACGCCACCATGCACCGGGCCGCGATGGGGGATGGCGCCCTGGAGGCCAAGCACAAGGAGCTGATCGCCCTGGCGGTGTCGATCGTCAAGCGCTGCGACGGCTGCATCGCCTCCCACGCGCGCGGTGCGGCGCGGCGCGGCGCCACCCCCGAGGAGGTGGCGGAGATGATCGGGATCACCGTCCTTCTCGACGGCGGTCCGGCGACCGTGTACGGCCCGAGAGCGTGGGAGGCATACCAGCAGTTCGCCGCCTCGACACCCAGACCGCCTGCCCAAAGCTGATCCCGGGCCCGGGCGGCGCGGCCCTGGACGGCCGCCGGCCCGAAGGTAGGATGGGCCCGGTGCGTCCGGTTCTCCTCCGCCCTGCGGGCACGCCCGATCTCCGCTCCCCCCGGCGGTTCCTGCTCTGGATGGGCCGGTGCCAGGCTGGCAGCCTCGCCCTGGGGGGGGTGTACGGCATCGGCTGGATGGTGGCGCAGGCGGCCATTCCCCTCGCCCTCGGTGCGGCGGTCGAGGCGGTCGCGCGGGGCCAGCGCTCCGCCGTGGTGGGGTGGTCCCTCGGAATCCTGGCTCTTGGGGTGCTCCAGGCCGGGGCCGGGGCGATGCGGCATCGGGAAGCGGTGACCAACCGGATGGTGGCTTCCAGTCGCGTGCAGCGGCTGGTCGCCGAGCGCGCCTCGTACCTGGGCGGGGACCTGGCCCGTCATGTGGCGGCGGGGGAGGTGGCGGGGATCAGCGCCAGCGATGTCAGCCGGATCGCCGACGTGTTCGACATGGGGCCGCGAGTGATCGGGGCCGCCACGGCGGTAGTCCTGGTCGCGGTTGTCCTCCTCGCGACCTCGCTGCCCCTGGGGCTGGTCGTGGTCACGGGCGTGCCCCTGGCGGCGGTCGGTGTGGGCCCTCTGTTGCGGCCGCTGGAGCGGCGGCAGCGGGCGCAGCGCGAGCTGGTCGCCGCAGCCTCCTCGATCACCGCCGACACCGTGGTGGGGCTGCGGGTCCTCCGCGGCCTCGGCGGCGAGCGGGTCTTCGCCGCCCGGTTCGCCGCCGCCTCGCAGCGGATCCGCGCCGCCGCCGTCCGAACCGCTCAGACCGCCGCCAACCTGGAGGCCCTGGAGATCCTCATCCCGGGCCTGCTGATGGTGGCGATCACCGCGGTCGGAGCCCACCTGGTGCTCCAGGGTCAGGCAACCCCGGGGACCCTGGTGACCGCCTACGCCGAGGCGGCGTTCCTCCTCATCCCTCTGCAGACGGCGATCGAGGCCGGCTACCACTGGACCGCCGGACTGGTGGGAGCGTCGCGGGTCACCGCCCTGCTCGCGCGGGAACGGGACCTCGCCGAAGCCGCGGTGCCCGCGACCCCGCCCACCCGGGGCGACCTGGAGGATCAGCTCACCGGAATCCATCTCCGTCCGGGCACCCTGGTGGCCGTAGCCGCCCGTCGGCCCAGCGAGGGGGAGCAGCTGCTGGAGCGCTTGGCCCGCTGGGTCGACCCCCCAGAGGGGCGGGAGGTGACCCTGGGTGGCGTGCCGCTGCGTCGCCTGTCACTGGTGGAGGTCCGCCGCCGGGTGTTGCTCCTGCCCCGGGACGCGTCCCTGCTGGCTGGCCCCCTGCGGGAGAGCTTCGACGCGGTGGCCTCCCCTGGATCGCCCTCAATCGCCGAGTGCCTCGCGGCGACCTCTGCGGTCGAGGTGGTGGATGGCTTGCCCGCGGGCCTCGACAGCGAGCTGCCCGAGCGCGGGCGCAACCTCTCGGGTGGCCAGCGCCAGCGACTTCTGCTGGCGCTGGCGCTCCGGGCGGCCCCGGAGGTGCTGATCCTGGACGAGCCCACCTCGGCCGTCGATGCGCACACCGAGGCCGCCATCGGCGCCGCGCTCGGTGGGATCCGGAAGGGGAGAAGCACCCTGGTTCTCACCTCCAGCCCGCTGCTCTGTGAGATCGCGGACGAGGTGGTGCTCCTGGATCGGAGGGTGCGGGCGGTGGGTCCCCATCGCTCCCTGCTCGAGACCAGCCCTGAGTACCGGCGCCTGGTGGCGCGCGGGATCGGGGAGTCCAGCTCCGAGGAGGTGGGGTGGTGACGCAGACCCCCGCCTCGGAGCAGCTTCCGGTGGCCGCTCCCGCGGCAGTACGGAGGGCCGCTCGAGAGCTCCTCAGCACCGAGCGGCTCGGGCTGGGCCTGGTCCTGGGCATCCAGGGAGCGGCGACCGTGGCCGGCCTGGTGGGGCCGCTGGTGCTCGGCTACCTGGTCGACCATCTGTCGGCCCACCGGTCCAGCGCGGCCCAGGTGGGAGCTGCGATGGCGGTCTTCCTCGCCGCCCTCCTGTTGCAATCGTGGCTGACCCGGAGCGCTCGCCGGCGGGCCGCGGCTCTGGGCCAGGGGGTCCTGGCCCGCCTGCGGGAGGGCCTCATCTCCGGCGTCCTCACCCTTCCCCTGGCGGTGGTGGAGCGGGCGGGGACCGGAGACCTGCTCACCCGGGCCACCAACGACGTGGAGCTGCTGACGACCGCGGTGGAGCAGGCGGTGCCCGACATGGCCATCGCCACGGTCTCGGCGCTGCTCACCATGGTGGCGATGGTGGTGGTGGCTCCGCCGCTGGCGCTCATCCTGGTCCCGGCGATCCCTCCGCTCTACCTGGTCAACCGCTGGTACCTGCGCCGCGCCACCGCGGTGTACCTGGCCCGCCAGGCGGCGCTGGCCCGGGTCAACTCCCGGATCCAGGAGTCGACCTCGGCGGGCAGCACCATCGAGGCCCTGGGGCTGGGCGCCTGGCGGGTGGAGCGGACCGAGGACGACATCCGCCGGTCATTGGCCGCGGACTGGGAGGCACTGCGCATGCGGCTGGTGCTGTTCCCCACCTCGGAGGCGGTGTACGTGATCCCGCTCTTCGCCGCCCTGCTGGTCGGCGGCCTCCTCCACGCCCAGGGGGTCGTCACCCTCGGCCAGGTGACCACCACCGCCCTCTACGCCCAGCAGCTGGTCAACCCCGTCGACCTGGTGCTGCAGTGGCTCGCCTCGCTCCAGATCGGAGCGGCGTCACTGGCCCGCATCCTCGGCGTCCGCGAGGTGCCCCAGCCCGACCTGACCGGGGCCGAACCCCGCACCGCGGAGCTGGAGGCCCGCCGGGTCCACTTCGAATACCGGCCGGACCGCGAGGTCCTGCGGGGGGTCGACCTCGCTCCGCCACGAGGGCGGCGCCTGGCGGTGATCGGGCCCAGCGGAGCGGGCAAGAGCACCCTGGCCCTGCTGCTGGCCGGGGTCTTCACCCCTACCTCGGGGACGGTCGAGGTAGGCGGCGTGGAGGCGTCCCGAATGCCGCCGGAGCGGCTCCGCCGGGAGGTCGCGCTGGTGACTCAAGAGCAGCACGTCTTCGCCGCCACTCTGCGCGACAACCTGCTGATCGGGGACGCGGCCGCCAGCGACGACCGGCTCTGGGCCACCCTGGGCGAGGTGGACGCCGATCGCTGGGCCCGGCGCCTGCCCCATGGACTGGACTCGCAGCTGGGATCCGGTGAGGCGGCGCTCGACCCGGCCCAGAGCCAGCAGGTGGCCCTGGCCCGCCTGCTGCTCGCCGACCCTCACACCCTGATCCTGGACGAGGCCACCTCGCTCCTGGACCCGGGGGCCGCCCGCCACCTGGAGCGATCCCTGGCGGCGGTTCTGGAGGGGCGGACGGTGGTGGCGGTGGCCCATCGGCTGGAGACGGCGCGCCAGGCTGACCTGGTGGCGGTGGTGGAGGACGGCAGGATCACCGAGCTCGGTTCCCATCGTCAGCTGCTGCGCAGTGGGGGAACCTACGCCAGCCTGTGGCGGGCCTGGGCCGACTCTTCCTGATCTTCGCCGGGAGGGGCGGTACGAGGGGGTCCAACCCGGGGCCGCCTTGGTCGGGCCGGGCATCTCGTACCCTTGTGCGGTGCAGCTGGGACGCTTCGGAATATGGACCTCGGCCCTGGACCGCCAGCCCGCGGCCGCGGCGCGCACCGCGGTGGCCGAGCTCGACGGCCTGGGTTTCTCCGCCCTCTGGGTGGGAGAGGCGTTCCGGCGCGAGGCGTTCGCCAACGCCTCGCTCCTGCTCGCCGCCTCCAGTTCGCTGGTCGTGGCCACCGGGATCGCCAACATCTGGGCCCGCGACGCCCAGGCGATGCGCGCTGGGCAGCTCACCCTGGCCGAGGCTTTCCCGGACCGCTTCCTCCTGGGGATCGGGGTGAGCCACGTCCCGCTGGTGGACACCCGCGGCCACCGCTACTCGCAGCCCTACTCGGCGATGCGCGAGTACCTGGCGGCGATGGACCAGGCCCGGTACGAATCACCGGCGCCAGACCATCCCCCCCTGCGGGTCCTGGCCGCCCTCGGGCCGAAGATGCTGGAACTGGCCGCCACGCGCGCCGACGGCGCCCACCCCTACTTCGTTCCGGTGGCCCACACCGAGATGGCCCGCCGGGTTCTGGGTCCCGGCAAGCTGCTCTGCCCCGAGCAGGCCGTGGTGCTGGAGGCTGACCCGGCAACGGCCCGCGAGGTGGCGCGGCGCCACACCGGCGCCTACCTGAGGCTCCCCAACTACCGGCACAATCTGGAGCGGCTGGGCTTCACCGGAGACGACCTGGAGGGGGGCGGCAGCGATCGCCTGGTGGACGCGGTGGTCGCCCATGGGGACGTCCAGGCAGTGACCCGGCGCCTCCGGGAGCATCTGGAGGCGGGCGCCGACCATGTGGCGATCCAGGTGATCTCCGCCGACGCCGCGGCGATCCCGTCCCCGGCCTGGCGGGAGCTTGACGCCGCGCTGCGCGGCTAATCAGGATCCACCCGATGCCCTCCCGCCTCTACACCGTGGTCGTCGACTCCCGGGACCCGCACCAGCTCGCCCGCTTCTGGGCGGCCGCTCTTGACTACCGCGTGGTCTACGAGGCGGAGGACGAGGTGGTGGTGGCCCGTGACGAGGACACCTACCCGGGGATGATCTTCGTTCCCGTGCCCGAATCCAAGGTGGTCAAGAACCGCCTTCACCTGGATCTCAATCCTGATGACCGCGACGCCGAGGTGGAGCGGCTGGTCGGCCTCGGGGCCACCAGGGCCGACGTCGGCCAGGGCCCCGAGGTGACCTGGGTGGTCCTGCGCGACCCCGAGGGCAACGAGTTCTGCGTGCTCCGGCCCCGCGAGGGAGGTGTCTGAGGACTCGTCAGGCGAGGAGGGTCGGCTCCAGCGGAGCCCGGCCCGCGATCAGCTCCGAGCGGGCCAGCCGCTGTATCCCCCAGGCGATGAGGAGCAGCGCCGCACCCACCAGCACCGGCGACATGGTGGGGGCGGCCGACTCGCGGAAGAGCGCCAGCCCGAGCAGGGTGCCCGACAGGGGCTCGGCCACGCTGAGGGGTGGGAGGGCCGACGCCAGCGGGCCGGCGTGGTACGCGCTCTGCTGCAGGAGGAAGGCCGTCACCCCCACCGCCACCAGCGCGTAGGGCGCCCAGTCGCCGACCGCCTGGAGGTGGCGCTCGGCGACGATTGAGATCGTCTGCTTGGTCAGGCCGTCCGACACCCCGAGCGCCAATCCGCCCACGGCGCCGAGGAGCAGCGCGCGGTTGGCCCCGCTGCTGCGACCCAGCGCCGGCGCGGTGGCGACCAGCAGCGCCGCCAGGCCGGCCAGGACCAGCAGCCAGCCCTCACCGGGACCCGCCGCCGCTCCGGGTGACGGCCGCACCTCTGTGAGGAAGAGGGCGATCCCGGCGCTGACGGCCAGTGCCGCCGCCAGCTCCGGGATCTCCACCCGGCGGCGCGAGCGGGCGGAGGCGACCACCAGTGCCACCACCAGGTAGCCGCTCAGGATCGGCTCCACCACCGCCAGCTGCCCCTCGCCCAGCGCCGCCGCCTGGGCCCCGTACCCGGCCACCATCAGGCCGACGGCGACCAGCCACCAGCGGTCCCGCAGGAGCGCCAGGACCAGGTGGGGGCTGAGCGGCCGGTGGGGCGGCTGGGCCCGGGCCGCGCGCTGCTGGGTGGCGGCGGCAAACCCCAGCAGGAACGTCGCCAGCACCGCCAGCCCGACGCTCACTGCAACAGCCGCAGGGCGAGGTGGGCCAGGGGGTTGGGGCTCCCCGAGCGGTCGTCCAGCGCCTGGAGAACGCCCTGGGCCGCCGACAGCATCGGGCCCTGGAGGGGGCCCGGGGGGAGGGGAGTCAGCGGCCGGGTGACGAGGGGGAGGCGGGTGAGTGGGGTGTCCCGCCCGAGCAGCAGGTCGCGGACCACCTTGCCCATAAGCGCCGAGGGCCCCACCCCGTGACCGGAGTAGCCGAGAGCGTAGAGCACCCGCCCCTGATCGAGCCAGCCGGCGTGGGGGATGCACGAGACGGTGCCCGACACCGGGCCGCCCCAGGCATCCTCCAAGGGCAGGTCGGAGAGCTGGGGGAAGGTCCACCGGAAACTCTCCTCCAGCCGAGCGAAGATCCGCCGGTCGCGGTCCCGGGCCGGGTCCGGCGGCCCCGCCAGGAGCGGGGCGTCCCGTCCGCCCCAGAGGATGCGACCGTCGGGGGTGGGTCGGTGGAAGTGGGGCATGACCCGCTTGTCCTCGATCCCCATGCGGCGCTTCCAGCCAACCCTGGCCCACTGGGCCGCGCTGAGCGGGGCGGTGAGGGTCACGTAGGCGCAGACCGTGAAGAGGTAGCGGCGGAGCCGC
Source organism: Candidatus Dormiibacterota bacterium (assembly GCA_027306885.1). Lineage (GTDB taxonomy): Bacteria > Chloroflexota > Dormibacteria > Aeolococcales > Bog-877 > JAJYXT01. The sequence goes on from DAHUYV010000127.1 coordinate 7,068, forward strand.
GGCACCGATCGTGCGTAGGCGTTGGTGGCGACCAGGACCTGGCCGGCGTCGACCCGCCCGCCGGGGGTCTCAACCCCGACCCTGGAGCCGGATGGGGAGATCTTGGTCACCGGGGAGCCCTCGAACACCAGCACTCCCCTCCGCAGCGCGGCGTCCCGAAGTCCCCTGACCAGAGCGGCCGGGTCCAGGAGCAGGGCGTGCTCCTCCAGGTGTCCGAGCCGCACCCGCTCCGCCGCCACCAGCTCCCGGCACTCGCCGGCAGAAACCGGCTTGAAGTCGGTGAGGCCGCACCGGCGCGCCGCCTCCAGGTCCTGGCGGATGCGCAAGTCCTGCTCTTGGCCGTTGGAGACGGTGAGCATGCCCGGATGACTAAGACCGCACTCGATCCCCTCGTCGGCACAGAAGCGCTGGATCTCGCCGAGGGCGGCCACCATCTCCAGATGCAGCGTCCGGGCCTGGGTCGGCCCCACCTTGCGCACCAGGTCGTGCAGGTTGCGACCCACCATGGTCATGGCGAAGCCCCCATTGCGGCCGCTGGCGCCGAACCCGGCGTAGCGCGATTCCAGGAGGACGATCCGGGCTTTGGGGGCGGCCTCGGCAAGGCGGATCGCCGACCAGAGCCCGGTGAAGCCACCGCCCACCACCGCGACATCCGCGCTCTGCGACCCATCCAGGGGGGGCAGCGGCACCGCCCGGCCTCGGGCGAGCCAGTGGCTCGGGGCGCCAGCGGCCTTCGACAGCGGCTGTACCCCGGCGATGTCCCTCATCCCCGCCTCATCCCGATCCGCCTCCCGCTGGTGCGACAGCCCATGGTGGGTCCGATGGTGGCAAATGCGCAAGGCCGGTGGATCGGGCGCCGGGGCCGCGGCGTCCGCCCCGGCCTCGCGGCGGCCGGGCTGGCGTCTATACTCACCCGAGCGCCATGCGCAGCGGGCCAATTCGTCCTCTCCACATCTTCGCCCTGGCCCTGGGCCTCGGTCTGGTATCCGCGCTCGCCCCCGGGGTGGTGCTGGCCGCCTCCGGTCCGGCGTCCAAGGCGGTGACGTCGCCGCCCAAACCGTACGTGGTGGCGATTGCGCCCGGACACGGTGGCTACGACCCGGGAGCGGTCTCGCCCTACAACGGGCTGGAGGAGAAGAACGTCACCCTGGCGGTGGGTCTGGCCCTGCGCCGCCTGCTCGTGGCCGAGGGGGTGAAGGTGGTCATGACCCGGACCAGCGACGTGTACGTCACGATCGCCAAGATGGAGGCGGTGGCGGAGGACGCCCACGCCAACGTGTTCGTGAGCCTCTGGGTCAACGACTGGAGCACCGCCAGCCTGGAGGGGGTGACGGTCTTCACCCCGCATCCCTCGGACACCCCGTTCGCCACGGCGATCGACGCAGCGATGGGCAAGACCATCGCCCCCTACGGAATGGGCAACCGCGGGGTCCAGCCGCTGCCCCAGCTCTGGGTCCATTCCCCCATGCCCACGGTCACCATCGAGTCCGGCTTCATGAGCAACCAGCAGGACTCGCAGCTGCTCGCCCAGCCGGGTTTCCAGCAGGCGCTGGCCCAGGGCATCTACAACGGGATCCTCGCCTTCGCGCCTCAGATCCCCACCATCAGGGCGCAGGAGGTTGCCTATCAAGCCGCCCAGCAACGGGCCGCCGCCGCCCGGAAGCTGGCCTCGTCCCGCGGCCACGCGACCTCGTTCCTCGTCAGCTGGGGGGTCGTGGTGCTCTTGACCCTGGTGCTCCTGGGCCTGGCGCTGTACCGGGACACCCTCGGCCGACTGGAGCGTTGGGCCTGGTCCCGGGCCCGCTCCGCGGTGGGGGCACGACTCGCCGACGCGCTGGAGGCGAGGCCGAGATCCGCCCGCCGGCCCGTGGTCCGGATGACCAGGCCGACCCCGGTCCCGCCTCAGAGCCGCCGCCCGAGCCGGCGACCGGCCTCGCGCCGGTCGCGGGACCCGGAGCGCTGGCGCACCTCGGGGTTGGGGACAAGGCCCCAGAGGGTCGCGGAGATGGTCCACCCCGATGAGCCCCTGCGGAGGCGGCGCGAGCGGGGCTCGATCTACGACGACCTGCCCTTCTAGGCGAGTGCTGCCAGGGGGCCCCGGGTCCGCGGCGCAGCCACGCCCGGCCGGGCGGCCGTTCCGATCCGGGCCGCTGACAACAGGTCCGGCGGGGCGGAGGTCCGGGCCGAGACCG
>DAHUYV010000139.1 GCA_027306885.1 Candidatus Dormiibacterota bacterium
GGCCAGGCCGAAGTCCTCGAGCGCGGTGGCTCCCAGGACCCAGGCCCCGATCACCAGGATGGAGAGGATCGGGAGGATGGCGACCAGCGAGGTGTTGAGCGACCGGGCCAGGACCTGGTTCATGGACACGTTGACCGTGTCGCTGTAGGTCATGCGGTTGGTCGACGCCAGGCCCCTGGTGTTCTCCTGGATCCGGTCGAACACCACGATCGTGTCGTGCACCGAGAAGCCGACCACGGTCAGGACCGCGCTGACGAACAGCGCGTCCACCGACCCCAGCTGGGTGAAGTGGCCGAGGATGGCCCACAGCCCCACCAGGACGAAGACGTCGTGGAGGAGGGCGGCCATGGCGCACAGGGCGAACCGGCGGGCACTGATCCGGGTCTGCGAGAACCGGAAGCCCAGGTACACGGAGATGAGGGCGGCGGCCACGACCACCAGCAGCACCGAGCTGACCACCAGGCTGCTGGCGATGGTCGGGCCCACCGTGCTCTCGCTGAGGTTGAGCGCCCCCGCCTTGTCCTTGGTGATGCCGAACTCCTTGTCCAGGGCCTGGTTGATGGTGCTCAACTGGGCCGCCGGAATCGGCTGGGTGGTGATGGTGTAGTACCGGTTGGATTCGGACAGCACCAGGGGGTGGCTGGGCTTGTAGGTGTCGCTCACCACCTTCAGGACCGCTGACGCGCTGGTGGGCTGGCGCAGCTGGACGCTGATGGAGTCCCCACCGGTGAAGTCGATGCCGAGGTTGAACCCGGCCACCAGGATGGTGATGATCCCCGGCACGATCACGATCAGGGAGGCGGCGAAGTACCAGTTCCGGTGGGTGACGACGTCGAAGCGGCTGCCCGGCCGGAAGGACCTGGCCAGCCGGTCGGTGGGCAGGATCCTGGTGTAGAGCGTGGGCCGTCGGGCGAACTCGAACCAGCGCTGCACGTAGTGCAGGAGGGAGTGGGTGATGACGATGGCCGAGAACATGCTCACCGCCACCCCGATGGCCAGGGTCAGGGCGAACCCCTTGACGTCGGCGGCCCCGAAGAAATACAGGACCGTGCAGGTGATCATGGTGGAGATGTTCGAGTCCCGGATCGCCGGCCAGGCCCGCCGGAACCCGTACTCCACCGCCAGCTCCAGGGGGCGCCCGGCGCGCAGCTCCTCCTTGGTTCTTTCGAATATGAGCACGTTGGCGTCGACCGCCATCCCCACGCTGAGGATGAACCCGGCCAGCCCCGGCAGGGTGATCACGACCGGGATCACCTCGTAGATGGCCAGCACGATCAGCGCGTAGCAGACCAGGGCGATGCTGGCGAGGAATCCCGGGAACCGGTAGTAGAAGATCATGAAAACGATCACCAGCGCCAGCCCCAGTGCCCCCGCCTTGAGGCTCTGCTGCACCGACTGCTGCCCGAGGGTGGCAGAGACGGTGGTCGACTGCAGTACTCCGATCTGGGCCGGTAAGGAGCCGGCGTTGATGTCGTTGACCAGCGCCTGAGCCGAGTTGAAGGTGAAGTTGCCGGTGATCTCAGTCTGGTTGCTGCTCGGGCCCTCGACGCAGGGAGCGGTGAGGATCTGGTTGTCGAGGAAGATCGCCACCTGGGCGGCTGGCGGCGCTGGGGTTGGACAGGAGCCCCCGGTGCCGGTGGTGCTGCAAAGCGGGTTCTGGGTACAGGCCTTGGTCGTGACCTGGCTCCAGACCGAGGCGCCCTGTCCGTCGAAGGTGATGTCCACCGCGTAGCCGCCGCCCGGGTTCTGCCCCACCGCCGCCGAGGAGACGGTTGAGGAGGGAAGGTTCTTGATGATCTTCCAGTGGTAGGCGGCGCCGGTTGAGGAGACCGGGTAGAAGGAGACGTTGTTGAACTGGCAGCTGGCCTTGGCGTGCCCCTCAGGGAAGCAGTCGCTGGGCACCAGCTGCTCCTGATCGATGCAGGTCTGGGTGGTACAGGTGCCGGGCTGGCCGTTCACCGTCGGCGCTCCGGCCGCCGCCTCGGCGAAGTGGAGCTGGGATGTCGAGCCGAGGGTCTTCAGCGCCTCCCCGATCCCGACCCCGGGCAGCTGTACCAGGATCTGGTTGCTCCCCTGGGCCTGAACCTGGGTGTCGGCAACGCCGAGGGAGTTCACCCGCCGTTCGATGATCGTGAGGCTGGCCGCCTGGGCCTCCGCCAGGGTCTTGCCCTTGGGAAGTCCGGTGCGGCAGCCGATCCCCGGGGGGTCGTTGGGACCAAGGCAGATAGCCAGCGTTAGCGAGGTTCCGCCCTGGAGGTCGAGTCCCTTGTGGACGTACGGCGTGGCGCCCAGAAGGCCGGGGTGCTGGTTGGCCGGGTACGAGGCGGACACCGACTTGTGGCGGACCAGCACGTTGTAGATCTGGGGATAGGCGTCAACCACGATGGCACCGACCACGAGGGCCAGCACCAGGCCCAGCCACCACCGGTTGATCCGGATCAAGACCGCCGAGCTCGCCGGGTTGAGGTGCTGATCATCGCGAGTCCTAGATTCTAGTGGCCCGCCTCCGCCCGCCTCCCTCCGGCCCCAGCTTCCCCGCGCCTTGGCCCGGGTCCCTCGGGGCCGGAGCCAGAGCGGAGGAGCGCCTCAGGGTGGGAATCCTCGTCAGGAGTCCTTGGGGAAGAGGCCGGCGTCCCCCGACCCCGACAGCAGGTGTCCCGGCGGCTCCAGCCCGAGGTGACGGTACGCCCCGAGGGTGACCGTCCGCCCCCGCGGGGTGCGCTGCAGCAGTCCCAGCTGGATCAGGTAGGGCTCCACTACCTCCTCGATGGTGTGCGGCTCCTCGGCCAGGGCGGCGCCCAGGGTCCCCAGCCCGACGGGTCCGCCCTGGTAGTGGGAGCAGATCAGCTGCAGGAGCCGCCGATCGGACTCCTGCAGGCCGAGGTGGTCGACCTCGAGCAGCGCCAACGCCTCCTCCGTGGCGGTCCGGGTCACGGTCCCCGAGCCGCGGACGAGGGCGTAGTCGCGGACCCTCCTCAGCAGCCGGTTGGCGATCCGGGGGGTACCCCGGGAGCGGGCGGCGATCAGCTCCAGGGCGGAGACCTCGGCGGACACCGCCAGCAGCCGAGCCGAGCGGGAGACGATCGCCAGCAGCTGGTCGGCGCGGTAGAAGTCCAGCCGGAAGGTCGCCCCGAAGCGGTCGCGCAGGGGGGCCGAGAGCATCCCCTCTCGGGTGGTCGCCCCGATCACCGTGAAGCTCTGGAGAGCGAGGCGCAGCGTCTGGGCCCCCGCGCCCTTGCCCGAGACGAAGTCGAAGGCGAACTCCTCCATCGCCGGATAGAGGCTCTCCTCCACCGCCCTCTGCAGCCGGTGCACCTCGTCGATGAAGAGGATGTCGCGCTCGGCAAGGCCGGTCAGCATGCTGGCCAGAGCCCCCTGGTGCTCCACGGCCGGACCGCTGGTCACTCGAAGGCTGACCCCCATCTCGGTGGCCACGATGTTGGCGAGGGTGGTCTTGCCCAGCCCCGGTGGCCCGCAGAGCAGGAGGTGCTCGACCGGCTCGGAGCGCAGCCGCGCCGCCTGGATCAGGATGGCGAGCTGGTCCTTCACCTGCTCCTGGCCCACGAAGTCCAGAAGCCGCTGTGGCCGGAGCTGCCGGTCGATCTCGGGCTCGTCCCCCGCCACCTCCGGCTCCAGGAGCGACTCGGGGTCGTTCACCGCCCCGCCCCGTTGGGCCCCAGCCGCCGCAGCGCCTCCCTCACCACCTCCTCCACCGTCCGCTCACCCTGGCCACTCAGGGTGGCCAGGGCGGCGCCCACCGCCGAGCGGGAGGTCGACGCCGTGAAGCCGAGGGCCACCAGCGCCTCGGCCGCCCTGTCGCCCACCGCCGTGGACCGGCCGTCCGTGGCGGGAGCCGAGACGATGCCCATCTGGTCCACCGTCCCCTTCAGCTCCAGGACGATCCGGCGGGCGGTCTTCAGCCCGATTCCCGGGACCGCCGCCAACAGCTCATGGTCCTCGGCGACGATGGCCTCGGCCAGGGCCTCCCACTCGGTCCGAGAGAGGATGGCCAGGGCCGCCCGGGGCCCGATCCGCTCCACCCCCAGCAGGTGCCGGAAGAAGACCAGCTCCTGCGGGTCGAGGAATCCGTACAGGGAGATGGCGTCGTCGCGCACCACGGTGTGCACCTCCAGCCTCACCTCGCCGGAGGCGGCGCGCAGCTGGGCGCCGGTGCGGGCGTGGACGAACACCTGGAAGCCGACTCCACCCACCTCCAGGACCACCCACTCTTCGTCCACTCGGGCGATCCGCCCGCGCAGTGAGGCGATCACAGCCGGCTGGCGGCCAGCGCCCGGAGCAGGCCGCGGGAGTGCTGGTGGCAGATCCCCACCGCACAGGCGTCGGTCAGGTCGTCGGGGGAGAGGGGAACCTCCTGCCCCAGGATCAGGCGGACCATCCTCGCCACCTGGCGCTTGTCGGCGGCGCCCGAGCCGGTCACCGCCTGCTTGACCTCACCCGGGGTGTACTCCGCCAGCTCCATCCGGTGCCGAGCTACCGAGCAGAGGAGCACCCCCCGGGCCTGGCTGACCGCCATGGCGGTCGTCACATTGCGGCTGAAGAAGAGTCGCTCCACCGCCACTGCCTGCGCCCCCGACCGGCCCAGCAGCGCATCGGCCTGGTCCGAGAGGTCAAGCAGCCGCGACGCCTCGGGCGACCCGGCCGCCGTCCGCAGACACCCCGCCTCGCGCAGGCGGAGTCGTCCCCGCTCCCCCTCCACCAGCGCCCAGCCGGTCAGGGCGAGGCCGGGATCCAGGCCCAGTACCAGCAAGCTCGCATCTCAAGCACCGGCGGGCCGGGGCTCAGACCTCGGCCATGCCGTCGTCGGGAAGGATGGCGTTGCAGTGCACCTCGCGGACATCGTCGTGCTCCTCCAGCGCCTCCAGGAGCCGGACCACCGCCCCGGCGTGCTTGTCGTCAACCTCCACCGTGGTCGTGGGCTGCATCGTGACATCGGCGCGCTCCACCTGGTGCTGGCCGTCGATGAGCGCCTGGCGGACCGTCTCCAACTGCTCCGGAGCGACGTACACCTCCACCAGTTCCCCCTCGACCTGGACGTCGTCGGCGCCCAGCTCGATCGCCTCCAGCGCCAGCTGCTCGGAGTCCGACCCCTTTGGATCCACGATGATGACGCCGGTGCGCTTGAACATCCAGGCCACCGAGTTGGCCTCCCCAAGGCTGCCGCCGGCCCGGGTGAAGATGTTGCGCAGGCCGGCTACCGTGCGGTTGCGATTGTCGGTGAGGACGTCGACCAGGATCGCCGCGCCGCCCGGACCGTACCCCTCGTAGCGGATCTCCTCGATCGCCGCCCCCTGAAGCTCGCCGGTCCCCCGCTTGATGGCCCGCTCGATGTTGTCGGCGGGCATGTTCACTTCTCTCGCCTTCTGGATGGCGAGGCGCAGACGGAAGTTGCCGACCGGGTCGCCCCCGGCTTCCCGAGCCGCCACGGTGATCTCGCTCGCGACCTTGGTGAAGGTCTGGCCCTTGCGGGCGTCCACCACCGCCTTCTTGTGCTTGATCCCCGCCCACTTGGAGTGCCCAGACACTGCCTACCTCCGCCGCCGGTTCCCGTCCCGCCGGGGCAGGACCGCACGAACATGCATTCCCACAAGTGTACCGCCGCGCTGCAAGCCTAGCAGTCCCCGCGCGATGGCTCGGCTTGGGCGGTCGATGCCGTCCGAAGCCGGACGAGCCGCCGGGACCCCACCCGGAGCACACTGCCGTCCCGGAAGTCCACAAGCTGGTCGTCCGGCCCCAGGCGCGCCTCGTCGAGGCGCACCGCCCCCTCGCGAAGCCACCTCATGGCCTGGCTCCGGGAGGGCGCCAGGCCAGCCCCGGTGAGGAGGTCCCGAGGGTCCATCGGCCCCCGCGGAAGCACCACCTCCGGGACTTCACTGGGCAGCCCCCGGTCACGGAAGCGGCGGGCGAACTCCGCCGCCGCCGCGTCGGCCGCGCCGGCGCCGTGGAACTGGGCCACCACCCGCTTGGCCATGAGCTCCTTCAGATCCCTCGGGTGGACCTGGCCGGCCGCGAGCTGGGCCGCGAGCCGGTCCACCTCGGCGGGCGGCGTCGCGGTCACCAGCTCCAAATAGGGGACGATCTGGGTGTCGGGCAGGGACATCAGCTTGCCGAACTGCTCTGCGGCCGGCTCGCGCACGCCCACCGCGTTGTTGAGCGACTTGCTCATCTTCCGCTGCCCGTCCAGGCCGACGAGGAGGGGTACGGTCACCACGTCCTGGCGCGCCATCCCGTAGGCCGACTGCACCTCTCGGCCGCGGAGCAGGTTGAAGAGCTGGTCGGTGCCCCCCAGCTCCACATCGGCGGCGATCGCCACCGAGTCGTACCCCTGCAGGAGGGGGTAGAGGAGCTCATGGAGCCCGATCGGACGCTCCTGGCGAAGTCGCTGCTCGAAGTCGGCCCGCTGGAGCATCTGGGCCACCGTGGCGGTGCGCGCCAGCTCCAGGACCGAGTCGAGGGAGAAGTCCCCATACCACTCGCTCTGGCGCCGCACCTCCACCCGCTCCGGGTCGACCACCGCGAACACCTGCTCCAGGTAGGTGGCGGCGTTGGCCTCGACCTCCTCCCGGCTGAGCTGGGGTCGCGTTGCGGACCGTCCGCTGGGGTCTCCGATGCGCGCGGTGAAGTCGCCGATGATCAGCACCGGGAGGTGCCCCGCCAGCTGCCACCGGCGCAGCAGGCGCATCGGCACGGTGTGGCCCAGGTGGATGTCGGGGGCGCTGGGGTCGATGCCGAACTTGAAGCGGAGGCTGGCGCCGGAGCGGAGCCGGGCGGCCAGGTGTTCGCGGTCCACGCAGTCGACCACCCCGCGGAGCAGTTCCTCGGGCCCGGCGGAAGGAGCGGCCACGTTCATGGGCGGCTACGTTACCGGGACTACCGCCTCAGCTGCGTCGGGCTGCTCAGCTACCCGGCAGCGGCGTCCCTTGGGCGCGCCGCCTCGGCTTGACCGGACGCATGAGGAACTCGGGACGGCGTTGGCGGTCCGGTCCGTGGGCGGGGCGCGACATTGCCAGCCACCGGCGGAACTCCGAGCGCGCCCGCTCCATGTCCACGAACACCTCGCCGAAGCGGTCCTCCGCGGCGGCTGGCTCCAGCCGCACCTGCCGCAGCCAGCAGTGCATCCCCGACCAGGGGTCGGGCTGTACCGGGAAGGCGAGGTTCCGGTGGACGCCGGGATCGTCCCAGGTGATCCGGGAGCTGTCCGGGTCGTCGGAGGCGAAGGGCCGGACCCCTTGACGGTATCGGAGGAGCCAGCCCGACTCCCCACGCCGGCTGAGGTCGGCCAGCCCGCTCCTCCATCGGCTCCCCTCTCCTTCGTGCAACCGCCACCGGACCAAGTGATGGGAGAGAACGCATACGCCGGGCCGGATCGCCTCTGTCACGTACACCCGGGCCACGAAGTAGCCGATCTTGGTCCGTACCCGGACCAGGTCCCCGGTCGGGAGGCGGTGGCGGACGGCGGCGTCGGGATTGAGCCAGAGCGGGTGGGTGTTGGAGATCAGGTCGAGGTGCTTGGTGTTGCCCGACCGCGTGCGGATCAAGTGGGGAGGCGGAAGGTGGGGACCAGCACCACCTCCCCCCGGTCCAGATCGATCCGCCGGCGGGAGACGTGCGACTCGATGTACCCGGGAACGGCCTGGTCCGGCCGGCCGAAGTCGCGCATCGTCGTGGAGTAGATCTCCAGCCGCCGGGACGGGGTGAGCCGTCCGAAGGTGGCGCCGCCGCCCTCGTGCACCAGCCCCACCGAGCCCCCCTCCCCGGCAAGTGGGGGCGCCTCGTCCAGGTTCACCGGGCGGCGCAGCACCCCCGCGGCGTCCGGGACCGCGCCCGACGTCTCCTCCTCAGACAGCGGGCGCCCATCCCGGCGGTAGCGGTCGGCGTCCAGCTCGACCGCCCCGAACCGGCGTGTGTAGGCGAGCCCTTCAGGGCCCGCCCCCCTGGCCCGCTCGGGAGACCTGGCACCTGGTTCTCGAAGACCCAGCGCTGGTACTCGTCCACGGTGATCGTCTCCCCGGGGAGGTACGGGGACTCGAAGTGGCGCCGGATGGCCAGGCTGCCATCTGGGTCGATGCGCCAGGAGATCTCGAGCCAGAACTGGTTCTCCCGCCGCACCTCCCCGGGTCGGCGGGGCTAGGTGGCCCTCTAGGCTGGAGGGGGGCCAGGTTCTCGCTGACGACGCACGTCGACACGCATGGCGCTGGCACCGAGCCACTCAACCGAGAAGCTGTAGAGGTCGGCTCGGATCACGGTGCTCCGCCACTCGACCGGGTCCGGCCCGGCAAACGCGAGCCGCTCGATGAGGAATGCCGCCACCCCGTGGGGCAGGCCGAGGAGGTGTCGCACCGCGGGCTCGGGCACCAGCGCTCGAATCTCCTCTCGGCCGTGGTCGGGGCGCGTCCGGCACAACCCGGCCATCTGGTCGTAGAGGGCAGCGTGGGCGAAGTCGGCCGAGAGCAGCGGTTCGCCGAACGACTGGGGCACCCAGGCCCGGTCCAGGGCGAGGGGGCGGCCGTTGGCCAGCCTCAGCCGCTCCAGGTACACCAGGGGGGTGCGCTCCCCCAGGCCGAGCCGCCTTGCGACCGTCGCGTCCAGCCTGGACTCCAGGACTCGAACCTCACTGCGCTGCTCGGCGCCCTGAGCCTCAACGAACCGGAAGAGGCTGTACAGGGCCCCAAGCGGCTGATGGAACCGGGGCTCGATGACCCGGGTTCCCAGACCCCGCCGGGAGTCGACCAGACCCTGGGAGCGAAGGTCGCGCAGCGCTTCTCGCACGGTGTGCCGGCTGACCTGGTAAGCGGTGACCAGCCCCCCCTCCGTCGGGAAGCGGCTGGACAACTCTCCCGCCCCGATCCGGCGGCGCAGGTCCGCGGCGAGCTGTGCCCAGAGGGGCAGGGGGTCGGACCGATCCAGCGGGGTCGGTCCCCGGGCCGGCGCTGAGTCGCTCACGGGGGGATTCTCGCCAAGAGCCACGGCTTCCGACAAGCCCACCTCTAAGCTGACACCCAGGTGGCGTGCAGGATTGCACGGTTGCCCGCGGCGGGCCCCTAGGATTGTCCGGCGGCGCGGTGCGGGCCGCCACCCACCGGGGAGGGACGATGGCGCTGCAAATCTCGGGCCTGCGAACTCCAGGGCTCGGAGATCGCAGCTACCTCGTCGGCGAGAGTCGGGAGGAGGTGCGCCGGGCGCAGCGCCAACTGGCCCGGATCGGGATCGACCGCCCCGCCGGGGAATCGGTGGCACCCGAGGTCATGGATGCCAGCTCCAGCTCATATCCGGTCGCCGACTTCGCGGAGCTGGCCCGGCTCATCAGGTCCGGGCACCGCCCCGACCTGGTGGAAGTCCGGAGCCCGGAGAAGTGGGCCGGCCGGCGCATCCCCGGCTCCATCAATTTGCCCCTGGGCGATCTCCAGAGCCGCGAGGGGAGCCTGCCTCCCGGCCTGCTCTGGGTTCACCGCCAGGCGGGGTCCCGAGCCAGCACCGGAGCCAGTCTCCTGGCCCCGTCGGCCCACCAGGTGGTCCTGGTGGACGACGACCTCAGCAGCGCCGAGGGGCTTGGCATCGCCAGCGGACCCGAGGGGCTGCCGCAACGGCTATGAGCCCCCTTGACCCGGAACCGGAAGCGCCCCAGCAGCCAACGGCACGATCCGGGCGCCCCGTCGGATGGAGATGGGGCCAGGCGGGCTCGGCCCTGAGCCTCACCCTCCTGGTGGCGGGCTGTGGGATCGGGCCATCCTTCCACGTCGTGGGGGTCCCGAGCGCCCACCCCACCCCCGCGCCGAGCGCCTCGCCCATCCCCGCGGGCACCGCCACCATTCTGATCTCGGGGCATTTTCTGGGAATCCTCAAGGCCCCACCCGCGACCCTCAGCTGCCGCCCGGGCGGTGGCACCGTCACCATCAGCGGAGAGGTCGTCCCCTTTGGTGGCGGTGCCCCAGGGCCGACCGTGGAGATTGTGATCCGTGCCGTGCCCCGGGCGGGGACGGTCCTCTTCCCACCTCCGGTCGGAACCTTGAACACCTCGGTCACCGCCACCGTGACCTCGGCGAGCGGCACCGTCTCCACCTACTTTGCGGGGCCAGAGACCGGCTCACCGGTCCAGGGCGTCGGGACCGTCACCGCGCGGTACCAGGGTGCCGGGGGAATGGTCAACCTCCACTTGTCCGGCACGAGCGAGGTTGGCGGGACCGTTGCCCAGTTGGGCCTGGCGGGCGGCTGGCACTGTGGGTAGGCGGGGCCAGGAGGACACGCCCCCTGCCGTCGCCTAGCCCCTTCTCCCGTTCTCAGCTGGTGGTTGGCGCCCGCTTCGGAGCGCCGACGGCGAGCTCGCAACCCACCGGGGTCATCGGCCAACTGGGACTTGACAGCCCCGGTGGCGGTGGTATGTTGATGGTAGGTATCCGGGTTCAGACGGAGGTTTCCGAGGTGCGTACCGTCTGGAGCATGCTGAGGCACAGCAGGGCGGAGTGACTGGCCCCCGCGGGGCCGTACCGGCGGATGTCCGCCACTTCGCGACCCGGCCCCGGCAGAGGGCAGTTCACCACGGTTTGCGTTCCAGCTTATCCGCTGGACGAGGGTGCTTACAGCACCGGCAATTTCTGGGAGCGGGCCTTCGAGCCCGCTCCCTTTTTCATGCCCGGTGCTCCCGAGCCGCGAGGCGGAACCGCCAAGGGGTGGGATCGCTGACCCCGACCCTCGGCCCCTCGAGCGGCGCCAGCCCCGCCGGGACGGGGCCAGCCTCAAGCCAGAGCTCATCCTGCCGGCCGCACAGGTCCAGCCGGTTCTGGGCCAGATCCACGGCGAGGGCCCGGCAGAGGCGGGCCGGGCCATCGAGCCGCGGCCGGGCATCGGGTCCGGCCAGCGCGCCTCGCAGGAGCACGGCGGCCGCCTCGCCTTCCTCGCCGGTCACCACGTTGAGGCAGTGGTGCATGCCGTACACGAAGTAGACGTAGGCGTGGCCGGCAGGGCCGTACATCGGCAGGTTCCTGGCGGTCCGACCCCGCCGGGCGTGGGAGGCGGGATCGGTCTCCCCCAGATACGCCTCCACCTCAGCCAGCTGCACCCGGATCGTCCCGGCTGAGGATCGTCGGACCAGCCAGCAGCCGAGGAGGTCGCGGGCCACGTCCGGACTCGGTCGCTTGAAGAATGAGCGCGGCAGCCGGTCCCCGGCCCTGGTCACCGCAGCCGCGCGTCCGCCTCCCGCTCGAGGGCGGCCAGCACCCGCTGCCGCACCTGCTCCCCATCGGCGCGGGTCAGGGTCCGCTCCGGGTCCCGGAGCCAGAGCCGGAGCGTCCAGCCCTTGAGCTCTGGGTCCAGCTGGCTGCCCTGGTACTCGTCAACCGGGAGCACCTGCTCCAGCTCCGGCACTTGGAGCGCCGCGACCGCGTCCAGGGCGGGCCCGAGGCCGGCGCGGCGGGGCACGACCACGGCCAGGTCCAGCACCAGCGCCGGGGTCCGGGGTAGCGGCGGAGCCATCCCCTTGCGGCCCCCGGGGACCAGCCAGCCATCGAGCCGCAGCTCGGCGACAGCCACTCTCCCGCGCAGGTCGAAGGCATCGGTGACCCGGGCGTCCAACTCGCCCACAACCCCCCGCAGGGCGCCCTGCGACCAGAGCTCGGCGGCGCGCAGCGGGTGCATCCCGGGCCAGCTGGCGGGGCGGAACTCCACCTCGCCGCCGCCGCCCCGACTCGCCAGGGCTCCGCAGAGCGCCAAGAGGCCACGCACCCGCTGCCCGGCCGCCTCAGGAGCATCGTCCCCCAGATCGACGACGCCGAGCAGCCAGGGCTCCTCCGGGGCACCCTCCCCCCGGCCCCAGAAGGCCGCTCCCTGTTCGAAGAGACGCACCCGCTCCTGCCCCCTCGCCTGGTTCTGGTGGATGCTGACCAGAAGGCCGGCCAGCAGGCCCACCCGCAGGGCTCCCAGCTGAGCGGAAAGCGGGTTGGCCAGGGCCAGCGGAGACGCCCCGGTCCAGAGCCGGGGAGCGGACAGGGAGCGCTCCAGGGGCAGCAGGCTCACGGTGATCGCCTCACTGAGCCCCGCCCCGAGGCAGAGCTCCGAGACCAGCCGCGCCACAGGCTTGGTGAAGGCGTCCACCGGCGGGGCCTGGCGGATCGGGGGAATGGTCCCCTCGACGTCCTGATACCCGAGGATCCGGCCGACCTCCTCGACGACGTCCACGGGGGCGGTCACGTCGGTCCGCACCGCGGGAGGAGTGGCCCGCAGGCGCCCCTCCCCCTCCTCCTCCACCTCGAACTGCAGGGCTCGCAGCGGCGCCGCCACCTCGGCGGGGCTGAGGGGGCGGCCCAGCAGGGCCGACACCCGGCCGGAGTCCACCTGGATCGAGAGCGGGGCGGGGGGCGGCACTCCGAAGGCCGAAGGGCCGGGAGTGAGCGTGGCGCCGAGGGTTGAGCAGGCCAGGCGGAGGAAGCGGGCGGCGCCGACGGAGGCCAGGTGCGGGGAGAGGCGGCGCTCGAACCGGGAGGAGGCCTCAGTGCGCAGGCCAAGCCGCCGCGAGGTGCTCCGCAGCAGGGTCCAGTTGAAGTTGGCGGCCTCGAGCAGGAGTGAGGTGGTGCCCCCCCTGACCGCCGAGGCCTCGCCCCCGATCATCCCGGCGATCGCCTGGGGACGGTCGGCGGCGGTGATGACGAGCGTGGCGGGGTCCAGCGTCCGCTCCTCGCCATCGAGGCAGGAGAGGGTCTCCCCAGGGCGGCCGCGGCGCACCCCGATCTCCACCCGCCCCCCGGAGTTGGGCAGGCGGTCGAGGTCGAAGGTGTGCAGCGGCTGGCCCACCTCGAGCATCACGTAGTTGGCGAGATCCACCACCCCTCCCAGGGAGCGCTGCCCCACCGCCGCCAGCCGCTGGCGGACCAGAGGCGGCGCCGGCTGATCACCCACCCCGAGAAGGCACTCGGCCAGGTACAGCGGGCAGTCGGCCGCGTCCTCGACCAACACCGCGACCTCCGGACCCTGGGCCGCCCGGACCGGCAGGGAGGTGTCGGGGTCCTGGAGTGGCCGCCTCAGCAAGGCCGCCAGCTCCCGGGCCACGCCCCAGTGGGAGAGGCAGTCGGCCCGGTTGCTGAGGATCTCCAGGTCGTACACGAAGTCGAGCGGGTAGAGATCGGCCAGCGGCTGACCGGCCTCGGCCTCGGAGCCGGGCAGGATGAGGACCCCCAGGTGGTCGGTTCCGAGCCCCAGCTCGTCGGGGGCACAGAGCATCCCCTCGCTCCAGCTCCCCCGGATCTTGCGGCGGCCGATCTCCAAGCCGGTGGGGAGGGTTGTCCCCGGGCGGGCCCAGGGCACCAGGGCCCCGAGGAAGAGGTTGCCGGCGCCGCACACCACCTCCCGGGGCTCCTGGCCCGGCAAGCGAACGTCGGCGAGGAAGAGGTGGTCGCTGCCGGTGAGCCGGCGCAGCCCCACCACCTCGCCGACCACCACCTGATCCAGCCCCCGGCCATACTCGACCACCCGCTCGACCTCGGTCCCACTGAGGGTCAGCAGCTCGGCCACCCGGGCGGGCGGCACCCCCTCGAGGTCGACCAGCTCAGAGAGCCAGCCGTGGCTGACCCGCACCTCAGAACCGCTCCAGGAGCCGCAGGTCGTTCTCGTACAGGTCGCGCACGTCCGCCATCCCGTAGCGCAGCACCGCGATCCGGTCCGGGCCCATGCCGAAGGCGAAGCCGCTGAAACGGTCGGGGTCGATGCCGCCGTTGCGCAGGACCTGGGGATGGACCATCCCCGACCCAAGGATCTCGACCCACCCCTTGTTAAGGCAGCTGCGACAGCCGGAGCCCTGGCAGACCCCGCAGGCGACGTCGGCCTCGAGGCTGGGCTCGGTGTAGGGGAAGAAGCTGGCCCGCAGCCGAACCCGCCGATCCCGGCCGAAGAGCGCCCGGAGGGCGTACTCCAGAGTCCCCTTGAGGTCGCCCACGGTCACCCCCGAGTCGACACAGAGCCCCTCCACCTGGTGGAAGACCGGGTTGTGGGTGGGGTCCGGGTTGTCGCGCCGGGCCACCTTGCCGGGCACGATGATCCGCAGCGGCGGCTTGGACGTGAGCATCGCCCGCATCTGCACCGGCGAGGTGTGGGTGCGGTAGAGCCAGCCGGCGGCCGGGGCCGCCAGGTAGAAGGTGTCGTGGGCGTCCCGGGCCGGATGCTCGGGGGGCATGTTGAGAAGCTGGAAGTTATGCAGGTCGTCCTCCAGCTCCGGACCGGAGACCGACTGGTAGCCGAGGTAGGAGAAGATGTCCTCGATCTCGCGCACCAGCTGGGCGACCGGGTGGGCGTGGCCCCGGCTGAGGGGGCTGCCGGGGTGGCTCATGTCCACCCACTCCTCCCCCGCCTGCCGTTCCAACTCGGCGCTGGAGAGCTCCTCGCGGCGCCGCTCCGCCGCCTCGTGGACGGCTCCGCTGGCGGCGTTGAAATCCCGGCCGTAGGCCGCCCGCTGGTCGGCCGGCAGCTCCCGCAGGCGCGCCCCAGCGCCGCTGATCAGCCCCCCGTGGCGTGCCAGGTAGCGCAGCCGGACCCGCTCCAGCTGGTCAAGGCTGTCCGCCCTGGCGATCTCCTCCAGGGCCTGCTTGGTGAGCTCCTGGAGGTCGACCGCCATCACTCTTGGGTGGCGCCCTCCCGGGCCAACTCGACCAGCTTCGCAAATGCGCCGGGGTCACGAACCGCCAGCTCCGCCATCTGCTTGCGGGAGAGCTCGACCCCGGCCCGACCGAGGGCGGCGATGAACCGGCTGTAGGGGATCCCGCTCTGCCGGGTGGCGGCGTTGATGCGGGCGATCCACAGCCGACGGAAGTCGCCCTTGCGGCGACGTCGGTCCCGGTACTGGTAGGCCAGCTTGTGCATCACCGCCTCGTGGGCGGGTCGATACAGCCGGTTGTGGGTCCCGGTCAGGCCGGAGGCCGTCTCCAGCAGCCGCTTGTGGCGCCGCCTGGCGGTGACTCCCCGCTTCACCCTGGCCATCGGTCAGCCCTCCAGGTAGGGGGCGTTGCGGCGCACCACCTTGGCATCACCGGCGTCCACCTGCTTCATCTGGGCGTAGCCGCGCTTGCGCTTGGCCGACTTGTGCTCGAGGAGATGCGACTGAAAGGCGCCCCGGCGGAGCAGCTTGCCACCCCCGGAGACCCGAAAGCGCTTCTGGGTCCCCTTATGGCTGCGGATCTTCGGCATGGTGGTTGGGCTCTCCCCTGCTGGGCTTCTTCTGCACCGGGTTCAGGATCATGATCATGTTGCGCCCCTCGAGAAGGGGCTGCCGCTCGACCTGGGACACGTCCTTGACCTCCTCGGCCAGCCGCTGCAGCAGAGCCCGGCCGATTTCCTGGTGGACCAGTTCGCGTCCCCGGAACATGATAGTGAGCTTGACCTTGTCCCCCTCCTCCAGGAAGTGGCGGACGTATCCGTACTTGGTCTGGAAGTCGTGGTCACTGATCTTGGGACGAAGCTTCATCTCCTTGAGGCGGATGGCGTTGTGCTCGCGACGGGCTTCCTTCTCCCTCTTCAGGGCCTCGAACTTGAAACGCCCGTAGTCCATGAGCCGGCACACCGGAGGTTGAGCCTGGGGCGCCACCTCCACGAGGTCCAGGCCCCGCTCCTGAGCCAACCTCTGGGCATCCACCAGGGTCACGATCCCCAACGCCTCGTCGGTCGTATCGTCAAAGAGCCGGACCTGTGGGGTCCGAATCTGGTCATTGATGTGCAGCTCGCGAAACGCTATGGACGCAACCTCCTCAGCTCGAGATAGAGGGGCCGATGCTATCACGAAGCGGGCCCTGAGCCGGGCCCCGGCTCAGGATGGACCCGCCTCCGCCCGGAGCCGAGCGATGACCTCCTGGACCTGGAGCACGGTCTGCCCCCCCCGGCGAGCGTCGCGGAGGTTCACCTGCCCGGCCTCGATTTCGCGCCGCCCCACCACCGCCAGGTAGGGCACCTTGGCCAACTCCCCGTCGCGGATCTGGGCCTGCATTCGCTCTCCGGAGCGGGGCCGGCCGGTGCGGATCCCCGCCTCCTCCAACTGCGCCGCCACGGCGTCGGCGTAGGGGAGCTGGTCGTCGCTCACGGTCACCATCCGCACCTGCTCAGGACTGAGCCAGAGCGGGAGCGCACCACCGTAGTGCTCCAGAAGCACACCGAAGAACCGTTCCATCGAGCCGAACAGGGCCCGGTGCACCATGATCGGCCGATGGGGTGCGCCGTCGGCGCCGATGTACTCCAGCCCGAAGCGCTCCGGTTCGTTGAAGTCGAACTGCACGGTGGTGCACTGCCAGCGCCTGCCCATGGCGTCCCGGATGTGGATGTCGATCTTGGGGCCATAGAAGGCCCCCTCCCCGGGGCTGACCTTGAACTTGAGGTCCCGGGCCCGAGCCGCCCGCTCCAGCGCCGCCTCGGCCAGCTGCCACATGCGGTCCTCTCCAGCCGCCTTGGCGGGCTTGGTGCTGAGGTCAACGTCGAGGTCGGTGAAGCCGTACCTGGCCATCATGTCCCGGGCCATGTCCAGGACCGCGCCGACCTCCTGCTCTGCCTGCTCCTCGGTGCAGAAGATGTGGGCGTCGTCCTGGGTGATGCCTCTCACCCGCAGCAGCCCGTGGAGCGTGCCACTGCGCTGGAAGCGGTACACCGAGGCCAGCTCCGCCATCCGCAGGGGCAGCTCCCGGTAGCTCCGTGGCCGCGACTTGTAGATCAGGATGTGAAAGGGGCAGCTCATCGGCTTGATCCGGTAGCGCTCGCCCTCGACCTCCATCGCCCCGTACATCTCGTCGGCGAAGAAGCCGAGGTGCCCGCTCACCTCCCAGAGGTGCTCCCTCGCCAGGTGGGGGGTGTAGACCAGCTGGTAGCCCCGCCGCCGGTGCTCCCGCCGCCAGTCATCCTCCATCACCTCGCGCACGACCGCCCCCCGGGGGTGCCACAGGACCAGCCCCCCGCCGAGCTCGTCGGAGAGGGAGAAGAGGTCCAGCTGCCGCCCGATCCGGCGGTGGTCGCGCTGACGGGCCAGCTCCAGCCGTTCCAGGTAGGAGTCGAGGTCGGCCTGGCTCGCCCAGGCGGTGCCGTAGATGCGTTGCAGCATCGGCTGGCGCTCGTCCCCGTGCCAGTAGGCACCCGCGGTGTGCAGCAGCTGGAAGGCCGGGATGCCCCCGGCGCTGGTCACATGGGGACCCCGGCAGAGGTCGAAGAACTCCCCGGTGCGGTAGCAGCTGATCACATCACCCTCGGGGATCTTCTCGATCAGCTCCACCTTGAACCGCTGGCCCCGGGCGCGGAAGTCGCGGAGAGCGGTCTCGCGGTCCAGCTCCTCCCGGACGTAGGCGGGGTCGCGGCGCTGGATCGCCCGCATGCGGCCCTCGATGGCGGGCAGATCGTCGTCGCTGAGGCGGGCGCCGCCGGGGAGCAGGAAGTCGTAATAGAACCCGTCCTCGATAGACGGCCCGATGGCATACTCGGCCCCCGGGTAGAGTTCGCACACGGCCGCCGCCATCAGGTGGGCGGCGCTGTGACGCAGGACGTCGAGGGTGGGCTCTGACATGGGCAAGGTGAATTCTAGGGCGGCGGCCGAGGCGATCTCGGGCGCCGGCGCGGCGGCTATAATCCGATCCTCCCGCGGGCGCATAGCTCAGGTGGTTAGAGCGCTACCCTGACACGGTAGAGGCCCCAGGTTCGACTCCTGGTGCGCCCACGTCGCCGCCGGGCGTTGTCCACACCCGAAGTGGGGAAAAGGGGGACAAGTCGGGCCCCCAATTTCGGGGCGGAATCACCTTCTTTTCCGAACGCTTTTGCCATTGACAGTCGGCCTTAAGCAGGCCTTAATATGGCCCCCCGTGAGCTCCTCCTCGGCCCCCCGCCAACCCCGCCTCTGCTCGCGGCAAGGGTGTGGGTCACCGGTCAAGAAGCCCACCGCCAAGTACTGCAGCGTGCAGTGTTCGGCCCACGACCCAGAGCGCCGGGCCCGGCTCCGCGAGCGGGCCCGCTCCGGGCAGGTGCTGCCCCTCGCCCGCCAGCTGCCGCTGGACTTCTTCGGAGAGGAGCAGGGCATCGCCCACCTCGCCGGCGGCCGGGAGGAGATCCCTCAGGGACTCTCCCGCTGGGCGGTCTGAGACCTCAGGCGATCGGGGAGCGGGTCCTCAACATCGCCTCGGCGGTCCGGATGTCGGCCGGGGTGACGCTCACTCGCAGGCTCTGCTCACAGCGGTGGCAGATGATGTGGAAGCTGGTCGGCTGGGGGATCTCCCTCGCCACCTCCTGCCGGAAGCCGCAGGCCTCGCAGGTCACTACCGCGCGCATGCCGCCATTGAACGAGAGCTGAGGAGCTGGGGAAGCCCCCGCCAACGAACTTCGACACGCCGCTACCGGGCCGTAACCACCCCTCTCCCCCATGACCTGGTCAGCGCCGCCGCCCCGGCCCCGAGGAGGCAGACTCCGAGGAAGGCGATCACGTCGCTGGCGCCCACCGCGTCAGCGATCGCGCCGGCCACCAGCAGCGGGAGGGCGATCGCCAGGTTGATGAGGAGGAACGCCCCCCCGAAGATCCGTCCCCGGGTGGCCTCCTCGGTGGCCACCTGGATCAGGACCAGACAGGGGATGAGGACCGCCCCCAGCCCCACCCCGAACAGCACCGCCAGGCAGATTGCCAGCGGCACCAGCCCCCCCACGACCCCCAGCCGGGCTAGGACCGGGGGCAGCACCCCGAGGACCAGCATCGCCGCTCCGGCCAGGATCAGCCCCTGGGCCGCCAGGCGGGCGCCGCCGGAAGCCCCCTGCCTCCGGCTGACCAGGGTGCCGGTCACGACCATGCCAAAGGTGGCGGGCAGCAGGAGGATGTAGCTGTCCTGGGGACGGCGCAGCAGGACGTGCTGCATGTAGCCGGCGGAGAGGGCGAAGATCGTGAAGACGATCACCAGCGCCAGGGTCAGCATCCCGAAGGCGAACGGAAGCACCGGGCTCCGCCGGATCACCTCCACCACCTCTCGCACCTCCCGCAGGGTGCGTCCGGTCGATCCCTCGGCGACCTCGGGGCCGCGCCGGACGGCGGCCAGCCGGGGGCGGATCAGCCATATCGCCCCCGAGGCCAAGGCGAACAGGCTGGCCCCGAAGTAGTACGGGCCCTCCTGCCCCAGAAGGCGCTGGGCCAGTGAGGCCAGGGGGACCGAGACCACGATGGTGAGGACGATGGTCACGGTGAACAGCGAGGTGGCTGCGGCCAGCTGATCCCGCCGCACCAGGCTGGGGATGCTCGCCGCCTCGGCGGGGGCGAAGAGCTGGCCCACGCCGGCGAAGACCAGGGTGATGAGGTAGAGGGGGGCGACCTGGTGCTGGGCGATCCCGGTCAGCTCCAGCGCGGGCACCCCGAGGACCAGCACAGCGCGGCTGAGGTTGGTCCAGATCATGAGGGTCTTCTTGTCGTAGCGGTCGGCAAAGATCCCCGCCGGAACCGAGAGGAACACCGCCGGGATGGTGTAGGCCAGGAGCAGGGCGGCGTCGCTGAGATACAGGTGGGTGAGGGAGTAGATGGAGAGGAGGAGGGAGAAGGCGAAGAACTTGTCGCCCAGCTGCGCCGCCACCTGAGCTCCCCAGAGCAGGCTGAAGTCCCGGTTGCGCAGCGCCTCCCGGAAGCCGGCCGGGCCGGGAGTGGGGGGCTCCTGGGTCCCCCGGACCCGCGGGCCCACAGCCGTCATGGCGCCGAATATATCACCGCATCTCGCCGCCACCGACTCCGGCCAGCGGCGCCAGGCGGAGCCACTCCTCCAGCTCAAGGGTGCCCGGCCGGCGGGCGGGGTCGATCCCCACGGAGCGCAGCAGCTCGTCGGCCGCCCCGGGGTCCACATGCAGAGCTCGGGCCAGCCCGTGGCGCAGCTGCTTGCGGCGCTGCTGGAAGATCGGCCGAGCCAGAGCCAGCAGCCCGGCCCGAAGCGCCGGGTCCCCCACCGGGCTGGGCCGCAGCTCCAGCAGGGTGCTGTGCACCTTGGGGACGGGCCAGAAGCTCTCCGGCCCGACCTCGAGGCGGCGCTCCACCACGGCGGCCAGGCGGACCGCCAGGGTCGAGAGCGACCAGCCGCCGGGCGGGGCAGCGAGCCGGGCGGCAACCTCGCGCTGGACGAGGAAGAGGCAGGTCACGGGGGGAGGGGCGAACCCCAGGACGTGCGGGATCAGGGCACCGGTGAGGCCGTAGGGGAGGTTGCCCACGGCGACGAACGGCCCCGACAGGCCCAGTTCTCGCGCTCCCACCTGGAGGGCGTCGGCCGCCACCACCCGGAGCGCTGGATATCGAACGCGGAGCA
The DNA here is from genome assembly GCA_027306885.1 of Candidatus Dormiibacterota bacterium. GTDB lineage: Bacteria > Chloroflexota > Dormibacteria > Aeolococcales > Bog-877 > JAJYXT01. Next base: position 20,280 of record DAHUYV010000139.1, read on the forward strand.
GGCCCAGCGCCGCCACCGCCCGGTCGTCGACCTCGACCCCTACCACCTGCCGGCCGGCCTGCAGCAGCCCCTGGGTGAGCGCACCAAGGCCACATCCGATCTCCAGCACGGTGCTGGGCTGAGGGGGCAGGGAGGCCACGATGGCGTCCCGGACCACCTGGTCGACAAGGAAGCTCTGGCTGCGGGAGCGGTCCGGCGAGAGGCCAAAGCGTCGGGCCACCGCCCGAGCGGTCTCGACCCGGCAGAGAAGGAGCTCGCTCAAGCCGGGGGCAGGCGAAAGAACCCCCGGGCGGCCTCCGCCGTGGCCTTCGCCAGGGTCTCGAGGCACACCCCCCGGTGGACCGCCACAAACGCCGCGGTGACCGCCACAAGCGCGGGGTGGCAGAGCGCCCCCCGGTGCGGCTGGGGGGAGAGGAAGGGGGCGTCGGTCTCGATGAGCAGCTGCGCGGCGGGGACGACGACCACCGCCTGCTGGAGATCGGTGGCCGAGCGGAAGGTGACGTTTCCGGCGAAGGAGCACATGAGGCCCCGGCTGACCGCCGCCGCGGCGAACCCGGCATCCCCGCTGAAGCAGTGCAGCATCCCCCGCACCGGGGGGGTCTGGTCCAGGACCGCCAGCAGGTCGTCCTGGGCCGCGCGCTGGTGGATCACCACCGGCTTGTCCGCCTCGGCCGCGAGCTCCAGCATGCTCCGGAAGACCTCCCGCTGCATCTCGTGCGACCCGCTGGGCCTGCCGCCCCTCGTGCTGTAGTCCAGCCCCACCTCGCCCAGTGCCACCGCTCTCGGGTGCCGCAGGAGCTGACGGAGCTCGCCCAGCTCAGCTGCGGTGGGGGCCCTGCCGTTGCTGGGGTGCCAGCCGGGGGTGAAGTACACCTCCGGGTGGCGCTCGGCCAGCTCGAGGCCCGCGAACCCCTCCGCCAGGGAGTCGGCGCTGGTGACCATCTGATGCACGCCGGCGGCGTGGGCCAGTGAGAGGGCCCGCTCCACCGCCATCCCCCGCCGCCCCAGCTCGTCCAGGTGGCAGTGGGCGTCCACCAGGTCGACCTCAGTCAAGGTTGCGGTCGCCGTCGTTCCGGCGCCTCCACCACGACGGTGCACTCCCCCCGGGGCGGGGTGGAGCGGAATTCGGTGGCCAGCTCCGCGGCGGTGCCGAGGTGCCAGCTCTCGTGCAGCTTGGAGATCTCCCGAGCCACCGCCACCCGACGCGCCCCGAGGGCGACGGACGCCATCTCCAGGGTGGCCGCCAGCCGCTGCGGGGACTCATAGAAGACCAGGGCCAGCTGCGGGGCGGCGGCCAGCTGGGCGAGCATCTTGGACCGGGTCCGGGGCAGGAACCCGAGGAAGGCGAAGCGGTCAGCGCGCAGTCCGCTGGCGGCCACCGCCGCCACCAGGGCGGAGGGCCCGGGAACGGCCAGGACCTGGTGCCCGGCGGCCCGGGCGGCCGCCACCAGCCGCCTCCCGGGGTCGCTGATCGCCGGCGTCCCGGCATCGGAGATGAGCGCCACCTCACCCTCGTCGAGAGCCGCCAGCACGGCTTGGGTGCGCTCCTCCTCCCGCGCCGCCGGGAGCGCGATGAGCCGCGGGCGGGCCCCGATGCGGGACAGCAGCCGCAGGCTGTGACGGGGATTCTCCGCCACCACCACCGCGACCCGCGCCAGCACCGCCTGGGCCCGCGGCGAGAGGTCCTCGAGGTTCCCGATCGGGGTGGCTACCACCTGCAGGGTGCCCACCAGCTCACCTCACCCGCCAGCGCCGGCCGCACGCCCGGAATCCCGGCGCCGGCGCAGGAACTCGCCGACCGCCGCCGCCACCGACTCCAGCGGCTCGTCGGTCACGGTGGCGCGGGGGAGGGCCGCCACGAAGCTCGCCCCGTACCGGCGCTCCTGAATCCTCGGGTCGCAGATCACCACCGCCCCGGCGTCGTCGCGCCCGCGAACCAACCGCCCGAACCCCTGCTTGAGGCGCAGGACGGCCTCCGGAAGCGAGAGCTGGTTGAAGGAGTCCGAGCGGCCCCTCGAGCGCGCCTGGAAGATCGGGTCGGTGGGCACGGGGAAGGGGAGCTTGTCGATGATCACGCACTGGAGCAGATCCCCGGGGAGGTCGATCCCCTCCCAGAAGCTGCTGGTCCCCAGCAGCACGGTTCTGGGGTTCTGCCGGAACCCCCGCAGCAGCTGGTTGCGGGTGCCGTCCAAGCCCTGGCCCAGCACGGCGATGCCCCGGCCCGCCAGCTGCCGGCGCAGGTGGACCGAGACCTCCTTCAAGGCGGCGTACCCGGTGAAGAGCAGGAGGGTGCGCCCGCCCAGCTCCTCGGCGAGCTCGGCCGCCAGGCGGGCCACGACCTCGGGATGGCGGGGGTCGTTGTGGCCGGGGATCCCCCGGGGCAGGCAGAGAAGGGACTGGCTCAAGTAGTCGAAAGGCGAGGACAGCACCAGCTCCTCGACATCGTCCAGGCCCAGCCGATCCCGGATGTAGCGGAAGGAGCCGGCGATCGCCAGGGTCGCCGAGGTCAGGACGACGGTGTCCATGCGGCTGAAGAGGTGTTCGCTCAGCGCCGGCCCGATCTCCGCCGGAGCCGAGCGCAGCACCGGCCGGGTCTTGGCCTCGTACTCCATCCAGAGCACCCGGCCCCCGGCGGACGAGGCGGATCCGACCGCCTCCAGCCCCGCCACCACCATCGCTGCCGCGCCCTGGAGGGCGTCGGCGGCGAGCTCGCACTCCCGGGCGGCGTTGTCCGGCTGGGGCCAGAGCATCCCCTGGAGGGGCCGGTCGGCGGCGGCCTGGCGCAGGCCGGTTGCCGCCCGCTCCAGCGTCGCCACGCAGCGCTGCAGCGCCCGTGCGCACCCGGCCCAGGCGGCTTCTTCGGACAGCCGCGGGTTGAGCACCACCGGCGCCCGCCCCCCGCCGCTGTTCCCGGCGGCATCGAGCAGCTGGCGCACCTCCGTGAAGGCGCCGAGTGTCGCCTGCCGGGCCGAGCGCAGCCAGGATGAGAGGGGACCGTCGCCGAAGTCTGGCAGCCGGTCGATCACCGCCAGCACCGATCCGGCACTGAGGCGACGGGACTGGGCCTGGGTGGCCGCCTCCTCCAGGTGGTGGGCCTCGTCCACCACCAGCCGACGCGCCTCGGGGAGGACCGATCCCCCGCTGTCGGCATCGGCCAGCAGCAGGGCGTGGTTGACGATGACCAGGTCCGCCTCCCGGGCGGCCAGCCGGGCTCGGGCCATGAAGCAACGGCGGTCGCGCCAGTTGTGGCAGGCCGGCCCCAGGCAGTCGTCCACGGTGGAGCCGACCATCTCCCAGAACTCCGGGTCGCGCCCGGCGAGCCGGAGCTCGGATCGGTCTCCGGTAGTGGTCTGCTCCGCCCAGACGACGGCCCGGACCTGGAAGCGCAGCTCGTCCAGGTCTCGCCGCCGGCCACCGGCGGGGCCGCGGCGCAGCCAGCGCTCCAACCGGCGCAGGCTGACGTAGTTGCCCCGCCCCTTGAGCACCGCGGCGCTCACCGGCAGCGGCCGGGCGGCCTCGAGCGCCGGCAGGTCCTTGTTCAGCAGCTGCTCCTGCAGGGTGATCGTGTGGGTCGAGATCAGGACCCGCTCCCCGGACCGCTGGGCCCACTGGCGAGCTGGGAGCAGGTAGGCGAGGGACTTGCCCACCCCGGTCCCCGCCTCCACCAGCAGCCGCTTGTCGCGGTTGAACGCCTGCGCCACCGCGACCGCCATCTGCTGCTGCTCCTCCCGGAGCTCGAACTTGGGATCCCCCGCTGCCAGCTCCCCGGTGGCTTCGAAGGCGGCCGCCACCTCGGCCAGGTCGAGGCGGGCCCCGGGCGGGGCCGTCTCGCGCCCCGCCCGGGGCGGAGCCGCCGGGGGCACCGCCAGCGGCTCCGGGGGAGGCCCATCCGCGCCGTCCAGGTGGGCGGCCACGAACTCACCCCCCGCCCAGCCGCTGCCCTGACACATCCAGCGCACCCGGGCGCGCAGCGGGGCGGGGAAGTTGCGCACCTCCTCCAGGAGACGACCGAGGAGCAGCCGGGTCGTCTCCGCGTCGGAGAGCGCCCGGTGGGGACGGTCGTGGACCAGCTCCAGCTCTCGGCCCAGCTGCTCCAGGCTGTGGCTGAGCGCCCGGGGCAGGAAGGTGCGGGCCAGCTCGGAGGTGTCGACCGCGGGACGCTGCGAGAAGGTCTGCGGAAGCAGCTCCGCGCAGAAGGCGATGTCGAACGAAACCCCGTGACCGACCAGGACGCAGCCCTCGCAGAAGTCGGCCAACTGGGCCACCACCTCCTCGGGGGCGGGCTGCCCGCGGAGGTCCTGGTCGGTCAGCCCGCACAGCCGCTGGACGGTGAGCGGCACCGGCACCCCGGGGTCCGCCAGCGAGGAGTACCGGTCCAGCACCCCCGCCTCGGCGAACTTGACCGCGCCCACCTCGATGATCCGGTCGGAGCGAGGCGAGAGTCCGGTCGTCTCCAGATCGAACGACACGTACTCGGTGTCAGGGCCAAACTCCGGGATCACCCATCCCACCTTACCGGTCCGAGCCCGGAGCGATCGGTTGCCGACCGAGCGCCCGGCACCTCTGCAGCACCCGCGCCACCACCTCGGCAGCAGGGATGGATGTGGTGTCGACCACCAGGGCACCTTGGGGGACCACCAGCGGGCCGGCGACCCGGGTCCGATCCCGCCGGTCCCGCTCCTCCAGGTCGTCCCGGACCACAGAATGCGGGCTGGCCATTCCCAGCCGCGCCAGCTCGGACCGGCGCCGCTCCATCCGCACCTCCACCGGAGCGTCGAGATACACCTTGCAGGCGGCCTCGGGGAAGACTGTCGACCCGGTGTCCCGACCGACCGCCACCACCCCGCCTCGCCCCAGGCGCCGCTGCCGAGGCAGCAGGACCGAGCGCACCTCGGGCTGGGCGGCGATCTTGGCCAGGAGGGCACTGTTCCCCGGCGCCCAGAGGGCGGCTCCCAGCTCCCGGCTGCCCAGCCGCGCCCGCCAGGAATCCTCCGGTGCCAGAGGCTCGGTGTTGATCTCGATTTCCAATCCCCGGGCCAGCTTCGCGGCCGCCTCCGGCTCGGTGTGGGTCTCGGCGGCGGCCAGCGCCAGCACCCGGTAGAAGAGGCCGGTGTCCAGAAACGGCAGGCCGAGTTCGGCCGCCACCCGCCGGCCGACCGTGGACTTACCCACCCCCGCCGGCCCATCGATGGTCACCACGAAGGCTCTCAATCCAGCCCCACCCCAGAGCGCAGGCGGCTCACCTCGGCGCCGCTCAGGTCGCGGACCGCCCCCTCCGGGAGTGTGCCCAGCCGGATGCCGGCGAATTCGGTCCGCTCCAGGTCGACCACCCTTGACCCCACCGCCTCGACCATCCGCCGCACCTCCCGGCGCCTCCCCTCCGAGAGCGTGATCAGGAGCTCAACCCGCTCCCCCACCTGGTGGAGCACCCTGACCCGCAGGGGCCGGCTCGGGCCGTCCTCGAGCACCGGGCCGCGGCGCAGCTGCTGCAGCTGGGCCGCCGACAGCTGCCCCGCCAGGGTAACCCGATAGGTCTTTGGGGCGCCGTAGCGCGGATGGGTGAGGCGCAGTGCCAGCTCGCCGTCGTCGGTGAGCAGGAGCAGGCCGCGCGAGTCCCGATCCAGCCTCCCCACCGGGTACAGCCCCTTGGCGTCGGCCGCCAGCTCCATCACCGTGGGACGCCCCTCCGGGTCGCGGACCGTCGAGACCACGCCGATCGGCTTGTTTACCGCCAGGTAGCGGTGGCTGGACCCCCGGGGCTCAACCCTCCGCCCGTCGACCTCGATCACGTCCGCCTCGGGATCGATCATCCGCCCCTCGGCGGGAGCCGGCTGCTGGTTGACCAGCACCCGCCCCTCGCGCATGAGGCGCTCGGCGCCCCGGCGGGAGGTGAGCCCCTGGTGGGCGAGCCAGCGGCTGAGCCGCTCAGCCGGCATCCACCCGCCCCACCGCTCGGCTCAGCCAATCCCCGCCGGCGGCGGCCAGCGGCGGAAGCTGGTCGATCGACGACAGCCCCACGACCTGGAGGAAGCGCAGGGTGGTGCCGAAGAGCCGGGGTCGGCCCGGCCCGTCGGCGCGCCCCACCTCGGCGACGAGGTCGTGGGCCATGAGCCGCTCCAGCACCGCATCGCAGTTGACCCCCCTGATGGCCTCGACCGCGGACCGGGAGACCGGCTGCCGGTAGGCGACGATGGCCAGCGTCTCCAGCGCCGGCCGAGACAGACGACCGGCCACCTCTGGCTGGAGCGACCGCTGGACCGCCCAGGCGGCCGCCGGGTGGCTGACCACCTGGAGCTGGTCCAAGTTGCGCTGCAGCAGGAGGCCGGTGCCCTCCAGCAGCACCCCGGCCAGCTCGACGGCTCTGGCCAGGTCGTCGCGGGTGACCCCGAGGGTGCGGATGAGCTCCCCCACCGAGAGGGGCTCGGCGCGGACGAACAGCACCGCGACCAGCGCCGCCGCCAGCCCGTCGCGGTCCAGCTCGGGCTCAGCCGCCACCGGCCAGCTCCACCCGGATCTCGGCTCCAGCCGCTTCCTGCTCGCACACCGCCAGCCCCTTGGACAGGAGGTCGAGGAGAGCCATGAAGAGCACCACCGCCTCCAGCCGATCGGCGGCGGTGCGGAAGACGTCATCGAAGACGATGGAGGTTCGCTGCCGGATCAGCTCCAGTAGCTCCGCCGCCCGCCGCTCGATGGAGTAGCGCGGCGACGCGGGCTCGAGCGTCACCTCCCGGGGCAGCCGGGCCAGGACCGAGCCGAAGGCCGTGGCCAGGAGCTCGGGGTTTAGACGGATCGTGGGCCGCGGCTCCACCGGCACCCCGAGCACACGCAGGAACGCCTTGGGCCCGGCGCCCGCATCGGCCAGCAGCACCTCGGCGGCCGCCTTGAAGAGCCGGTACTCCTCGAGCCGCAGGGCGGGGTCCGGCTCCGGCTCGGCCAGCCGCGCCGTGCCCGGCAACTCCTCGTCGGCGTCCGCCCCGAACCTCCCCAGCTTCAGCTCCATGAGCCGGGTGAGCTCGCGCAGCGACTCGGCCGCCCACAGGAGGTCGACCTCGGCCCCCTCTCGCTCCACCCGGGCGCGAAGTCGGGAGCTGAGCTCGCTGAGGACCAGGTCGGAGGCATCCAGCTCGCGCCTCTGAAGGCGCGCCGCCAGCCTCGTCAGCTCCTCCAGCTCGGCCGCCTGCCCCGGGTCAGACACCCTTGTCCCGAGCGCGGCGGCCCCGGGCCCCCGCTGCCCGCCCCAAAGCTGTCGGCATGCTTCTCCCCGCGGGCGGCCGTCGGCCGCCCCGCCTACGCCCCACCGACCGCCGCCAGCAGCTGCGCCGCGTGGCTCCGGGCCGCAGCCGGCGTCGCCCGCCCCGCCAGCAGCCGAGCCAGCTCCTCAACGCGAGCCGCACCCTCCATGGGGGCCACCCGACTCGCCGCCCTTCCCCCAACCTCCTCCTTGCTGACCCGCAGGTGGCGGTGGGCCCGGGCGGCGATCGCCGCCAGGTGGGTGACGCAGATCACCTGCCGCTGGCGGCCGACCTCCAGAAGCAGCTCCCCGACCCGATTGGCCGCCTCCCCACCCAGCCCCTGGTCGATCTCGTCGAACACCACGGTCCCCACCCCTGACCGCCGAGAGAGCCGGGCCAGGAGGGCGAGCACCACCCGGGCCAGCTCGCCCCCAGAGGCCGCCTCGGAGAGGGGCCGGGGCTCGTCACCGGAGTTGGCCGCCAGCAGGAAGCGGACCCGGTCCCAGCCGTCGGCCGTGACCCGCACCGGCCGGCCGTCGGGGCCGGGAACGCCATCCTCGTCCTCGTCGGTCCAGAGCGAGACGGTGAACTCGGCCGCCGGCATCAGCATCTCGCGCAGGTCTCGAGTCACCTCCTCGGCAAGCTGCCGGGCCGCTCCGTGGCGCAGCCGACCGAGCTCCGCGCAGAGGTCCGCCAGCTCGGCGGCCAGCGAGTCGAGCCGGGAGCCGAGCTCCCTCATCTCCAGCTCCGTCGAGCCGATGCCTCCCACCAGCCGGCGTGCCTCCTCACGCCGGGCGATCGCGGCCTCCACGCTCCCCCCATGGCGCCGGGAGACCCGCTCCAGGAGGGCCAGCCGCTCCTCCAACAGCTCAAGGCGCCGCTGGTCAGCCGGCAGCTGCTCCAGGTATGAGCCGAGCCGCACACCAAGGTCCTGGAGGATGGCGAGCGCCTCCTCGGCCTCCGCCCGGGCGGCGTCCAGCTCCGGATCGATCCCGGAGACAGCCCGCCCAGCCTGGAGCTGGGCGGCGAGGGAGTCGGCGGCACCTGGCCGCTCCTCCGCACCCTCGACCGCGTCCCGGAGCCCGGCGGCGGCCTCGCGCAGGCGGGACAGGTGCAGGAGCTGCTCGCGCTCCCGGCGCAGACGCTCCTCCTCCCCCTCGGCGAGCCCGGCGGCCTCGAGCTCCGCCAGATCGGCCTCCGCCTGGTCCAGGTCGAGGCGCTCGGCCCGGCCCCGCCGACGGAGCGACTCCAGCTCCTCGCCGACCAAGCGGCGCCGCTCCCACAGCTCGGCCACCCGCGCCCTCAACTCGAGGGCGGCGTCTCCCTCGTACCAGTCCAGCCCCATCCGCTGCTCGGACTCCCGCACCCAACGGTCGGCCGCCCCCTGGCCGTGGCGCTCCACGAGCCGCTCCCCCAACTCCCGAAGCGCCGAGACCGGCACCAGGGCTCCGTTGAGCCGGGCAACGCTCCTCCCCCCCGCGGTGAGCTCGCGGGTCAGCACCAGGAGCTCAGCGTCCGCGATCCCCAGGCCCCGCAGCTGCTCCACAGCTCCCTCGAACCGGGAGAAGGTGGCCGCGACCAGCGCCCGCTCCTGCCCAGAACGGACAAGGCCCTGGTCCCCGCGGTCGCCCAGGGCCAACCCCAGGGCGGCCATGAGCACCGACTTGCCGGCACCGGTCTCGCCGGTGAGCGCGTTCAGCCCGGCCTCGAACTGCCCCTGGGCGGACTCCATGACCGCCAGCCCCTCGACGCGGAGCTCCAGCAGCAACCTCAGACCCGCCGCGGCTCGGAGGCGGCCCTCCCCGGGCCCCCGGCCTCGGCCACCAAAGGCTCGGACTCGGTCGGAGGCAGCTTCAGGACGGTGCCGAACCCGGTCTTGGACCGCAGCCGCTCGAAGAAGCCCGGGGTCCCGGGGGGCTGGACCAGGACCAGCTGCGGGCCGCTCCCCACCACCAGCCGGCTGCCCTCCTCGATCCGTCCCCAGGGTCGGCCGTCGGCGCCCAGCCTCCCGTCACCGCTGAGCAGCTCGATGCTCACATCCAGGCTGTCCGGGATGACCAGGGAGCGGTGGCCGAGGGAGTGGGGATTGAGCGGGGTCACCACCAGGGCCGGCACCGCCGGGTCGACGCTGGGGCCCCCGGCCGAGAGCGAGTAGGCGGTCGACCCGATGCTGGTCGCCACGATGATCCCGTCGGCGTCGAAGTCCCCGACCAGCTGGTGGTCGGTGCGGACCCGCATCCGGATGACGTTGAAGCTCTCGGCGCGCACCAGGACCTCGTTCACGGCGACCGGGAGCTCGGCACCGGCCGTCGCCGGGTGCTGCGGGTCGAGGCGGGCCGCCAGGGTGGGGCGGCGAAACAGCTGACACGCGCCCTCGCCGAAGGCGGTGACCGCCTCCGGGAGATCCTCCATCTCGATGCTGGTGAGGAAGCCCAGCTGGCCGCGGTTCACCCCGAGGACCGGTATCCCCCGGGGGGCCGCCATCCGAGCGGCGAAGAGCAGGGTCCCGTCGCCCCCCACCGACACCAGGAGCCGGATGGAGCCCGCCGCCGCGGCGATGGCGGCTTCGGGATCTTCCTGGACCACGACCGATCCCAGCCCCAACTCCCGGCACCGGGCGCGGGCCTCCTGGAGCAGGGGCGAGTCGGGATGCTCGCGCAGATGGAGCAGGAAGGCGACCTGGCCCGCCACCCTCTCCACTCCACCGCCCGCAAGAACTGCCATCGAGACTCAGATGTTAGGTGCTGGCGGCAGCGGGCCGGGCCCGGGGCTCAGAACGCCATCCCCACCGCCAGTCCCAGGGCGATTCCGGCCAGGACCTCATAGGGGGTGTGGCCCAGGAGCTGGCGGACGCGCTCGTAGCGCAGGCCGAGGTGACTGCGCAGGTCCTCGATCATCTGGTTGAGGATGATCCCCTGCTGGCCGGCGGCCCGGCGCACCCCGGTGGCGTCATAGATCACCACCATCGTCAGGATCGCGGCGGCGGCGAACACCGGGGAGCCGGTCCCCAGCCGTCGCCCCAGCAGGGTCGTCAGGCACACCGTGAGGGCGCTGTGGGAGCTGGGCATCCCGCCCGAGGTGCCCAGCCTCCGCAGGCTGAGCTGGCGCCGCTGCCAGGAGTCGGTCACCACCTTGAGAGCCTGCCCAAGTGCCCAGGCCAGGAGGGGAACCCAGAGGAATTGGTTCGACAGCAGCCCCGCCACCGGGGCCTCAGCCGCCGCCGATCGGCTGCTCCTCCTCGGAGGGAGGCTGGAATGGGCGCCCCACCGCCGATCCCTCCGAGTCGAGCGCCAGCTCGCTGATCCGCCGCTCCGCCCCGCTCAGCAGCGTGGAGCAGCGGCGGACCAGGGTCATCCCCCGCTCATACAGGGCGATCGCCTCCTCCAGGGGGACGCGCCCATCCTCCAGCGCCGCCAGGACCCCGTCCAGGGCGCCCAGCGCCCCCTCGTAGTCCAAGGTCTCGTCGGCCGCCGCGGTGGCGGCTGGCGCCTCGGCCTCACTCTCCATCGGATGCATCCTCCTCTTGGGGGTCGACGGCCGTCACCCGGCTGCGGACCCTTCCCCGGGCGAGCTGGGTGACGAGGGCCTCGCCCACCGCCACCTCGCCGGCGTCCCGGACCACCGCCTGGCCGGCCTCCCGCCAGGTTATCGAGTATCCGCGCTCCAGCACCGCCAGCGGGGACAGCGCGCCCAGCCGCCCCGACCGGCCGCCCAGCTCCTCCTCCGCCCGTCGAAGGCG
>DAHUYV010000142.1 GCA_027306885.1 Candidatus Dormiibacterota bacterium
GGTGGAAGTGTCCCCGTTTGACCAGGAGACGAAGCTGATCCGCTCATTGGCCGCGGGGTTCTGAAGCACCGCCTGCAGGGTCACGTGCCCGCCGACCGGCAGGTTCTGGTTGATGTAACCGCCCGAGTTCGGGCTGACCGGGGCGCCCCCGTTGATGCTGACCGCCACCGCCCCGGGCACGTATGGGACCACCCGGATTGTGAGAGGTGCGGGGACCACCAGGATCGTGCGCGAGGCCCTGGCCGACTCGACCGGGCCCCCGCCCTTGTAGGTGGCGATCAGCGTCTGGGAGCCCACCGGCAACGCCTGGCGCAGCTTGGTCGCTGCGTAGCCGCTGGAGTTGGTCTTGGCGGCGCCCAGGTACAGGCCCGCGGCGTAGAAGCGGATCAGGTGGTTGACCACCGGATAGCCGGACGAGGAGACCAGCACGGAGACGGCGATCGGGGACCCGGTGCTGACCGACGCCGGCGCGGTGAGGGCGATGTTGACCACGATGTGGGGGGCGACCTTTTGCTTGGTGGCGGCCAGCGCCGGGCTCCCCCCGAGCAGGGCCACCCCCACTCCAACCGCGGCGGCCAGGAGCAGGACCCTCGGACCGAGTCGCCGCCGACCTGCTGCAACCCGACGCTCGCCACTGTTCGGCCAGACCATCACAACCTCCTCCGCAGCAGCGGAGCCCGCCCGGCCCCGCGCTCCCACAGCGCCAACCCCACCAGAGCCAGGAGGATCACCCCCGGCAACGTGTACGCGATGAACACCAGGCCCGTCGCTCCGTGCGAGATGATCGACGCCGGCAGCTGGCCCATCACCACCGGAGTCGGCGCCCGCGGCCCGGCCTGCAGGGAGAACGCCCCCAGCAGGCTGGTCGCATTCTGGTCGCGGCTGGTGAGAGGGCTCAGCCCGTACAAGCCCTCGATGAACTTCAGGATCGAGGTGAAGTCAGCCGGCTGGGAGAACACCTCCCCCGGGCGGACGAAAGGCGACACGATGAGGAGCGGGACCCGGAAGCCCTCGCTGACGCCGTTCACTTGGGGCGGCACCACCTGGTCATACCACCCCCCCCAGTCCGACCAGGTGAGGAAGATCGCCGAGGAGCTCCAGTACCGGCTGCGCATGATGGCGTTGATCAGCCCCACCGTCGCCACCTGGCCCTGGCTCACGCTGCCCGGTGCGTGCTCGGTGGCGCCCGGCTGGACGACGTAGTTGACTGAGGGGAGCCCCCCCCGGGCGAGGTCGGTGTAGAGGCGGGAGATGTCCTGGATGCGGGCCATGTCGGCGGGGTTGCCGGCGATGTTGGCCAGCCCCAGGAGCGGCACCTGCGGCTCCAGGCTGGACTGCCGTCCCTCGGCGACATGGGTCCGGTACTGGGCCACAAAGTACCCCCAGGAGACCTTGGCCGCATCCAGGCTGTTGAAGACGGTGGGGACACTGGGCAGCGCGGCCCCGGGCAGCGGGGCCGTCCAGCTGCGCGCGGCCACCAGGAACTGGTGGTTGGCGACGCTGCCGCCGAGGGCGGAGGAGAAGAACTGGTCGGCCAGGACGAAGTGGCGGGCGAGGTCCCAGTAGTAGGGGATCTGCTGCCCGGTGTAGTAGCCCATGGCCAGCTGGGAAGCTCCGGGGAGAGACTGCTGGGCGACGGCGAACCCGTTCATCGCGCCCCCGTTGAGCGCGCCCTCGGCGGCCCGCAGCGAGTTGTCCAGCGGCGAGGTGCGGACGCTGGTCAGGTGGTGCGCGGCGACCGAGCCGGCGGCGGGGTTGGCCGGGTTGGCCGGCACCGCGGTCTGAGCGCCAAGGCCGACGACCCCGGGGTAGGTCCCGAAGTAGTTGTCGAAGGAGTGGCCCTCCTGGACGATCACGAACACGTGCTTGATCTTGCCGGTGCCGGACTGGGCCAGCAGCTGGGCGCCACCTCCGGCCCCGGGAGGTGCGGCGGCGACCACCGGCACCGCCGCCAGCCAGCCGAAGGCCACCGCCAGGGCGCAGGCGCGGACCAGGATCCTCACGGCTGCACCTGGTAGATCAGCACCTCGGCGTCCTGGCTGGACCTTGGGGTGCCCGGTTTGTCGTACTGGTACACCAGGACCCCGTTGAACTTCTTGGCCAGGGCGAGGATCCGCTTGGCGAAGTGCGAGCTGCGGTCCGCGGAGTAGGCGTCGTACACCAGGTACTGCACCGCCCCGCTGCGAATCAGAAGGTCGGCGTTGGTCACCGGAGCGTAGGCCGGATTGCGGTGCAGAGGATTGGGGCTCACGCTGAGGGCCAGCGCCTGGTGCAGGCTGTAGAACTGCAGGATGTTGGCGAAGGTGGGGCCGATGGTGAGGAACACCGAGCCGGGGAGGACGTGGGTCCGGGCCCAGAGGGCGGTGGGGCGTCCCGCCGCCAGCCCCCCGGAGCCGGCCAGAGCGCGCACCTTGACCGGCGTCGGCTGGCCGCTGTCAGTCCCCACCAGGGCGGCGATGCCGGTGGCGGCGGAGGCGGGCTGGTTGAACACCGGAAGGAAGGCGGCCACCGCCGCCAGGGAGACCACGGTCGGCACGGCGACCCGGACCGCCCGCTGGGCGGGGGCGGAGTGCCAGAGCCGGCCCACCCCCGACCAAACCACAGCGCCGCAGGCGCGGGCGCCGGAGGCGGCGAGGAGCATGATCGGCGCCGTGACCGGGATCAGGTACTCGTAGCCCTTGGTCGGCCAGATCTCCAGCAGCCCGACCATGACCAGGCTCATCGACA
>DAHUYV010000152.1 GCA_027306885.1 Candidatus Dormiibacterota bacterium
AAGGCCTGGGAGTACGGGTTGCTGCCCTAGTTCACCCCGTGCGCCGGCCCCGGGGGAGGAGCTCGCCCCGGTCGCTCTTTCCCACCCCCTCCGGCGGCCCCAGCTGGTGACGGCGAGGCGGCGGCTCCTCCGCCGTAACGATTCGCGAACGCCCCCTCATCATCTTCGGCGCGGTGGAGAGGTTTCGGGCACGCCCGGCGCGTTGGAGATCGGCCGGCCCCAGCGGCCTTGGGGGCGGACGACCACGGCCTGGGGCGGACAGGTGGTGCGACCCCGCCCCGCGCCGGGGCACGGGCGGCGGTACCTTGGCAAACCGGCAATCGCCGGAGCCATTCCGGGGGACACAGCTGCCCCGGGCATCGGGCGGAAGGGGCGCAGGGGAACACCAACACGACCCCTTCTCCGGGGTGGCGGCCGCCGCCCCGCTCCGGACCAAGGGCGAGCTCGAGGCGGTCCCGGGAGCTCCGGGGGCAGCCACCTCACGCCCGACCTGGCCCACCCAGCTGGCGATTGAGGCCCGGAGCCCATGAGGGTGGGCGAGGACCCGCGCGCCTTCAGCCGGCGCCGGCTCCAGGTCGCCGCGGTCGTCATCAGCGCCGCCTTCGGCCTTGGCACCGGCGCTCTGGGCGTGGTCCTCCTGGTCCTGGATGCGCCGGGGTCATTGAACGTCTTCGGCGCTTCCAATTCCCCGGTGGTGGTGGGATTCCTGCTGATGGGGCTGGCATTCGGCGGTTGCGGCGCGGCGCTGGCGCTGCGGCGGCCGGAGAACCCCGTCGGGTGGCTGTACATCGCCGGCGGGCTGCTGCTGTTGCTGGCGACGGCCGTCCCCGAGTACGCGTTCGCGATCTTTCAGATGCACCGGGGGCTGCCCGGGAGGACCCTCGCCGCGGCCCTCGGGAACTGGAGCTGGCCTCTGGTCGCCCTGTTCTTCCTCTTCGCCTCGGCGCTGGTCTTTCCCACCGGGAAGCTGCTGGGGCCTCGCTGGCGGTGGGCTGCGGCGGTCACCGGACTCAGCCTGATGGTGGTCGTGCTGACCATGGCGGTCAGCCCGGGCCGGGCAGTCCCGGGAGTTGGGGCGCCCAATCCCATCGGCCTGAAGGGGAGTTGGGCGGTGGCGGTCGGGGAAGCGCTGCTCGCCCCGGCACTCCTGGTGCCCGCGCTGCTGGCCGTGGCGGCCCTGGTCTGGCGCTGGCGGCGGGGATCGGCGCTGGAGCGGCTCCAGATCCGCTGGCCCGCGACCACCACTGCCGTCGCGCTGGCCCTCTTCTTCGCCGCTTACACGCTGAGCTCCGGATGGGCGTACTTCCTACTCAGCTACCTGCTGGTTCTGGCCTTCGTGGCCGTCCCGGCCTCGGTCCTGGTGGCCATCAGCCGATACCGCCTCTACGACCTCGACCGGCTGGTCAGCCGGACCCTGGCCTACCTCGCGGTCACCGCCGTGCTCGGTGGCGTCTACGTGGGCGGGGTGGCCCTGGCCACCCGGGTGCTCCCCTTCTCGACTCCGCTGGGGGTGGCGGCCTCGACCCTGGCCGCGGCGGCGCTGTTCAGCCCGGTTCGGAAGCGGGTCCAGCGGCTGGTCGATCGGCGCTTCAACCGGGCCCGGTACGACGCCGACTCGGTGGTGGCTGCCTTCGCCTCCCGACTCCGGAGCCAGGTGGACCCCGACCTTGTCCTCGCCGATCTGGTGGGGACTGTGGCAACGGCGGTCGAGCCCGCCCTGGTCTCCGTATGGACCCCTAACCGGTGAGGGTGGCGCCGAACCACCGTCCAGTGCTCTGGCGCCGCCTGCAGGTGGCAGTGGGGGGCCTGAGCCGGCCCTCAGCCAGCCGGGGGAGCCAGCGCTCCCAGCGGCCCGACATCCGGCCGACTCCGAATGCCGAACACATCGGCCAGCGCAGCCCGGGCCGCCAAGGCACCGCACTGGCCGTGCACGCCGGGCCCGGGAGGCGTCGCCGAGGAGCATAGGTAGACGCCCGGGAGCGGGGTGCGGTGGGGGCTCCAACGCGCAGTTGGCCGGAAGAACGTCTGGCGCAGGGTCTGGGCGCCGCAGGCGATGTCCCCGCCGACGCAGTTGGGGTCGTACTCCGCCTGCTGGGCCGCGGTGCGGACGGTGCGCGCCAGGATCAGCTCCCGAAAGCCGGGGGCGAATCGTTCCACCTGGGCGACGATCCGGTCCGCCATGTCCACCTTGGACCCGTTGGGCACGTGGCAGTAGCTCCACAGGGTGTGCTGGCCCAAGGGGGCCCTCCCCGGGTCGACCACCCCGGGCTGCACGGTGAGCACGTAGGGTCGCTCCGGATGGCGGCCGCGAGCGACCTGGTCCTCGCTGGACGCCACCTCCTCCAGGGTCCCGCCCAGGTGCACGGTCCCGGCCCGGCGGCAGCCGGGGTTGGTCCAGGGGACCGGCCCGCTGAGCGCGAAGTCCACCTTGCACACCCCGGCGCCGTAGTGGAAGCGCTCCAGGGCGCGTCGGTAGCGGTCGGGGAGGGAGTGGCCGGCCAGCTGCACCAGGGCTTGCGGACTGACGTCGAGGAGGACCGCTCGGGCTAAGGGGAGGTCGGCCAGCGAGCGCACCCAGCTGCCGGTCTCCACCCGGCCTCCCCCGGCGGTGAGCGCGGCCACCATCGCCTCTGTGATCCTGGAGCTCCCGCCCTCCACCAGCGGCCAGCCTACCCGGTGGGCGAGGGCCGTGAGCAGGGTCGCCACGCCGGCGGTCGGGGGCCGGGTGAGGGGCATCATCGAGTGGGCGGCGACCCCCGCCCAAAGGCCCCGCGCCTGGGGCGTGCGGAAGCGCCTGGCCACCGAGGTGGCCGAGCGGAGCCCATGGACGGCGTATGCCGACAGCGCCAGGGGGTCCCGGGGAGGCCGCCGCTCATCCGACAGGACCCAGTCGGCCACTGCCGCTGCCCGCCGGGCGATGGGGCCCAGCAGCGCCCGGTAGGAGTTCTCGTCAGTCCCGAGGGCGGCCGCGGTGGCCTCAACCGAGCGGAACACCAGGGCCGCCTCGCCGCCGTCGAGGGGGTGGGCGAAGGCGACCTCGGGCTGGAGAAGCCGCACCCCTCGGTCGCCAAGGCCGAAGTTGCGGAAGAACGGTGAGGCGAGGGCCAGCGGGTGGACCGCAGAGCAGGCGTCGTGGTGGAAGCCCGGAAGGGTCAGCTCCTCGGTGCGGCAGCCTCCCCCCGGGCTCTTCGCCCCCTCCAGCACCAGCACCCGGATCCCGGCGGCCGCCAGGGTGACCGCGGCGGCCAGTCCGTTGGGGCCGCTGCCCACCACCACCGCGTCAAAGCCGGTCCCTCCCATCCTCCGTCAGCTTGACTGG
>DAHUYV010000153.1 GCA_027306885.1 Candidatus Dormiibacterota bacterium
CTTGGCCACCCCTTGGAAGAGGTCTGCATCGATGGACACGTGGTCGCTGTCCAGGGCCAGGACGTCGTCCCGCAAGTGCAGATATGCCGAATCCTGCCGCGGCGTACGGCCCGGCTCCAGGGCGCACCGCGCCGCGTGCAGGGCCTTGGCCAGACTGTTGGTCGCCGACGAGAGGTTCGCCTCGCCCCAGAGGATGTCGAGGACCTGCTCTCGGTGCAGAGAGTGGTTCGGCTGCGTCGCCATGAGCTTGGTGAGCTGCTTGGCGGATCGGCGCTGCCGCCAGTCCGCATCGAACAGCGGGCCGTCTTCCCGCTCCACGCGAAACCCGCCGAGCAGCCGGATCCGCAGCGCCGCGATGGGCCGCCGCGGTGACGGCGACGCACCCGGACCGGCGACTTCCAACGCAGCGCCGATCACTTCCGGCGCCCTTCGCATCGCCATCTGCTGCGGCCCCGGCGCGGACGGCGACCCTTGACCCCGGGCCGCCCCCTCTCGACGGGCCCGGAGAAGTGGCGGCCCCCGGGGCCCCGCGGCCTGTGAGCCACCGCCGTCGTGCGGTCCTGCCCGCGGGCTCCGGGAATTTCGGCTCGGAGAGCCGCGGGGATCGAGCCCCGATCCACTGCATCGCCTCCGTGCTCGCCCCCTCTCCGCACCGGCGGTCGAGGGAGGAGCACGCACGATCCGCTACCCAACGGAAGATTGCCACCGAGCACGCCGCCCGCGCCCCCATTCCCGGATGGCTCTCCGGGCGATCCCTCCCAACCCCATCCGCGACCCGCTGCTGCTGAATGCTAGATTCAGCGGTTGGCAGTGTCAAGGGCCATGCTGCCGCGGCGCGAATCGCCCCCGGGGACGATCGTTCCCGCGGCCAGCAATTCCACCGAGGGCGGGCCCCCGGACACCGCCAGCGTGGGGAGACCGCGCGAGCTCCGGGGGCGGCCCCAGTTGGGGGAGTGTCCGCTGGCCAGCCGCCGGCAGTTGCTCCGGGCGGAGATGGGGCGGCCGCTGGCCCCCCCTCCCCTCTGCGGCTCCGGACCGGTCTCACAGAGATCGCCAGGGTCCGGACGCGGCCGGGCCGGCGGAGGAGCCGGAAGGGGCCCTGTGGACCCCCCCGGCGGAAAGCACGGTGCTCCAGCGGCCGGGCGATATGGAAGCGCAACGGAATTGAGGTGGAACCCGTCGCCCATATCCTGCGCTGATGTCGCCGGCGGGGACCGGGGAATGGGCCCCTCCGCTGGTCGTGCGCGGGAGGATGACCCGATGAGATGTCCGCAGTGCGGAGCCCTCAACCAGGACGACCAGTGGAACTGCGGCTCCTGCCGCATCAATCTGTACTGGGCCACCCATCATTACGGCTCGCTCGCCGGGATCCGGACGGGACAGGGATTGGCCTCGCGCCCCGCCACGCCGCAGTTCCTGCTTTCCGTCCATCGGGACGCGATGGAGGAGCGGGAGGCAAGTGGCGGCCGGATCGAGAGTCGCGTCCGGCAGATTGCCCGCCGGGCGATGCCCCCCGAGGGTTAGCGCCGCCCTTCTGGCTGAATCCGGGAGCCAGGGGCGCTGGGCGGGGTGCCGGGGCGGGGCCAACCGACGCGGGAGAAGGCTGCTGTCCGCAAAGCCGCGGCCGCGCGAGCGTCGACCAACCAGCTTGACGACCGGAACCGGCATCGGCCCCATCACTGGAAGCTCTGTCCCGCCGACCCGCTGGGACTCACCGGCCGGGCGTCCCCGCCCTCGGCCGGACGGCGTCTGACGTCGCGGAGCTGGCCGGCCGCTCCCCAGAGGGCCGCCCTGACGGGGAGGGCGGCGGGGCCGGGGACCGCTGGTGCAGGTACCAGGCGGCGGCCAGCCGGACCCCCTCGCGGAGCGGGACGAGCGGCCTGAAGCCGAGTTCCTGGCGGGCCCGGGCGATCGCGTGGCGGTTGTCGGTGCCGAAGAGCACCACCCCCAACCTGGTCAGCGGCGGCTGCCTGCGGGTCCCGGTCCACCCGGCCAGCCGCTCGGCGGCGGCGCCAACAGCGTAGAGGGCACGGTACGGAGCGTGCACCCACGGCGGGCGGGCCCCGACCTCCTCCGCGATCGCCCGCAGGAACTCCAGCTGGGAGAGGGGCGAGTCGTTGGCGATGTTGTAGGCTCGCCCCAAGGCAGAGGGCTCATCGAGCGCCCGCAGGAGCCCCTGCACCACGTCGCTCACGTACACGAAGGGCAGGGCGTTGCGCCCCGAGCCGACGATGAGCCCTCTGCCGGAGACGACGCGATCCGCCATCCGCCCGAAGTGGAGCTGATCCCCCGGCCCAAAGAAGGTCCCCGGGCGCACGATCACCGCGGGCAGGTGATCCCGCTCCACCATCCGCTGCACCAAGCGGTCTCCCTCGGCCTTGGTGAGCGCGTACGGCTCCGGGAAGGGAGCGAACGCAGCCTCCTCCCCGACGGGGCGCCCGAGATTCATGCCGTACACCGTCCAGGAGCTGACGTGGACCACCCGGCGCACCCCCTCGGCCAGCGCCGCTCGCGCCACGTTCTCGGTCCCGGCGACGTTGACGGCGCGGTACTCCGCGATGGGCAGCCAGACCCCCATCATGCCGGCGAGGTGCAGTACCGCCTCCATGCCGCGCATCGGCGCGGCCAGCGTCTCGGGCCGGCGGATGTCGCCGGAGAACACCGTTGCGTCCCGGCCCTCCAGCCAGGAGGTGTCCTCACCGGGCAGGGCGAGCACGCTCACCCGGTCGCCGCGTGCCTGGAGCTCCCTCACCAGATGCCGCCCCAGAAGTCCGTTGCCACCGGTGACCAGGATCTCCATATCCACCTCCCCTAGCGCACTGGAGACCAGTGCCGCCAGCGATACACCAGGTCCGCCATCGAGGGAGCCGCCTGCTCCAGCCACGCGATCAGGTAGTGCTGGCGGGGCACCACCACCTCCCGCCTGGGCTTCTCCACCAGGTCAGCGATCACCCGCGCCACCACTTCCGGACCGGGCAGATCCCCTGCCCGGTGGCTGGTCATGGCGGTGCGGATGTTGCCCGGGGAGACCAGGGAGGCGGACACACCGCTGCCGGCCAGTTGCCGCCGCAGCGCCAGCGAGAAGCCCCGCAACCCGTATTTGGCCGCCGAGTAGAGGGGCTCCATGGCGACGCGCCCGGACAGCGAGCCCACGGAGATGATCGAGCCCCGCCGACGCTCCAGCATCGCGGGCAGCACCGCCCGGGTGAGCAGGACCGCCGCCAACAGGTCGACCCTCAGCACCCTCTCGATGTCCTCGGCGGGACTGGCGCTGAATGGCGTCGACCAGGAGACCCCGGCGTTGTTGACCAGGACGTCCACCCTGCCGAGTTCGGCAACGGTCCGCCCCACCCGCCCGGACAGCTGATCGGCAGAGGCGAGGTCCACCGGCACGACCACCACCTCTCCCCCCTCCCGCCGGATGGCTCGGGCCTCGGCCTCCAACTGCTGCTCACGTCGCGCCGCCAGCACCACGGTGGCCCCGCGGCGGGCCAGCTCGCGGGCGGTCGCGGCGCCGATGCCGGAGCTGGCTCCGGTGACGATCGCCACCTCCCCGCGCAGGGCGCCGGCCACCGCAACTCCTGCCTACTGGACCTGTCCCGATGCGGCTCTCGCCCCATCGGGAAGCGGCTGACGACGGAGGTACCAGGCGGCGGCCCGGCGCACCCCCTCGCGGAGGGGGACCTCTGGGCGGAACCCCAGCCGGCTCCGGGCCGCCTCGATGGAGAGGCGGGTGTCGGCGCCGAGGAAAGCCACCCCGAACCTCGTGAGCGGGGGGCGGCGCCCCGCCCCCCGTAGGAGGGCGACCCGCTCCGCCGCCCAGCCGGCCGCGTACAGGGCGGAGAAGGGAACGTGGAGACGGGGCGGAGGGGCGCCGATCTGCTCGGCGATGCTCCGCAGCAGCTCCGCCTGGGTCAGCGGGTGGTCGTGGGCGAGGTTGAAGGCGCCGCCCACCGCCTGCTGGCTCTCCAGCGCCAGCAGCAGCGCCTGCACGGCATCCGTCACGTACACGAAGGGCACCCGGTTGCGCCCCGAGCCCACCACCAGACCCCGACCGGCCCGGAGCCGCTCCGCCATCTGGCCGAAGTGGACAGCGTCACCGGGGCCGAATATCTGAGCCGGCCGGATGATCACCGCGGGCAGCGCTTCCTCCCGGATCATCCGCTGCACCAGCCGGTCCGCCTCCGCCTTGGTGATCGCATAGGGGTCGGGAAAGGCGACCAGCGGAGACGCCTCGGTCAGCTCGGCTCCTCCCCCCAGCCCGTACACGCTGGACGAGCTGACGTGCACCAGGCGCTGGACCCCGGCCGCCAGCGCCTCTCGGCAGACGTTGGCGGTACCCGAGACGTTGACCGCCCGGTAGTCCGCCAGCGGCCGCCAGACGTCCTGCATCGCGGCCAGATGGATCACCGCCTCCACCCGGCGCATGGGCACAGAGAGGGTCTCCGCTCGGCGAACGTCGCCCCGATGGACCGGGACGCCGCGGGCCTCCAGCCACGAGGTCTCCTCGGCCTCCAGCGCCAGAACCCTGACCCGGTGGCCTCCCTCCAGCAGCCGGGGGACCAGATGTCGGCCGAGGAAGCCGTTCCCGCCCGTGACCAGGATCTCCATCCCCGCCCCTAAGCCGCGACCGATTCCGGGCGCCCAAGGAACCACTCGACGCTGCGG
>DAHUYV010000170.1 GCA_027306885.1 Candidatus Dormiibacterota bacterium
ACTGAGGCCGGCCGCCGGGATCTGAGCTCTCTGGAGGCGCTGGTCACCCACGACTGAGGTCCAGGACGAGGTCCTGGGGCCGTGGTCATCCCGCGTCGCCGATCCTTGGTCCAACACCCCGCAGGCGGGGCCCGCAGAGATGTGGGTTCCGCCTGCTCCTTTCCCGGGGGAGATCCCCGGCGACACCCAAGTGGCGGCAGCGGCGGGAGCCGGCGGCGATCAGCTCGAGCTGCCCGGTTCCCCGCTCCGGGCCGGTGCTGCGGAGGTGCCAGAGCGAGCGTTCTCCGCCTATCGGGGTACGATGGATAGGTGCCAGAGACCACATCGGCCGTGGACGACGAGCTGTACCGCGAGATCCTCCTCGACCACTATCGCCACCCGAGGCACCGAGGCGCGGTGGGCGGGGCGACCGCCACCGCCCACGGTCACAACCCTCTGTGCGGCGACGAGGTCGACGTCAGCCTCAAGGTCAGCGGCCGGGTGGTTGAGGACGTCGGCTTCGAGGGACAGGGCTGCTCCATCTCCATGGCTTCGGCCTCGATCATGACCGAGGAGGTCCAGGGCAAGCCGGTGCCTGAGGTCAGGGAGTTGATCTCTCGATTCCGGGGGCTGCTGGTCGAGGGCAAGGACCCTTCGGAGCTGGGCGAGTTGGGGGATCTCGAGGCCCTAACCGGAGTGCGAAAGTACGTGGCCCGGGTGAAGTGCGCGATGCTGCCCTGGGTGGCTCTCGAAGACGGGCTGAAGGCGGCGGAGCAGAAGGTTGGCTGACGAGGCGCCCGAGGTGAGGAGCCTGGCCGAGGGTCCGGTGGCGTCGGCCGACGACGTCCAGGATGCGCTCCGCGAGGTGATCGACCCCGAGCTGGGCATCGATGTGGTCAGCCTCGGCCTGGTCTACGGGGTCGAGGTCGACGACGCCGGCAGCGCCACGGTCCGGATGACGCTCACGACCCCGTACTGCCCTCTGGGGCCGATGCTGGAGTCCCAGGTGCACGCCGCCACCCAGTTCCTTCCCGGGATCAAGGATGTCCGGGTCGACCTGGTCTGGGACCCTCCGTGGGATCCCCACACCATGGCGTCCGACGAGGTGAAGCTGGAGCTGGGCCTCTTCTGAGCTCAGCTCTCGGGACGCCGCCGGCCCACCAGCCGCCAGGTGGTCGGCAGTAGGCCCATCGCCACCGCGGCCTTCAAGGCGTCGCCCAGTAGGAACGGGGCAACGCCCAGGGAGATGGCGGCACCGGGGCTGAGACGCAGGTCAACGGCCAGCCAGCCGGCCCCGACGAGATAGATGAGGAGGTTGCCGGCCACCATCGCCAAGAGAACCCTGGCAGGGTTGCGGTCGAAGCCGCGGGACGCCAGCCAGCCCACCAGTCCGGCGGCCAGGACGAAGCCCAAGAGATAGCCGAAGGAGGGGGTGGCGGCGACGGCCCAGCCTCCGGATCCGGCGGCGAACCATGGCAGTCCGACCAGTCCCAGCAGCAGGTAGGCGGCCATCCCCGCCACCGCCCGGGGCGCCCCGAGGGCCATGGCCCCGAGGAGGACCGCCAGGGTCTGGCCGGTGATCGGCACCGGGGTGAAGGGAAGCCGGATCGAGAGCTGCGCCAGCGCCCCGGTCAGTCCCGCGAAGGCGAGGACCAAGAGGGCGTCGCGGACCAGGGTCCCGGGAAGCAGGTCCGCCAGGACCGGTTCCCGCCGCCGCACCAAGGTCTCGCTGAGCACTCCCAGCAAGCTAACGGTCGCGTGAGGCTGGCGTCAACCCAAATCCGGGCCGGAAGGCGGAGCTCCCTCCGTCGTGGTGACCAACACGTCACTCCGGGGATCCAGCCGTACCACACAATTCAGGGCGGCCCCGCGCCACCGCAATCTGGCCCACTCCGCGCCCGCTGGTCGCTTGACCCGAAGCCGCCATTCTGACTATCGTCCTGCGGCTGGAGCGGGCACCAGCCTTGGCGTGGGCGCGCCAGTCTGGGGGCGGCCCGGTGGATCAGGGATCGGGGAGGCCTCAGATGAGGATTGGGAATCGGGTCGTCCTTTCGTCGCGGCGACTTCTGGCCGGGATCTCCCTCGGGGTCGCGGGGGTCCTGATACCGCTCCTGACCGGCGGGGCCGGCATGGCCGCGGTCCGGGCGAGCGTCATCCCAGCGCCGGTCGGCTCGTCGACCTCCTCCCCGTCATCTTCTTCAGGCTCGAGTTCCGCCTCGGGCCCCGCGGTCGTGACCCAGGCCCCGCACATTCCCGTCGGGGCAACCGCGATCGGGGCGGCGGCGCTGTCCGCACCTCAGACCGGAGCTGTGGCGCTGCAGCCACGGGACCCGGCGGCCCTCGCCAAGTTCATCGCCGAGGTCACCAACAAGCGCTCCGCCCTCTTCCACCACTACCTGCCCGCCGGCGCCTTCCGCACCGTCTTCGGACCCAGCTCGGCCACCATCGCCGCGGTCGAAGGTGACCTCGCCGCCAGCGACCTTCGGATCACCGGGGTGTCCAAGGACGGGATGCTGATCGACTTCTCCGGCACCACCGGCTCCGTCGAGCACGCCTTCAGCACCGGGCTCACCACCTACCGGCTCGCCGACGGCCGCCTTGGCCAGGCGACCACCTCGGCGATCCGCCTTCCCGCCACCATCGCCGGCTCGGTTTCTGCGGTCGTCGGGCTCGACAACCTGGTCTCCGCCAAGCCGCTCGGTTTGGTCCAGCAGCCGGCGACCAACGCCGGCACCCAGCCGCAGGTCAAGACCGCGACCTTCAGCCACCCCGCGGGAGCGCCCAACGCCTGCGCCGCGGCCCAGGGCGCGGCGACCGCCTTCGGTGGCCTCACCGACGACCAGATCGCCAACGCCTATGGGGCTTTCGGCCTCTACGCCGGCCATGACTTCGGGGCCGGCCAGACCATCGCCGTCTACGAGCTGGAGCCCTTCCAGGCCTCCGACATCAACACCTTCGACACCTGCTACTTCGGCGCCACCGCAGCGACTCAGATGGCGGGCCGGCTCAGCGTCGTCCCCGTGGACGGTGGCCAGCCGGCGGGGCCGGGCAGTGGCGAGGCGGTCCTCGACGTCCAGGACGTCTCGGCGATCGCGCCGGGGGCCAACATCAACGTGTACCAGGCGCCCAACACCTCGTTCGGTGGCCTCGACGAGTACGCCGCCATCGTCAACAACGACACCGCCCAGGTGGTCACCTCGAGCTGGGGCCTTTGCGAGCAGGCGGTCCAGCTCGGTGAGCCGGGCGTCCAGCAGGCGGAGAACTTCCTCTTCCAGCAGGCGGCCGCCCAGGGGCAGTCGATCTTCGCGGCGGCCGGCGACACTGGCACCGACGACTGCAACGCCTTCCGCTACCCACTCCCGGTCTCGGGGCAGAACCCGCTGTCCGTTGACGACCCCGCCAGCCAGCCCTACGTGGTCTCTGTCGGCGGCACCACCATCTACGATGCCGCGACCCAGCCCGCTGGTGAGAAGGTCTGGAACGACGGCGCCAACTGGGGTGCCGGCGGGGGTGGGATCTCCATGTCCTGGACAATGCCCAGCTGGCAGCAGTCAGCGCTGGTCCCCGGAATGGTCATGCCGGGGAGCGCGGACTACAACGCCGCCAACGCGCTGGAGGCCGGATTCGGCTACCCGACCGGCTTCTGCGACGCGATCGCAGCGGGAGGCAATCCGGGTGGGCCGGACCCCGGGGGGGCGGCGCCCTGCCGCACCTTGCCGGACGTCTCCGCCCAGGCCAATGAGTTCACCGGTGCCGTGACCATCTACAGCAGCATGTTCATCTCGCCCTCAACTCCGACCGGCTGGATCACGATCGGCGGCACCTCGTCGGCGACCCCGATCTGGGCGGCCGCGCTGGCCCTGGTCAACGCCTCCAACACGTCGGCCAGCTGCACCGCCCCCGGCAAGGGCGTCGGATTCGTCAGCCCGCTGCTCTATGGGGTGGCCTCCAACCCGACCGCCTACGCCGCCTCCTTCAACGACATCACCACCGGAAACAACGACATCTACGGCCTCTCCAACGGGCAGGTGTTCCCCGCCACGACCGGGTACGACCTCGCCTCCGGGCTGGGGTCACCACAGCTCACCGGCCAGGGCGGCACCCCGGGACTCGCCTACTACCTCTGCAACTTCCAGCCGGCCACCGGGTCGACACCGACCGTCACCGGGCTCACCCCGAGCTTCCTGCCGACAGCGGGCGGGTCGGTGACCATCACCGGCACCGGCTTTGAGACCGGCACGACCCCGGACGTCAAGTCGATCCAGGTCGGGGCCGCCCAGATCAGCTCGGGCAGCTTCACCGTGAACAGCGCGACCTCGATCACCGCCACATTCCCCGCGTCCTCAACCACCGCGGCGGCCAACTCGCCCCAGGACGGGACGGGCCCGGCCGACGTGATCGTCAGCTCGACCGCGGGGTACTCGAGCGCCCCCGGGCCCAGCTCGACGATGGAGTACGTCGACGAGAACAGCACTCCGGCAACCCTTCCGTCGGTGTCCGGGGTCAGCCCGTACGGCGGGGTGAACGCCGGGGGCAAGGCCGTCACCATATTCGGCTCCGGCTTCACCACCGGCGACACGGTCGCCTTCGGCGGCGCGGCCGCCACCGCCGTCTCGGTGGTGTCGCCCTACGAGATCACCGCGGTCACGCCCGCCGAACCCGCGAGCGCTCAGTGCGCCAACTACCCGGCGATCAATCCCACCAACGATCTCTGCCAGGTGCAGGTGGTGGTGACCAACTCCGCCGGTTCCAGCGCCACCGACCCGATCCTTCCGCCCTACGAGGGGGCCATCAGCTTCAACCTCATGGGGGTCCTGAGCCCGACAACTGGCACCGAGATCATGCCGGCGCCGACCGAGTACGACTACGTTCCCCCGCCGAGCATCAGCGACGTCTCCACCTCGGACGCGCCACCGGTTTCGTACGCCAGTGAGCTGGGTGGCTCCGTGATCATCATCACCGGCAGCGGCTTCAACCCGCTCACCCTCTCCTGGGTCTCGATCGGCAACCCGGCCCTCGCCTCCTCCCAGGACTTCCAAATCCTCTACGAGACGGGGACCACGATCGAGCTTGCGGCCCCGGCCATCGCTTCCTCTCCGGCTACCGCCACCATCCAGCCGGCGACCCTTCCGGTCACCGTCACAACTCTCGGGGGAACCTCCCCGCTGGTCGGCGGACAGCCGGCGGTCACCTACGCCGGCATCCCCCTGGTGACGGGGGTCGTCAACAACACCAGCTCGACCACGGTCGGCGGCATGTACGGGGCCCCCGACACCGGTGGGACCTCGATCACCATCGTCGGCTCGGGCTTCGATCAGGCCCTTTTGCCGATCGAGTTCTCTGACTACGACACCCCGTACTCGATCGGCACGCAGTACAGCGCAACCCTCAACGGCGACACCTCGATCACGACCCAGACCGTATCCCAGAACGCGGCGATAGTTGACGTTGAGGTCTGCACCGTGACGGGTTGCTCGCTCAACCCGCCCGCCGACCTTTTCGCCCTGTACCCGCCCGGCAACCCGGTGGTGGACTCCATCTCCCCGAACTCGGGACCACCGGCGGGGGGCACCCCGGTCACGATCAGCGGCGAGAACCTCGGGTGCATCACCGGGGTCTCCTTCGGAACGACCGCGGCGGCGACCTTCAGCAACCTCCAGGCGATCCTGGACTGCGGCCAGACCTATCAGGCGCAGGTGACCTCACCCCCCGGCGCTGCGGGGAGCACGGTCCCGGTCACCGTCACCACCCTGGAGAGCATGTACACGGGCTCCGGGCCCAGCGCCACCAACGGCAGCTTCACCTATGAGGCCAGCGCCTACAGCGCCGTCACCCCGACCCGGCTGCTGGACACCAGGTCCAGCCACCAGACCCTGGGGCCGAACAGCTCTCTCAACGTCACCGTGGCCGGCCCATCGGTCGCCGGTGGGGCGGTTCCTGCGGGCGCCACAGCGGTCGCCCTCAACGTCACCGCCACCAACACCACGGCGCCCAGCTACCTCTCCGTGTACCCGGCGGGGAGCGCGCAACCCACCGTCTCCAACCTCAACTGGGTGGCCGGCCAGACCAGGGCCAACCTGGTGATCGTCCCGGTCGGGGCCAACGGCCAGGTGACCCTCTACAACAGCCAGGGCAGCGCCGACGTGGTGGTGGACCTGGAGGGCTTCTTCGCCACCGAGTCC
>DAHUYV010000019.1:0-50000 GCA_027306885.1 Candidatus Dormiibacterota bacterium
CGGCGGGCCGAGTCGGCCAGGCTGCGCCGGCCCGCCTCGGTCCGCCGCCCATCTTGCATCACCAGCTCCAGCAGTCCCTCGTAGTCGCCGGCCGGCGCGGCCTCACCGTCCAGGGCCAGGACGTCGTGGTCGAACCGCCGGCTCCTCCAGACCTGTTTGGGGCCGGGCAGGGTGGACTTGCCGGTCGAGGTCTTGCGGACCGAGCGCCCGGCGCAGCTCACCAGCTTGTAGACGGTGTCGGTGAGCGGAGCGTCGGCGGAGACCACCATCGCCGATCCGACCCCGAAGCTGTCGATCGGGGCCGGGTCATCGCCGCTGACCAGGTCCCGGATCTGGTATTCGTCGAGCCCCCCGGTGGCGACCCCTTTCACCTCGGGAAGGCCGGCGGCGTCGAGGGCTCGGCGGGCCCAGCGCGAGAGGTCAGCCAGGTCGCCGGAGTCCAGCCGGACCCCGGCGATGCCGACCCCCTGAGCCCTCATCTCCAGCGCCACCTCGACCGCGGCCTCGACGCCGCGACGGGTGTCGTAGGTGTCGACCAGCAGGACCGTGTGCTCGCCCATCACCTGAGCCAGGTGCCGCAGGGCGGAGAGCTCGTTCGGGTGGGCCTGCACGAAGGAGTGGGCCATGGTCCCCGACACCTCCAGGCCGTAGCGGAGCGCCCCCGCCACATTGCTGGTGGCGGGGATCCCGACGATCCGGCAGACCCGGGCGACCTTCATCCCCGCGTCCAGCCCTTGGGCGTGGCGCAGGCCGAATTCGGCGACCGGCCGGCCCTGGGCGGCTTCGCGGCAGCGCGACGCCTTGGTGGCCAGGGTGGTCTGCATGGTCACCTGGTTGAGAAGGAAGGTCTCCGCCATCTGGGCGACGGCCAGGGGCGCGTCCACCTCCAGCATCGGCTCGCCGGCGAAGAGCAGGGTCCCCTCGGCCACCGCCCTCACCGAACCTCGGAAGCGCAGGTCCTCCAGCCAGGCGAGGAACGGCCCGGGGAAGAGGCCGAGGCTCTCCAGCGCCCCCAGCTCCACCGGCCCGAAGCGCAGCCCCTCCAACCAGGTGAGGCAGTCCTCCAGGCCCGCCGCCACCAGGTAGCCCCGGCGGGGCGGCAGTGAGCGGCTGAAGAGGCTGAATGTGGCCGGCAAATCGGCCATCTTCTGGAACCAGTAGGCGTGGGCCATCGTGAGCTCGTACAGGTCCAGCAGCAGCGACGGGGAGTCCCCCGCCCGGGGGCCGGCCCCCGCTGCGGCCCGGGATTCCGAATCTGGGGTCACGCCGAGAACTTACTAGACCGGAGCCACCCCCCCGCGCCGCGGTGACCGGATCGGCCGGTGCCGCGCCCGGGTTCACCGTTCATAGACGAGCCCCCAGGAGGCGGATATCGACCCTCCGGGCGGAAGGGTCAGCAGCCCCAGGCCGTTGTTGTAGGCGTCCGGGGCGCAGGTCATGGGCTCGAGCGCCAGACCCCGTCGGCGCCGGGCCGGATCGCCCACCCCGTCACCGGTGTAGGCCATGACGTACCCGAAGGCGGCATCGGCCCAGAGGCGGAGGCGGCCCGGCGCCCTCGGGTCCTCCAGGGACGCCTCCCACCCTTCACCGCCCGGAAGCCCGGTGAAGGCGGTGTCGAGCCGGAGGGAGCCAACCGCTCGGCCGGATCGGAAGTCGTACTCGGAGCCCTCCACCGCCACCGGTTCCCCGTCGGGGATGCCGCGGAGGTCGGTCTTGAGCCGGGAGTGGGCCGGCAGAAGGAGGACCAGGTCGTCGACCGGCGAGTCTCCCAGCGTCAGGTACGGGTGGGCCCCCGCCCCGAACGGCGCCGGGACGGCGCCGAGGTTGACCGCCCGGATGTCCACCCTCAGCCCTCCGGGCCCCAGCCGGTACTCGGCCTCCAGCTCCAACCAGAAGGGGTATCCGGGTTGGGGTTGGACCTGGCAGGTGAGCAGGAGCCGGTCCGACTCGCTCCGGCCAGCCTGCCAGGGGAGCCAGCGGGTCAGGCCGTGGATGGCGTTGCCTCGCTCCGGCTCGGACAGCGGCAGCTGATGCTCCAACTCCCCAAATCGGTAGCGCCCGTCGCGGACCCGGTTGGGCCAGGGGAGGAGGAGCTGGCCTCGGCCGTCCTGGCTCCATCCCCGGCGGGGGAAGCCGTCCACCAGCTCACGCCCTCCGGCCGCGTAGCGACGCAGCGTCGCCCCGGTCTCACGGACCCCGGCCACCTGGTCGCCCCAGCGGAGCTGGTGCTCGGCCGGCAGCGCGCCGCCGGCAACTTCTCGGGTCATCGGGTGGGGGTGAGCGGGGCCCTAGACACCTGCTCTCTCTGATCGGTCACGACCACCGGATCTTAGGCAGTGACAGCGGGGCCGGGATGGCCCCCCGGGAGTGCCCGGTGGACTGGGGACTAACCCTCGGCGGCCCGGGCCGGGGCGGCCGTCCGACGGGTGATGTCGGTGCAGGCTTCACAGACCGTCGAAGGGATGACCCCCCGGGCCATGAGCCGGCCGAATACCCAGCAGCCGAGGCAGAAGCCGAACGCGGACTCCAGGGTGGCCGCCGCCAGCAGGGCTCCAAGCAGCAAATAGGTGGCGAGGGCCGTGTGCAGCGCGAACCAGCAGACGGTGGCGCTGACCGTGAGGACCGCCCCGATGGCCTGGGCGAAACGCTTGGGGGGCCCGGGCACGAGTCGAGGCGACCGCGCCCAGCGGGGCGCCGCCCACCTGGTCGCCAGCTGCCCGAGGGGGCTGAGGGTCGGCCCGGTGGCCGTGCGGGCCAGGAAGCCGTAGGCCAGCACCGCGCTCATCCAGGGGAGCTGCAGCCCCAGAGCCACCAGGGTCAGGACGACCACGCCGCCCGCCACCACGCGGCTGGCCACCTCGTTGACCGGGTTGGGAAAGCTCAGCAGGGCAGCAGCGCGGCTGCGCCCATGGGGATCTGGCACCAGACAACTGTACCTGGTTGTCTGGTGCCCCGCCCTGGTCAGGCGGTCGGCGCCAGCTGCGGGGGATGCCCGTCCCGCTCCCGCTTCAGTTCGAAGACGTAGCCTCGGCGCAGCATCCGCACCACGTCCCGCAGCAGCTCCTTGGCCTCCTGGTCGTCCGGGACACGGTCCAGGACCGGGCCGAAGGCCCCCGGGCCCCGACCGCCGTCCAGGATGATCGTGGGCACCCCGAAGGCCTGGCAGCTGGCTACCGCGGCCTCGTGGTCGGCGACGACCTCCTCCCAGAGGGTGGGGTCAGACTCGACCTCGGCCCGCCACGAGGAATCCATCCCGGCCCTCTCCAGGGCCGCCTCGATCACCAACGGGTCCACCAGGCTCTCGCCCCTGCCGTGGACCGCTCGGCCGATCTCGCTGTACAGACGGCCGACGGCGTCGTTGCCGCCGCGGCGGCGGGCGAGGGCCAACAGCCGGAGCGAGGGACCGGTGAAGCGATCGGCGGCCTCGGAGGGAGGAGCCCCCGCTTCCAGGTGCACGATGCCGAGAGAGAAGAAGCGCCAGCTCACCGAGAGCTCCCCCAACTCCGCCAGTCGGGCCGCCCAGCGGGAGGTCAGCCAGGCCCAGGGGCACGCGGGGTCGAAGTGAAAGTTGATCTCTTCCAAAGTCGCTCTCCTGGCTTGGGGCCAACTCGCCCCTATCGGTTGGAAACCCGCCGGCTGCGGCAGGGGCCCTGCCGCGGCCGGCGGGGAACAGAGGGCTGAGCCTCATTCTCCCACCGCCACTGCCACCGCCGTTGCGGCCGGCCGAGGGCCCGGGATCAGCCCCTCAGGTCGCAGGCCACCGAGGGGCCCGGGCGGGGCAGGGAGTTGACCGCTCGCAGGTTGCGCTCGGTGATCGCGGTCAACCTGCGCTCCTCTAGCGCCGAGAGGCGGTCGCAGACCCAGTCCCAGTGCAGGGAGACGGTGTCCCCCGGCCGAAGGTCGTGGACCAAGCTGAGCCCTCCGGCGCCCCAGCGGGCCGACTCGGTCCGCTCCGCTCCCAAGACCAGCCGCTCCCCGAGGAACTCCAGAACCCGGTTGCGCACCAGGACCGAGTCGCCCTCGACCGCGACCACCTTTCCCGAGCGGATCCGGCAGCGATCCAGCACCTCCAGCGGTGGCCCCTCCATCCCGTGCCGCAGCAGGCCGAGCCAGGGGTACACCGCGAAGACGTGGAACGAGTGGTGGGCGACGCCGCCGGCCAGCGCGGCCCCGGCGATGGCTGCGAAGTCGGCCCGGGCCCGTTGCTCAAAGCGGTCGTCGAGGGAACTCAGCAGCAGCCGGGGGGGGATCCGCCCCAGCAGGGGGCTGCCCAGCCAGTAGGCGGAGACCACGCGGAGGTCCAGGGGGTCCTCGATCCCGCTCCCGGCGGCGATCAGCCGGAGGTAGGGCCATGCGCCCTCGAAGCGCGGAGCCAGGGCGGTCAGCTCCTGGAGTCCGCCGCCGCTGCTCGCCGCGCCCAGCAGCGCCTGGGGGTCGGAGGGCCCACAGTACCCGAGGTGGTTGGGCGGGTAGGCATAACGGGCGAACCGCACCGCCCCCGACTCGATCTCCGGGGGAGCCACCTCGGCCCTGGCGGGACCGTCCTGGCCGCTCACGTCGGGACCGTTCGCGGCCAGCCCCGCACCACCAGAGCGACCCCCGCGGCGACGGTCACCAGGCCGACCGCCTGTGGCAGCAGGCCGACCCCGCCGGTGGCGGCCGCCAGGACGGACGTGACCAGCACGCTGCCGACCAGCACCGAGGTGACGTCGACCGCGCGCGCCCGGGACAGCGCGGTCATCCAGCTGGCGACGTATCCGGAGAGAAGGATCCCGGTGATCAGCGCCCACGACCACTGGTCGGGACGCAGCGCCAGCAGCCCGGCCAAGGACCCGCTGGCCGCCAGGTAGGCGACCAGCACCACGACTCCAACCCCCATCCTGGTCACCGCCACCGCCGCGGTCGACACGTCGGCCAGCAGCCGCTTGGCGACCACGGTCTCGACCGCCCACAGCATGGTGGCCGCCAGGACCAGCCCTGCGCCGGGTCCCAGCACCAGCGGTCCGATGCCTCCGGAGAGGAGGAGCTGGCCGGCGACCAGCAGCAGGATCGCCAGGAGGTTCCAGGAGGAGGCCCGCTCTCGCAGGGTGGGCCAGGCCAGGAGGACCACCCAGACCACCAGGGTGTCGTGCAGGAACGCCGCCGGCTGGGCGGAGCTGTGGGCCAGACCGACAAAGAACAGCACGAAAGCGACGCCCCCGCCGATGACCCCCACGTAGGCGAGCCCCAGCCACCTGGCCGCTCGGGCCCGGCCGGGGTGGGTCGGAGTGCGCTCAGTCGCCCCCGCGCCGACGGCTCCCTGCCGCCACCCCGAGCCCAGGAGGAGCGCGCCGCCGAGGAGCACCAAGGCGGCCACCAGATTCTTTGCCGTCGTGTACACCACCGGGTTGGGCACCGCCCGCACGCCGTAGCTGTTGACGAAGACCGACACCCCGCTGATCAGGGCGGTCACGGCCGCCAGCCACAGCCCGGGGAGGCGCCGACCGGAGCCGGCCTTGGAGATCAACCTTCCACGAATCAAAGCGGCTCACCCCTCCTCATTCCAATTGGCCCAGCTCAGCCGCCTGGCGGAGCTCCGCGACGATCGCCTCGGCTTCGGCGGGGTCCACCCGTTGCAGGGCGAAGCCGCTGTGCACCACCAGCCACTCGCCGACCCGGGGCGCTTCCCCTTCGAAGGCCAAGAGGGAGGCCAGGTGCCGAGCCCCCTGGGCGTCCTCCACGGTCACCTGCAGGCCGACACCTTGATCGACCACCCGTTGCAGCCGGCTCAGGCACATGCCATCCCCTCCTCAAGGAGTTCTCTGACCCTCAGGGCGGCGGCGGGGACCGCAGCCCTGACCCGGGGGCTGAGGCCGACCCCGAAGCCGAAGTCAGCCCCCTCCACGCCCACCAGCCAGACCTCCCTTGGGGCCTGGCCCAACGCCTGGGCCAGTCGGAGGACGCCGCCCAAGCCGATCCCGTGGCTGCTGGAGGTCGCCTCCCAGGCCGGGCCTTCCGGCCCGAGACGTCGCGAGTGGACGGTCCCCGCCGCGGCCCCAGACCGCACGGCGTCGACGATCACCGCGCAATCCGCCTGCGCCCAGACGCCGAGCAGGTCCAGGGGCTGGGGGACGACCAGGTAGTGGGGGCCATTTTCTCGGCGAGGGGTGGCCCGCGCCATGACCGCGCG
Source organism: Candidatus Dormiibacterota bacterium (assembly GCA_027306885.1). Taxonomy (GTDB): domain Bacteria; phylum Chloroflexota; class Dormibacteria; order Aeolococcales; family Bog-877; genus JAJYXT01. Next base: position 6,170 of record DAHUYV010000019.1, read on the forward strand.
CAACACCGCCGGGCCGACGCCGTCGTCCCGGCGGTCCGCCTCCCCCAAGCCGAAGACCATGAGGCCGCTCACCGCTGGCGCTCCACGGTCACGTCGAGGAAGTGCGCCGCGCAGGAGATGCAGGGATCGTAGTTGCGCACCGTCTGCTCGCAGCGCCAGGTGAGGTCGGCATCGGAGAGCTCCAGGCCGGCCTGCACCACTTGGCGCAGGTCGGCCTCGATGGCGAGCTGGTTCTGCGACGTCGGCGGGACCAGGCGGGCCACCCGGATGAGGCCGGTGTCGTCGAGTTCGTAATGGTGGAGCAGGAGACCCCGCGGGGCCTCGGTGGCACCGGTGCCGCTGCCGGCTCGGCCGGGTACCGGATCCGCAGGGGGGGAGGGGGGCTGATAGGAGTCGACCAGCCGCAGCGCCTCACCGCAGGCGTACATCAGCTCCACGGCCCGGACCACGATGCTCTGGAAGGGATTGCAGCACACCGCCGCCAGCCCCGCGGCCTCCGCCGCCCGGCGCACCTCTTCGGGCAGTCGCTCGCGGTTGAGCGCGTATCGGGCCATGGGCCCGGTCAGGTATCGGTCGCGGCCGCGCAGCCGGGCGTGGAGCGCGGTGGAGCGCTGCTCGTGCTCTTCGATCACCATCGGCTCGAACTCTTCGGGGCTCACGTCGAGCCCGGCGGACGAGCCCACCCGGCCGGCTTCGATCGGGTACTGCTGGTCGCCGAGCAGAGCCACGAAAAGGTAGTCGGCCTCCAGGTCCGGGATGTCGAACCGCGAGACCCACTCCACCGTGGCCGCGGCGTCCTCCAGCGCCACCTGGAGCGGTCTTCGAAGCGCCTGGATCTCGGCCGTGGTCGGGGCCCGGTGGAAGCCTCCCACCCGCACGTTCACCGGGTGGATGGCGCGCCCTCCCACCGTTTCCATCAGCAGGTTTCCGGTCCGCTTGATCCGCAGCCCGCGCTCCACCGCGTTCGGGTCGAGCGCGGCCAGTCCCACGGCGTCCTGACAGCCCAGAAAGTCGGGGGCATGCAGGAGGTAGATGTGTAGGGCGTGGCTCTGGATCCACTCTCCACAGTAGAGAAGGCGGCGCAGCGCGGTGATCGGATCGCTCACCACCACCCCGCAGGCCTGCTCCACGGCCGCGCAAGCGCTCATCTGGTAGGCCACCGGGCAGATCCCGCAGACCCGGGCGGTGATGTCGGGGGCCTCATCGTGGCGCCGCCCCCGTAACAGGGCCTCGACGACCCGGGGTGGCTCGAAGATGTTGAGCGCCGCCTCCTGGACGGTGCCTCCCCGCACCACGACCCGAAGGGAACCCTCCCCCTCGACCCGGGCGAGGTCGGAGACCTGCAGCAGGCGCTCGCTAACGCTGGCGCTGTGGGTCATGGCGGAGACTCTCCTTGGCGAAGGCCGGGGCGCCGGCGTTGAAGGTCCGGAACCAGCGCGACAGGTCGGCGGGATCCATCCCCACCTCCAGGAGCCGGTCTGCGAGCGCCCCGGTGTTGGTCGCCTCCGCAGGCCCGAAGCAGCCGTAGCAGCCTCTGCCGATCGCCGGGCAGAGCGCTCCGCAGCCCGCCTGGGTGACCGGCCCGAGGCAGGGGACACCGCGCCCCACCAGAAGGCAGGTGGTGCCCCGGAGCTTGCATTCCGCGCAGACGCTGTGGGTGGGGATCACCGGCCGTCGGCCGGCCAGGGCGGCGGTGATTACCTCCAGCAGCTGATGCCGGTCGATTGGGCAGCCCCGCAGCTCGAAGTCCACCTTGACGTGGTCGGCGATCGGGGTGGCGGTGGCCAGGGTCTTGATGTACTCGGGCCGGGCGTAGACGGCGGCAACGTAGTCGCCGATGTCGGCGAAGTTGCGCAGCGCCTGGATCCCGCCCGCGGTGGCGCAGGCGCCGATGCTGACCAGCGTCGTGGAGGTTGCCCGCACCAGCTGCAGCCGCTCCGCGTCCGCGGACGTGGTTATCGAGCCCTCCACGAAAGTCAGGTCGTAGGGCCCCTCGATGGTGGCGCGCGACATCTCGGCGAAGTGAGCGATCGAGACCGCTCCCGCCAGGCTCAGCAGCTCATCCTCGCAATCCAGGAGGCTGAGCTGGCAGCCGTCGCACGAGGCGAACTTGAAGACCGCGACCGAGGGGCGGAAGCCCGGCGCTGGAGCGGTCATCGCTCGCGCACCCCAAGGATGCTTTCGACCCGCTCACCGTAGGTGAAGACCGGCCCGTCTCGGCAGATCAGCCAGGGCCCGAGCTGGCAGTGGCCGCACAGCCCCACCCCGCACTGCATGTTCCTTTCCAGGGAGATCCGAATCGCCTCGGGGCGCATTCCCTGGCGCACCAGGGCGCGAGCGGTGAACCGGATCATGATCTCGGGTCCGCATACCAGGGCGGAGCTCCGGGTGAGGTCGAGGGGGACCTGGCCGAGAAGGTCGGTGACCACCCCGACGGGGCCTGCCCACCCGGGACGGGCGGTGTCCACGGTGAGCAGGACGTGCGCCCCGGAATGCTGCCAGTTGAGCACCTCCTCCTCGAAGAGCAACTGCTCCGGGGTCCGGGCCCCGACGACCACCGCCAGCTGGGGCCGGGGTCGGTGCGCCGGGCTCCGCTCCAGAAGGGCCCGAACCGCGCCCCGCAGCGGTGCCAGCCCGATCCCGCCGGCGACCACCAGCACGTCGGAGTGGAGGAGTTCGCGGACTCCCCAGGCGGTCCCGAATGGGCCCCGGACCCCGACCACCTGGCCCGGGGCGGTCTGGCAGAGGGCTCGGCTGACCGCGCCCACCGCCCGCACGGTGTGCTCGAGCGGCTCGCCCACGGCCGGGTCGTTGCTGATCGAGATCGCCACCTCGCCGACCCCGAGGGCGGTCAGCATGTTGAACTGCCCAGGGCGGGCCAGTGGGATCGGCTCCCCCGCCGGCTCCAGGGTGAGGGTGACCGTGTCCTCGGTCTCCCGGCGCTTTCCCGCCAGACGGTAGAGGAGGGGGGTGAGCGGGTGCCGGGTCCTCGGCCCCGCCTCAACGGCCAGGACCATCACCGTAGAGGTCCAGGACCCGCAGCTCGGTCGCCTGCAGGCGCTCCAGCATCAGGCTGGCGAACCTTCGCATCAGCAGGAAGCCGAGCTCGTGGTCGGCCTCGGCCTTCGCTCGCAGGCAGTTGCCGTCCACCGCCACCGCGCCCAGCGGGGAGGTGACCCGCCCGGTGAAGTTCCAGCGATAGGGTGGGAAGAGCCAGGACCAGCCCACAACGCTGCGGGGCCCGACGGTCTCGATCACCAGCGGCCCGCGGCCAGGTGCGTGCACCTCCAGCGACACCCGCCCGCGGCGAATGAGGTAGAGCGTGGTGGCGGGGTCGCCCTCGAGGAAGAGGATGTCGCCCGGTTCGGCCACCACGTTCCGCGAGCATCCCGCCACCTGCTCCACATCCGTCGGGGACAGGCCTTCCAGCAGGGGGTGCCCACCGATCAGCTCGACGATCGTTTCCGCCATCTCACACACCTCGTTCCCCGGCCGGGACCGGGTTTCCAACGTCGCTCGCCCGGAGGGCGGCCACCTCCTCCGTCAGGTCGATGCCGACCGGGCACCAGGTGAGGCACCGGCCGCAGCCAACGCAGCCGGAGGTCCCGAACTGCTCGAACCAGGTCCCCAGCTTGTGGGTGAGCCACTGCCGGTACCGGGCCCTGGTCGAGGGCCGAACCGCCCCGCCGTGCAGGTAGGAGTGGCCGACCTCGAAGCAGGAAGCCCAGCGTCGGTGCCGCTCGATGCCGGTGGTCACGTCCGTCACGTCCTCGATCGAGACACAAAAGCAGGTGGGGCAGACCTGGGTGCAGTTGCCGCAGGAGAGGCACCGGGCCGCCACCTCGGACCACCGCGGGTTCTCCAGGTTGCGCTCGAGAAGGTGGGGAAGACTGGCGGTATCTACCCGGCGAACCAGGCCGGCCCTGGCTCCGGCGACCACCGCCTCCCGCGCCTTGAGGTCGCGCTCCTCCGCCGGAAGGGTTCGGATACCTGCCAGAACCGCAGCTCCCCTCTCCGAGCCGGCCCGGACCAGGAACCGCTCCCCATCGGCGTCCCGGATCTCGGTCAGGGCGAGGTCGAAACCGCTCTCCGCGGAGGGGCCGCTGCCCATCGACTCGCAGAAGCAGCTGGCCGAGGGCCGGCCGCACTCCACCGTGCACACGAAGAGGTCACGGCGCGCCGCCACGAAGTCGGGATCCGGCACTGGCGATCTGCCCAGCACCCCATCCAGGATCCCGATGGCCGCGACCTCACAGGGGCGGACTCCGACCAGCGCGATCGGCGCCTTCGGCCCCTCGCTTGCCCCGATCGGCGCCGGGTCCCCGCCACCGCCGGCAGCCCGCCAGACCACGGACCGTGGCGGCCACAGCTCCCGCTTGGCGGACTGGGGGCCGACCGCCCACCCAAAGAGCTCCCCGTCCTCACCTGAGGTCAGCCGGTAGGTCCCTGGCCCCTGGGTGTCGTGCCACCCCTGCGGGAGGTCAGCGATCGAATCGATCTCGCCGAGAACGATGGCCCCGTCTGCGACGGTTGGCCCCAGAGTGCGGTACCCGCCCTCCCGCAGCCGGGTGATGAGGGACCCCAGCCCGGCGCGATCGATCGTGCAGGGAGTGGGAGGGATTGGCACTCCCGAGGCGGCCGGGATCGCGCTCGCGGCCCGCGCTTCCGATGGCGGGAATCCGTCCAGCGCCATTTGCCACCCCCGGTTGGGACGCTGACAGAACCCTTCGCTCAGCGGTGTCCCACGGGCCAGTGTATCGGCTGCGGCGCCCGGCCGCCGCCAGGATCTGCCCGGTGCGGCCGCCCCTGATGCCACCGCGGTCGCGGCCGGGCCAGCCCGCCAACCGGGCGGCGGCGGGTCCGGAAAGGAGGCCGATCGCGCGTCGCCGCTCAGGCTCTGGGGGAGTCGGCGGCTCCCCGGAGGAGTCGCAGCGCTGTCGGCCCTCCGATCGAGGAGCTGGTTCGCGGCAATCGACTCCCGGTGAGTTAAAATCCTCTATAGTTGAAAGATGGCTGAAGGTCTCCCGGACCAGGTCGCGGCGCTCCGGCCCAACGCCGTCGTCGCGGTCGACGTGGTGCTCTTCACGGTCCGGCTCGGCGACCCTACCGGGCGGGCCTGGCAGGTGCTGGTACTCGAACGCGACGATGCCGCCTTCGCCGGTCGCCTCTCCCTCCCCGGCGTCCTCCTCAGGGCCGATGAGACCTTTGACGGCGCTGCGCGGCGAGCTCTGGCGGCCAAGGCCGGGCTCGACGCCTCGCAGTGGTACCTGGAGCAGCTGGGGACCTTCGCCGCTCCGGATCGCGACAGTCGGGGCCGGGTGATCTCGGTCGCGCAGCTGGCGCTCCAGGGTTCGGCGCAGATCCGGCTGGCGCCCGGCCGCGGGGTGATGCGGGCCGCCTGGCTGCCGGTCCGGGCGCTGCCCCCCGAGAGCCTCGCCTTCGACCATGCCGACATGCTCCGGGTGGCCAGCAACCGAGTGCAGTCGAAGCTGCGCTACTCGTGGATCGCGTTCCAGCTCCTGCCCGAGACATTCACCCTCTCGGAGCTCCGCGCCGTGTACGCGGCGATCCTCGATCCGGCGCTGCTCCGTCTCAACACCGGCAACTTCCGGAAGGCGTTCGAGACGCTGTTCGCCGCTGATGTGCTGGTGCCGGTTGGCACCAGGGCGCGAGCTGGGCGGGTTGGACGGCCGGGAGACCTCTATCGGTTCACCGGGCCAGTCTTGGGGCGGTGGGAGCGGGAGCTGCCCTGGCAGGGCTCCCCGGAACCGGGGCCCGACGACACGACGCTGGACACGGCCGGATGAGGGCGGTGGGCGCCCCCCCGGAGCCGGCGGGGCGCAGCGAGCGCGCCTACGGCGCTCGGGTGGCAGCGCTCGAGCCGTACTCGGTGGAGCGCATCCCGGTCGGCGAGCGGCACGGGCGGCCCCGGCGCCTCCTCTGGCTGTGGCTCGCCGCCAACCTGACGATCGCCGATTACGCGCTGGGCTTCCTGCCGGTGTCGCTGGGGTTGGGCTGGCCGGGGACCATGGCCGCCCTCGCCGTCGGCAACCTCCTCGGAGCCGCGCTTCTGGGGCTGACCTCGGCCATGGGCCCGGCCACCGGTTACCCCCAGATGCTGATCGGGCGCCGCGCCCTGGGCCGGGTTGGCGCCTACCTTCCGGCAGGGCTCAACTGGATCAGCACCGTGGGCTGGTTCACGGTGAACACCATCCTTGGCGCATTCGCCGTGGAGGTGGTGCTTCCGGCGGTCCCGTTCTGGGTGGCCGCGGGCCTGCTAGCCGCCGCCCAGAGTGTCCTCGCCACCGTCGGGCACAACCTGATCCATTCCTTTGAGCGGGCCATGGCGGTGGTGTTGGCGCTGCTCTTCGGCGCCAGCACCTGGCTGGCGCTGTCCCATTGGGGCGCTGTCGCCGCCTGGCAGCCCCGGCCCGCAGTGGCGCCGTGGGCGGGGTTGGGGATCGTGTTGGCGGCGTCGTTCTCCTACGTCGTGAGCTGGGCGCCGTATGCCTCCGACTACTCCCGCTACCTGCCGGAGCGCAGCTCCAAGATTGCGGTTGGCGCCTGGACCTTCCTCGGCGCGGGGATCGCCTCCTTCTGGTTGGAGGCCCTTGGGGTGCTGGTCGCGATCCTGGCCGGGCCCAACACCAACCCCGTCACCGGTCTCCATTCGGTGCTGGGCAGCTTCGGTGCGTGGGGGGTCGGCGCGGTGGTCCTCGGCGCGGTCGCCGCCAACGCCCTGAACCTGTACTCGAACTCGCTCTCAGCCCGCGCTCTCGACGTGCGTCTGCCGCGGTGGGGACTGGTCTGGATGGGCGCCGCTGTCGGGTTCGCCTTGGCCCTGGCCGGGTCCGGCAACTTCAACTCCTTCTACCAGGAGTTCCTGCTCCTGCTCGACTACTGGATCACCCCCTGGCTGGCGGTGGTACTTCTCGACTTCTTCTGGCTCGGCCACCGCCCCGACCACGGCTCGGCTTCTCCCGTCGCCGTGCGCTGGCGGGGTCTCGTCGCCTACCTGGTGGGGATCGCGGCCTCGGTGCCCTTCATGTCCCAGCAGTTCTTCACCGGCCCGGTGGCATCGTTGCTGCATGGTGCCGACATCAGCTACTGGGTCGGCTTCGCCGTCGCTGGAGTGGCCTATCTCCTGCTCCAGCGCGGCGCGCCGGGGGCGGCCGGGGTGCCGCGGTGATCCGCGCCGGGCACCGGCAGGGCGGGTTCTCCGGCTAGCCCGTGTCCACCCGGGGACCGGGACCCCGTCCCGGCTGGTCTACCCGGCTCCAGAGGCGCCGACGGGCGCCTCGGACCGGTGCTCTCGACCGCGAACTTGCCGCCTTCCCGCCGGCGACTCCCGACCGGAGTCGGTGGAGAGCCGCCAGCCGGAACCGGATCTCTCGCCGGGGTGCACCCCCCCTACTTCTTGGTCTCCCAGAAGATCCGGGCGAACTCGTCCACCTGGCGGCGAAGCTCGGCCGCCTTCTCGGCGTCGATCGCCTGCTTGCAGGCCGAGGCCGCCTTCACCGCCTTCCAGGTCAGATCGTGAAGCTGCGGGAACTTCTCCAGGTGCTCGGGCTTGAAGTAGTCTCCCCAGATGATCAGGATCTCCCGCTTGACCTTCTCCGCATGCAGCTCCTTGACCCCGACCATGCGCACGAAGGAGTTCCGACTGGCCTCCGAGGTGTGGTCCGGGAGCCCCTGGATCAGGGTGACCATCCGCTCCACCGTCTGGGCCGCGAGCTGGGCCTCGTGGGGGTCATAGATGCCACAGGGGATGTCGCAGTGCGCATGGACGACGCGGCGCGGACCGAACCTGGCGATCGCCTTGACTGACATGGACGCCTCCCTTCGAACCTCGAGCTTGCCGGGCACCTCCTCCGGCCTTCGACCAAACTACCATCACCTCGTGAGCCGCGGCAAACCAGAGGGAAGTCGGGGTCCGCGACTTCCCCAGCTCCTGCTGGTCGAGGGGCGCAGCATGGAGCCGGGGCTCCATGACGGCTCCTGGGTGGTGATGATGCCCCGACCGGGGTGGCTGCCAACGGTGGGGGAGGTGGTTGTGGCCCGTCATCCAGAGCGGGCGGGGTACGAGATGATCAAGCGGGTCGCCGCGGTCAGCCGCCCGCGCCGCTTGGTCTGGTTGGCCGGGGACAACCGGGCGGAGAGCACCGACAGTGATCAGTTCGGCCCGATTCCGGCGGCACTCATGGTGGGGCGGGTGATCCTGGCGGTCCGTCCCTGGCCGCCGCGGCTGCTCCTTAGGCGCCCGACCCGCCTTTGGCTCTGATCTCCCCCGGCGCGACCCCCCACCTCCCGCCTGTCCACCTGTCAACATACGGGTGTGAGTGACAGCGAGCTTCCCGCCCCGCCTCCCCGCCCGGCCAACCCTCCACACGAGCTGTTGACCCCGGCGCCGCAGCCCAAGGCCAAGAAGCACAAGAAGAAGGTCTCGCGCGAGCCGGCGCGCGGACGGGGCCGACGCTGAGCCGCTCTCGCGGCGATCGGTGATCGACCTCGACCTAGCCCTCAGCACCGTGCGCTACGCCTCCCAGGCCGGGGGGGCGGTGATCAAGGCTGCGGGAGTGGGCCGGCATGCGGTGGAGAGCAAGGGGCCGGGCGACTACGTGACCGAGGTCGACCGCCAGAGCGAGACCGTGGTCCTGCGCATCCTCGACTCGGCCTTCCCTGACCTCCCGATCCTGGCTGAGGAGCGGGGAGGGGAGGAGTTCACGACCGGCTGGGTGGTGGACCCGCTTGACGGCACCACCAATTTCAGCCGGGGCTTCCCCCTGGTGGGGGTGTCGGTGGCCCTCCTGGTGGATGGCGAGCCCGCCGTCGGCGCGGTGCACGCCCCCTTCCTCGGCTGGACCTACGCGGCCCGCGCCGGTGCCGGCGCCTTCGACCAGCGGGGCCAGCGCCTGCGGCTGGAGGACCCCGATCCGGCGCGGGCGGTGGTCTCCACAGGGTTCCCCTTCAAGGACCCGGCGAGCATCCCCCGCCTCCTGCGGGCGCTGCGGGGGGTCCTGGAAACCTGCGAGGACGTCCGCCGTCCAGGCGCCGCCAGCCTCGACCTGGCGTTCGCCGCCTCGGGGGTGTTCCCGGGCTTCTTCGAACTCGGGCTCAAGGTCTGGGACATCGCCGCGGGTGCGCTTCTGGTCGAGGAGGCGGGCGGGGTGGTCACCGACTGGGCGGGCAACCGGGGCCACCTCCGCAGCGGCGACATCGTGGCCGGGTCAGCCCGGGTGCACGCCGCCCTGCTGCGCTCCTGCCTCGCCAGCTCAGGGCCGGACTGACACCTGTCCGGAGGGGCCCGACCCCACGGTGCGGTCGCGCACCTTGGGCCGGGCGGCGATGGTGAAGTCCCCGGGGTGGAGCGGCACCACCGTGATCACGATCGGGATGGTCGAGTTGGCCTCCAGGATCTGACCGCAGGACTCGTTCCCGGCCCACGAGGAGCCCGGTGCGTTGAGGAAGGTCACCTGCACCACCTTGAACTCCGGAGTCAGGTTGGCCCCGATGCACGCCGGGTCCATGGCGCCGCCGGAGGCCAGGAAGAGGCCGAAGGTGAGGCGGGCAGGGCGGCCGACCGTCAGCACCGAGGACCCCAGCGAGCCGTCGAGCTGGGCTTTCGGCGGCCCACCGGACTTGCCGACCGTCCCGATGCTGGTGACCACGTCGACCACCGCCGAGACCGACAGGAAGGCGATCACCGCCACCACCAGCAGCCGTCCGGCCGACATCCGCGGAGCAAATCTCTGAAGACGATTGAGGCTCATGAGCGATCGTGGGCCAGTCTACCGGCGGGCTTGGGCGGGGCTGAAAACCCGACTGATACAGTATGGATTATGGCCAGATCCTCTCCGGGGCGGCTGGAGATCGTCCCCAGCCTGCCCGACCGCGGGGTGCTCGACCTGATCGGGAACACCCCTCTGCTCCGGCTCCGACTGTTCGAGGAGTCGGCGCCGCGGCTGCGCGTCTACGCGAAGGCCGAGTTCGCCAACCCCGGGGGCTCGGTGAAGGACAGGCCCGCGCTCTGGATGCTTCGGGAGGCCCTGCGCAGCGGCGAGCTCAGCCCGGGGAAGACCATCCTGGACAGCACCAGCGGCAACACCGGTGTGGCCTACGCCCTCCTGGGGGCGGCCCTGGGCTACCCCGTGACTCTCGTGGTGCCTGCCAACGTCACGGAGGAGCGCAAGCAGCTGATGTCGGCCTACGGGGCCGAGCTGGTGTTGAGTGACCCGCAGGAGGGTTCCGACGGCGCCATCCTCCTCTGCCGCGAGTTGCGGGCGCAGGATCCGGAGCGGTACTTCTGCCCCGACCAGTACAACAATCCCGCCAACTGGCAGGCCCACTACCACACCACCGCCAACGAGATCTGGGACCAGACTGACGGGGAGGTGACCCACTTCCTCGCCGGGCTGGGCACCAGCGGGACCTTCGTCGGCACCATCCGGCGGCTGAAGGAGTTGAACCCGGACGTCGTCGGCATCAGCCTCGAGCCTGATGACTCCTTCCACGGGCTGGAGGGCCTGAAGCACATGGCGTCGGCGATCGTGCCCGGCATCTACGACCCCTCTCTGGCCGACCGCCATCTGCTCGGCCCCACCGGCGAGTCCTATGATCTGGTCCGGCGGTTGGCCCGCCAGGAAGGCGTGATGGCGGGCCACTCCTCGGGGCTGGCTCTCTGGGGCGTGTCACAGCTGGTGGGCGAGGGCCTGCGCGAGGGCGTCGTGGTGGTCATCTTCGCCGACGGTGGCGGGCGCTACCTGAGCGGCGGGTTGTACGGAGGCGGCTGATCCTCATGGCCGGTCGAAGCTTGCAGTTCCTTGAGCCGATGTTCGAGCGCATGCGGCAGCTCGCCGAGGCCGCCTACCCGTACGAGGGCTGCGGAGTGCTGGTGGGCAGGCGCGGACCGGAGGCGGCGGTGGTCACCGAGGTGGTGGAGGGCCGCAACCTGGTCACCGAGCGGCGGCGAGATCGTTACGAGCTCGACCCCCGGGACATCATCACCGCCGAGCGCAGCGCCCGGAATCGGGGAGAGGAGGTGCTGGGCTTCTTCCACACCCACCCCGACCACCCGGCCCGGCCCAGCCAGTTCGACACCGACCACGCCTGGCCCAAGTACCACTACGTCGTGATCGCCGTGGATGACGGGCGGATGGCCGGGGCCACGGCCTGGGAGCTGGAAGGGCCCGAGGGCGACCAGCGGTTCGAAGAGCGGCCTCTGGCGACCGGTGAAGGTACCGCCGCGGGCTATAATCCGCCCGGCGTTGTGGTGGAGATCCAATGAAGACCGCGATCACGACCCTCGAAGTGGTGCTGGCGGTGCTGGTGGTGATCACGGTCCTGCTCCAGACCCCCAAGTCCAGCGGCCTTGGCGGCACCATCGGCGGGGGAACGGACATGGGCGGCGGGTACCGGACTCGCCGGGGCCTGGAGAAGGGGCTTTTCCGCGCCTCGATCTGGCTGACGGTGGCGTTCGCCCTGGTCGCCATCGTCCAGATCCGGGTCGGCTGACAAGGGAGCTCAAGCTCTCCCTCATCCCCAGCCCTCGCCGCCATCCCCTGCGGCTGGTGGCCGTTGCCGGCACGGCGGCGCTGGTGGTGCTGGGCGCGGGATCGCTGGCGCTCGGCCTCGTCCAAAGGGCCACCGATCAGGTCTACACCGAGGCCATGGTGGCCCCGACCGGCCCGTCGCCGCTGAGCTCGTTCCTCTATCCGACCAACCCGGTGGCGAACTCAGTCTCGGCGCTCACCGCGCCCGGGCTGATGAAGGTCGGCCCGAACGGCCTTCCGGTGCGCGGCCTCGCCGCCTCGTTCCGGGAGGAGGACGGGGGAGCCCGATGGGCCTTCACCCTGCCACGCAGCGGCCGGTGGTCCGACGGCGCCGCCCTCACCACTCGCGATGTCGGCTTCACCCTGGCGGTGCTGCAGACCCCAGGCTTCTCCAACAGCGCCCTGTCGGCGCCCTGGGTGGGCGTCTCTCTGGAAGCCAGCTCCTACTGGTCGGGGGTGTTCGTGCTCCCTGGGCCGGCGCCCAGCTTCGCCGCCACGGCCGAGCTGCCGATCCTGCCCCAGGCGCCGTACCACGATCGCCCTCTGCTCTACCTGCGCCAGGGGGGTCGGCCGACCGGGTCCTTCGCCCCCTCGGCCGGGCCCTTCCGCGTCATCGCCAACACCGCCGACCAGGTGGTGCTGAAGCGCAACTCCAGGTACCTGCCGGTCCCGCACCTCTCCGGCTTCGTCATCCAACTGGAACCCAGTTCGGCGGCGGTCCACACTCTGCTGGCCAGGGGCCTGGTGGACGGCTGGCTGGCGGAGACATCGAAGGAGCTCTCCGGGCTGCCCGCGGGGTTGGTCCGGCAGAAGATCCTCACCTACGCCTTTGTCGAGCTGCTCTTCAACGAGTCCAGCGCTCCGCTCGGCGAGGTGGCCGTGCGTCAGGCGGTGGCGGCTTCTCTCGACCGTTCCCGGGTGATCGCCAACGTGCTGCCCGGCCTGGGGCGCCCCCAGTACGGCCCGCTGCCGGAGTCGATCAGCTGGGCCAAGCTGGGACCCGGCTCGCTGGCGCCTCTGGAGTCGCCCAGCCGGCTGCTGGAGGCGGCGGGATTCCAGCGAGAGGGGCCGCTCGGGCACTTCGCCCGTGGCGGCAAGCCCCTGACCCTTCGCCTCTCCGTCCCCGACGTGGAGCCGCTGCCCCAGGTGGCGGCCGACCTCGCCGCCCAACTTGAGGCGGCGGGGATCCCGGTGACCGTGGCCGTCTACCCGCTCGCGTCCTTCGTGGCCGGCCACCTCGCCAAGGGCGACTACCAGATGGCCCTCGTCGGGTTTGACAACGGGCCCAGCCCGGACCTGGCCGGCCTCTTTGGAGTCGGTGGTGACCCCGGTCAGTCGATGGACTTCAGCCAGGCTCCCGCCGACCCCATCCTCAACCACGAGCTCGACCAGCTGGCGACCGCCAACAGCCCGGCCAGCCGGACCGCCGCCTACCGGGAGGTCGCGAGCCGCCTGCAGGCGGACATGCCCGCGGTGTTCCTCTACACCCCCCAGGTGGTCTACGTCCACCTGCCCACGGCGCACACCCCGGGGCTGTCGCCGGTCGGGGACCCCGACCAGCTCTTTCAGGGGGTGGCGGACTGGAGCACCTGAGCTCCAGCGGATCGTCCGCCGCCTCGCCATCCGCTACGATTTGCGGGCCCGGCCGGGATGGTGAAATTGGTAGACACGCAGCGTTCAGGGCGCTGTGCAGGTCACTGCGTGCGGGTTCGAGTCCCGCTCCCGGCACCAGCTTCGAGCTTGCACGGGCTTCGGCGAGGGGTATTCTGGCCCGGGACCCGCCGTCGCCCGGGCGGCTCGCTCCCCTTCGTCCCGGCCTTGCCACGAGGAGGCCCAGCCACGGATCCTCTACCCCCCGGTACGGACTCGGCCGATGAGGCCAGGGTCCCGCTCCCGTGGGAGCCGCCCGACCCGTCCCTGGCCCCCCCTGGCCTGGTCTGGGAGGGGGAGGGGCCACCGTACGACTGGGCCCCGCTCTCGGCACCCCCGTCCCGAGGTGGCTGGGGGCGCCGGGTGGCGGCGGCGGTGCTGGTGGTCGCGGTGGGCGTGGCCGCGGGCTCGGCGGCGGGGCTGGCCCTCACCGGTCAGCCGCGTCCGGGGCACACCGGCCGGCGGGTATCCTTCGCCCCCGCCCCCAGCGCCTCGCCGGCGAGCAGCGGGGTCGGACTTCAGCAGGTGGCCGGAGAGGACCTGCCGGAGATCGTCACCGTGGTCGCGGTCGGAGCCCAGACCGAGGAGCTCGGCACCGGCTGGCCGGTCGACGGCCATGGGGACTTCATCACCAACGACCATGTGGTCAACGAGGGCCTCAGCTTCCACGTGATCACGGCGTCGGGGGCGGAGTACCAGGCCCGCGTCGTGAACTCCGATCCCCAGCTCGACCTGGCCGAGGTCCAGGCAATCGGCCTGGAGGAGGCCCCCTTGCCGATCGCCACGGCGCCCGCGACGATCGGCCTGTCGGTGGTGGTGCTGGCGTCTCAGGGCGCCACCGGGCACGCGCCGGTCACGGTGTCGTTGGTGAACGGGCTCAACGAGCGAGCCAGCGTCGACGATGCCCAGCCCGGAGAGCTGACCGACTACACTGACCTCATTAGGATCCCCGCCCACATCTTCCCCGGCAACAGCGGGGGACCGGTGCTGACCCCGCAGGGGCAGGTGGTGGGGATTCTCACCCTGGCGGCCAAGAACGGGACGGGGGCGTTCGCGATCCCCCTCGCCGAGGTCGGCCCGGTGATCCGCCAGTGGCTGCAAGGCTAGGAATTGACTGAGAATCCGCCGACCCGAAGTGGGGCGCGTTTGACCGCCGCCCCGAGGATCTGGCACGATCGGTGCCAGGTGGCCATGATCTGCCGGAGCCGCTTCGGGGCGGGCCGCGGGACGGGTCCTGTCCGCCTTCGGGGCGCGGTCTGAGGAGATAGTGGGCAGATGGACGAGCGCACAAGAGCAGACGGATTGACGGTGCTGGTGCTGGGCGCCGACGGCTACATCGGCTGGCCGACGGCGATGCACCTCTCCCGGTTGGGCCACCGGGTGGTGGCGGTGGACAACCTCTCCCGGCGGAAGTGGGATCGGGAGGGCGGCACCTACAGCCTTCTCCCGATCGCGACCATGGCCCGGCGGGTCTCGCGCTGGCGCCAGGTCACCGGGCGGGAGATCATCTGGCGCCGGGCCGACCTGCGCCAGTTCGAGGCGGTGGACGCGCTCCTCGCCGAGTTCCGCCCGGCGGCGGTGATCCACTTCGCCGAGCAGCGCAGCGCTCCCTTCTCGATGGTGGACCGGGCCCACGCGGTGATGACCCAGGTGAACAACCTGGTGGGGACCCTCAATCTGCTCTTCGCCATTCGCGACCGGGTGCCGGACTGCCACCTGATCAAGCTCGGCACCATGGGAGAGTACGGGACCCCCAACATCGACATCGAGGAGGGGTACCTGGACATCGAGCACAACGGGCGCCGCGACCGGCTTCCGTTCCCCAAGGTGCCGGGCAGCTTCTACCACCTGTCCAAGGTGCATGACAGCCACAACATCCACTTCGCCACCCGTGCCTGGGGGGTGCGCGCCACCGACCTCAACCAGGGGGTGGTGTACGGGGTGGACACCGAGGAGACCGCGCTCCACCCCCAGCTCAGCACCCGCTTCGACTTCGACTCAATCTGGGGCACGGCCCTCAACCGCTTCTGTGCCCAGGCCGCGGTGGGCGAGCCCCTCACGGTCTACGGCAAGGGGGGACAGACCCGGGGCTTCCTCGACATCCGGGACACCATGGCCTGCATCGAACTGGCCCTCGACAATCCCGCGGAGCGCGGCGAGTGCCGGGTGTTCAACCAGTTCACCGAGCAGTTCAGCGTGCTCCAACTGGCTGAGCTGGTGGCCGAGGTCCGCCGCCAGCACGGCCTGGAGACCGAGATCGCCCACCTGCCCAACCCCCGGGTCGAACAGGAGGAGCACTACTACAACGCCAAGCACCAGCACCTGCTCGACCTCGGCCTCCAACCCCACTACCTGGCGGCGACCCTGCTGGACTCCTTGATCCAGATGGTTGAGGGCCACCGCGACCGCGTCGACAAGGTGCTGTTGCAGCTGCCCAGCGTGACCTGGAAGGGGGGCGGCAACGAGGTCTGGCGCCGCTACTCCCAGGGGCGGACGCTCGAGGCGGTTGAGCCCAAGGAGCGGGTCACCGCCTGAAGGCGGGGCTTGGCACCCCGGGAGACTGGGTAAGCTGAGGGTGCATTCGGGCCATCTGGAGGCGCGCCGTGGCTGATCGGCAATACGAGATTGCGGTGGTGGGAGCGGGACCCGCAGGACTGACCGCGGCCCTGTACGCGGGCCGGGCGATGAAGAGGACTCTGCTGCTGGAGGCGGGCCTGCCGGGGGGAGAGCTCCTCAACACCGAGGCCATCGAGGACTACCCTGGGTTCGCCTCGATCACCGGCCCGGAGCTGGCCAGCAAGATGACCGAGCATGCGCTCAGCTTCGGCGCCGAGCTGGTCACCGCCCGGGTCGTCAGCATCACCCCTCAGGACGACGGCTGGCACCGGATCGAGGTGGAGGAGCAGGACCCCTTCTTCGCCCGGGCGGTGATCCTCACCGCCGGCGGGCAGCCCCGCAAGCTGGGGATCCCCGGCGAGCAGGAGTTCGCCGGCCGGGGCGTCTCCTACTGCGCCGTCTGTGACGGGGCCTTCTTCCGCGGTGAGCACCTGGCGGTGGTGGGCGGGGGGGACGCCGCTCTCGAGGAGGCCGCGTTTCTGACCCGCTATGCCTCCAAGGTCACGGTCATCCACCGGCGCGGGGATTTCCGCGCCCAGACGCTCCTGGTGGAGCGGGCGCGCCAGAACCCCAAGCTGGAGTTCCTCATGGACTCGGTGGTCGAGGAGATCGTCGGCGACCAGAACCGGGTGGTCTCCCTGCGCCTTCGTCGGGTGCCGGACGGAATGCAGAGCGACTTTCCGGTCGGCGGGGTCTTCATCTTCGTCGGCTTCATACCCAACACCGGGCTGCTGACCGTCCACGCCGACCACGATCCCCAGGGCTACTACCTCACCGATGCCAACATGCAGACCTCGGTGCCGGGCATCTTCGCCGCCGGCGACGTCCGAGCGCAGCTGACCCGGCAGGTGACCACGGCGGTCGGTGACGGCACCACGGCGGCGATCGCCGCCACCAAGTACGTGGAGGAGGGCGCGGCGGAGCCCCAACTGGCGGGCGCCATCTCCTAGTGAGCATCGTCACCAAGGGCGGCGATGCGGGGGAGACCAGCCTCCTCTACGGGGGACGGGTGCCCAAGGACGATCCGCGCACCGAGGCCTACGGCTCTTTGGACGAGGCCATCTCCGCCATGGGCCTGGCTCGCTCCCTGTGCTCCCAGCCACCGGTCGCGCACGCGCTCCTGGAGCTGGAGCGCGAATGCTTCACCGTCGGCGCCGAGCTGGCGACCGACCCGGAAGAGCGGGCCAAGCTGGAGAAGCACTTCCCGGTCCTGGGGGCGGAGGCGGCCGACAGGCTGGAGGAGCGGGTGCACCAGTTGGAGGCGGAGGTCGGGCTGCCCCCGGGGTTCGTGCTCCCCGGCGGCACCCCGGGAGCCGCGGCCCTGGATCTGGCCCGCTCACTGACCCGCCGAGCCGAGCGCCGGGCGGTGACGCTGCAGCGCGCCGGACAGCTCGGGAACCCCGAGGTGGTCCGTTACCTCAACCGCCTCTCCGACCTCCTCTTCATGCTGGCCCGCCAGGAGGAGGCCGGGAGCACCGTCCTCAAGTGAGGCCGGGTGGCCAGCCTGATTCCCGTACCCTTCGAGAGTGAGCGCTGTTCCGTCGCCGCTGATCTGCCGTCGCTGTGTGGTCAGCGGCCGCGTCCAGATGGTCGGATTCCGCGCCTACGCCGCGCGCCGGGCCGACGAGCTGGGGCTGGTGGGCTGGATCCGCAACCGCCCGGACGGGCGGCTGGAGGCTGTCGCCCAGGGGAAGGAGGCAGCCGTGGTCGACTTCCTCCGCTTCCTCGGGGAGGGCCCGCCCGCGGCCCGGGTGGAGCGGGTCGAGGTGACTGAGGAGCCGGTCCAGGACGGCCTCCCGCCGTTCACCATCGACGTCTGATGGAGGCGGCCAAGGGTGCCGGGGTGTTGGCGCCGATCCTGGCGGCCTCCGAGCTCCGGCTGAGGGCCCTGAGGAGGGAGTCCTCCGAGGAGCGGCTGTGGGAGGTGGCCCGCGCGGCTCCGCCGCCGCGGTCGCTGCGGGAGTCGCTCTCCGCTCCCGGGGTGAGCGTGATCGCGGAGCTGAAGCGCCGCTCCCCCTCGGCCGGAGAGCTGCGGCCCGGACTGGACTGCTCTCGGCTGGCCGCCGAGTTCGCCGACGCCGGCGCCGCCGCGCTCTCGGTCCTCACCGAGCCCGACCACTTTGGGGGCTCTCTCGCGGACCTCCGTCGGGCCCGGGAGTCCACCCAGCTCCCGGTGCTGCGCAAGGACTTCGTGGTGGCCCGCGAGCAGGTCCTGGAGGCCCGGGCGTCGGCCGCCGACGCGGTGCTGCTGATCGTCCGCGCCCTGGCCGACGGGGTGCTGGGGGACTGCCTTTGGACCTGCCGGGAGCTGGGCGTGGATGCCCTGGTGGAGGTCCACGACCAGGCGGACATGGACCGGGCCGCGGCGCTGGGGGCGGGGTTGATCGGGATCAACAACCGCGATCTCGACACCTTGAGGACCGACCTCGCCACCACCGAGAGGCTGGCGGCGAAGGCGCCGGCCGGGGCGGTCCTGATCTCGGAGTCGGGGATCTCCGGACCAGCGGATCTGGAGCGCCTGCGGTCGTGCGGGGTGGCCGCGGTCCTGGTGGGCGAGACGTTGATGAGGTCCCCCGACCCCGCCGCCCGCCTCGGCGAACTGGTCCGAGCGGGCGTCCTCCCAGGGGGCCCTGGGTGATCCGGGTCAAGGTCTGCGGCATCACCACCCTCGCGGACGCGAGGGCAGCGCTGGACGCCGGGGCTGACGCCATCGGCCTCGTGTTCCACCCGGGGAGCGCCCGGCGGGTGACGGTGGGACAAGCTCGCGAGATCTCCGATTTCGTGGGCGCCCGGGCCGCTCGGGTGGGGGTAGTGGTCGACGCCACCGCCGCCGAGTTGGAGCTGCTGGTCGGGGCCTGCCATCTCACCGCGGTGCAGGCGAACCTGCGCAGCTGCCCGAGAGAGCTGGTGGCGGAGGTCTCGGTGCCGGTGCTGCCATACCTCGGATCGGGGCCTTCAGCGCTGGTCCGTGCCTCTGCGTGGTGGCCGCGGCTCCCCGTGCTGCTCGATGCGGTGGACGCCAGCGGCGGCGGTGGAACCGGCCGGGCTTCGGACCTTGGGTCCGCCGCCGCCCTCGCCCGCCACCGTCCGGTGTGGCTGGCCGGAGGACTCGCCCCCGAGAACGTCGCGGCCGCGGTGCGCGCCGTGCGGCCGGTGGGGGTGGACGCCAGCAGCTCGCTGGAGGCGTCCCCGGGACGCAAGGACCCGGCCAAGGTCCTGAGCTTTGTCACCGAGGCGCGGCGGGCGGCGGAGCTTTCGTGACCGGTCCTGGGCCGCTCATCATCACGGCGCCGCCGGTCGCCGGGCGATACGGGGAGTTCGGGGGCAGCTTCGTGCCGGAGACCGTGGTGCCGGCCCTCCAGGAGCTGGAGGCAGCCGCGGTGGCCGCCTTCGCTGACCCGGCGTTCCGCGACGAGTTCTACCGGCTGGAGGCCACCTACGCCGGGCGGCCGACCCCGCTGTACCTCGCCGGCCGGCTCTCCGCAGGGGCCGGGTATCCGATCTGGCTGAAACGGGAGGACCTGCTCCACACCGGGGCCCACAAGCTCAACAACGCCCTCGGCCAGATGCTCCTCGCCCAGCGGATGGGCAAGCGGCGGATCGTGGCCGAGACCGGCGCCGGCCAGCACGGCCTGGCGACCGCGACCGCAGCCGCTTTGCTGGGGTTCGAGTGCACGGTGTACATGGGCCGGGAGGACATGCGCCGGCAGGCCATCAACGTCTCCAAGATGGGCCTGCTGGGCGCCCGGGTGGAGCCGGTCGGGAGCGGCTCGGCGACGCTGAAGGACGCCACCTCGGAGGCCATCCGCGACTGGGTCACCAACGTCCGGGACACTCACTACGTGATCGGGTCCGCGGTGGGCCCCCACCCCTATCCCTGGCTGGTGCGCACCCTCCAGTCGGTGATCGGCAGCGAGGCACGAGCGCAGATCCAGGAGGCGGTGGGCGCGCTGCCCCAGGTGGTGGTGGCCAGCGTCGGCGGCGGCAGCAACGCGATCGGCATCTTCGCGGCCTTCCTCGACGACGCCGCGGTGCGGCTGCTCGGCGTTGAGGCGGGGGGGCGCGGCCCCGGCGACGGAGCCCACGGGGCCAGCCTCAGCCGTGGCCGGTCCGGAGTGCTGCACGGCTCCCGCTCGCTCCTGCTCCAGGACGCCGATGGCCAGGTCCTGCCCACCCACAGCATCTCGGCCGGGCTGGACTATCCGGGCGTCGGCCCGGAGCACGCCCAGCTGCAGCGTTCCGGCCGGGCCGACTACCAGGTGATCGACGACGCCGAGGCGATCTCCGCCTTCCACCTGCTCACCAGGAGCGAGGGGATAATCCCCGCCCTCGAATCCAGCCATGCGGTGGCGGCGGCGGTGCGGCTCGGAGCCAGTGCTCGGGGGGGACCGGTCCTGGTGTGTCTCAGCGGGCGTGGCGACAAGGACCTGGAGACGGTCCTCGGGGCGAGGGGCGGGGAATGACCCCGGCGGAGCGGATCGTCGCGGCCCTGCCGCGGGACGGGGGCCGGCCCCGGTTGATCCCCTACCTCATGGCCGGCTTCCCCCGGCTCGACCTCACCGTGGAGCTGCTGCTGGCGGCCGAGGCCGGGGGAGCCGCCCTGGTCGAGCTGGGGCTCCCGCATTCCGACCCCCTGGCCGACGGGCCGACCATCCAGGCGGCGGGCCAGACAGCGCTCCGGGAAGGCACCACCGTGGCTCGCGCCCTCGCCCAGCTGGCCACGGCGCGGAGCCGGGGCCTGGCGGTCCCGGTGGTGTGCATGAGCCACCTCAATCCCCTGCTCCAGTTCGGGCTGGAGTCCTTCTGCTCCGCCGCCGGGCAGGCCGGGGTGGATGGTCTGGTGGTCCCCGATCTGCCGTTGGAGGAGCTCGCCGAGCTGGCCCGGTGCGCCTCTCGGACCGGCCTTGGCATCTGCACCATGGTGGCCCCGACCACCCCGGACTCGCGGATTGAGCTGGCCGCCGCCCGGGCCTCGGGGTTCCTCTACTGCGTCTCCCGCACCGGGGTCACCGGGGCTGGGGGATCGGGGGAGGGACAGGAGCTGCTGCGCCGGGCCCGGGCCCGGACCGAGGTCCCGCTGGCGCTGGGGTTCGGCGTCCGGGAGCGGGCCCAGATCGATGCCTTGACCGGGCTCGCGGAGGCGGTGGTGGTGGGGACCCGCTTCGTGGAGGCGGCGGCGGCGGAGGACCCGGTGTCAGCGGTGCGCGAGCTGGGGGTGAGCCTCTCCGGCTGAGCGGCTCAGGCGGAGAGGCCGCCGTCGACCACCAGCACCTCACCGGTGATGAACGAGGCCGCCGGGCTGCAGAGGAAGGCGACCGCCGCGGCCACCTCCGCGGTGGTCCCCTCCCGCCGCAATGGGGTGAGGCGCACCAGCTCCGCCAGGATCTCCTCGGTGAGCGACCCGGTTGTGAGCTCGGTGCGGACGTACCCCGGGGCCACGGCGTTGCAGGTGATGCTCCGGGTTCCCAGCTCCTTGGCCACCGACTTGGTGAGCCCGACCAGCCCCGCCTTGGCGGCGGCGTAGTTGGCCTGGCCGGGGTTGCCGCCCAGCCCCACGATCGAGGTGACGTTGACGATCCGGCCCCAGCGCCGTTTCAGCATGTTGGGCACGGCGGCCTTGGTGACGTGGAAGGCGGCCGACAGGTCGGTGCGCAGCACCAGGTCCCAATCGTCCTGGGTCATGCGCAGCAGCAGGCGGTCGCGCAGGATGCCGGCGTTGTTCACCACCACGTCGAAGGGGCCGCGAGCGCTGAAGAGCTCGGCCACCTGGACGGGGTCGCCGACATCGGCCCGGTGGGTCGTCGCCCCGGGCAGCGCCGCCGCCACCTCCTCCGCCGACTTCCCGTCGGAGAGGTAGTTGACCACCACCTCCGCGCCCATCTGGCTCAGCTCTCGGGCGACAGCGGCGCCTATCCCCTTGCCCCCGCCGGTGACCAGCGCCCGCTTCCCACCAAGGTCCAGCTCCAAGGCTCAGCCCGCCTGCGAATCGAGGAGAAGCTCGTCCGCGTTCCAGGTCGAGACCCCGGCCATGTGCTTGGCGGCGAGGCTGGCCAGCACCCGACCCGGTCCCAGCTCCACCACAGTGCCCACCCGCAGCCCCTGCATCGCGGCCATGGTCCTGGCCCAGAGCACCGGCCGGAGCAGGTGGCCGGTGAGCTCGGCGCGCAGCGACCGGGCCGAGCGCAGCACCAGCCCGCTCCCGTTGGCCACCAGGGGGATCTGCGGCGCTCGCAGCTGGATGAGGCGCACCCGCTCGGCGAGCGAGGCGGCGGCGCGGGCCATGAGCGGAGAGTGGGCGGCCAGGGGGATGTCCAGCAATGTCACCCGTCGGGCCCCGGCGCGGACGGCCATCTCCTCGGCCCTGGCGATGGCGGGCGCCTCCCCGCTGAGGATGAACTGATTCGAGGCGTTGATGTTGGCCACCCAGATCCCCCCGGCGGCGCCGGCCGCGGCGCGGATCTCCTCCACCTGATCGGCGTCCAGCCCCACCACCGCCAGCATCCGCCCCGGGCTGGACAGGGCCGCGGCGGCCATCAGCCTCCCGCGCTCCCGCACCAGCTGCAGGGCGTCGTCCCAGGACATCGCCCCGGAGGCGGCGCAGGCGCTGATCTCGCCGAGGCTGTGGCCGGCGACCACCTCCACCGGGAGCTCGCCGAAGCGTTGGCGGAAGGCGGCGAAGGCGGCGTATGAGACCGCCACCACGCAGGGTTGGATGTTCTCGGTGCGGAAGAGCTCGTCGGCGGGCCCCTCGAAGCACAGTCGGCGCAGCGGCATGCGCACCACCGCCTCGGCCCGTTCCATGGCGGCCTCCGCCGCGGAGAACATCCGCGTCAACTCCCGGCCCATCCCGGGGCGCTGCACGCCCTGCCCGGGGAAGAGCAGGGCGAGTGGGCCAGAGAGGGTGGGGCGCGCGTAGGTCGCGGTCACTTGGCCGGGTGGTGCAGCTCGAGGAAGGTCCAGAGGTCACCCACCTTGCGCATGTTCTCCAGCTCCTCTGGAGGGAGGGAGACCTGGTAGCGATCCTCGATCGCCATGATCAGCTCCACCAAGTCCAGGGAGTCCGCCGCCAGGTCGCGAGCAAAGCTGACGTCCAGCTGGACCCGCTCGGCATCAACCCCCAAGATCTCTCCCGCGAGCTTCTGCAGGTCGGCGAAGTCGAGGGGGGCTCCCTCCGGGGTCGGCGATGTGGCAGTCAACTGTTCACGCTCCTTTGCCGAGGTCGGTGGGAGCCCGTCCCAGCAACAGGCTGGCGTTGTGGCCCCCGAACCCGAAGGAGTTCGAGAGCGACACCTCCACCTGGACCGGTCGGGCCCGGTTGGGCACGTAGTCGAGGTCGCACGAAGGATCCGGGTCCTCCAGGTTGATGGTGGGCGGGATCATGCCGCGGTCCATGGCGAGGATGCAGGCCGCCGCCTCCATCGCCCCGGCGGCGCCCAGCAGGTGGCCGGTCATGGACTTGGTGGAGCTGACCGGCACCAGCGGAGCGCGCTCCCCCAGGACCTGGTGCAGGGCCAGCGTCTCGGCGATGTCCCCGAGCTGCGTGGAGGTTCCGTGGGCGTTCACGTACCCGACCGCCTCCGGGCCCAGGTTGGCCTTGCGCAGCGCCGCCCGCATCGCGCGTGCCGCCCCCCGGCCCTCGGGGTCGGGGGCCGTGAAGTGGTACATGTCGGCACTGGCGCCGGCGCCCAGCACCTCCCCCCACATCCGTGCGCCCCGTCGCCGGGCATGCTCCATCTCCTCGAGCACCAGCACCACCGCCCCCTCGGACATGACGAAGCCGTCCCGGCCCCTGTCGAAGGGGCGGGAGGCGAGCTGCGGGGCGTCGTTGCGCCGGCTCATGGCGCTCAGCTGGCAGAAGGCGCCGATCATCAACGGGGTGAGAGCCGCCTCCGCGCCGCCGGCGATCATCGCCACCGCGTCGCCCCGGCGGATCACCTCGAAGGCATCGGCGATGGCGTGGCCGCTGCTGGCGCAGGCGCTGACCACCGCGTAGTTGGGGCCGCCGGCCCGCAGCTCGATCGCGATCAGGCCGGCGGCGATGTCGGTGATCATCATCGGCGCGGTGAAGGGGCTGATCCGGTGCACGCCGCGCTCCAGCAGCATGCTGTGGCCCCGCTCGATCTCCTCCATCCCCCCGGCGCCGGAGCTCACCACCACGCCGACGGCGTCCGGGTCCATCTCCGCGGGCCGCAGTCCACTGTCGTCCACCGCCATGCGCGCGGCGGCCAGTCCGAACTGGCAGTAGCGGGCCACGTGACGGGCGGTCTTGCGGTCCATGTAGAGCTCGGGGTCGAAGTCCGACACCTCGCCGGCGATCTGGGTCGGGTACTCCGAGGCGTCGAAATGGGTGATCCGCCCGATGCCGGAGCGACCGGTGCGCAGACTCTCCCACACCTGCTCGATGCCGGTCCCAATCGGCGTCACCAGGCCCATGCCGGTGATCGCCACCCTTATCCCCACCCCATCGGACGCGGTCACTAGCAAATCAGCATACGGACAAACTGTTCCTATTGCATCGGCCCCGCTGACTAAGAAGGTGGATTGTCCCTAGGACAGATCGTCCTAAACAGTCGTAATCAGCCGCGAGCCAACGTCTTCCCGGCGAGTCCTTTGAGGTCGTTATCCGGGTCCGCCAGAAGGGAGGGATCCACCTCCCGTCCGGCGGTGATCAGGATACGGGCCTGCTTGAGATCGGGGAAGCGGTTCACGGCGACACAGGCGACCACCCTGCGGCCCTCCATCTGAAAGAGCGAGAACCGGGCCGCCCCGGGACTCCCTCGCCGCACCTCGGGCCGGCCCGCCTCCCACAGCCCCACCTGCTGGACCATCGCGCCGTACAGCTCCGTCCAGAAGTAGGGGAGGGGGGCGTACGGGGCGGCCCCCCCCAGCATCCCCTCGGCCGCGTGGCGCCCCTGCAGCTGGGCGTTGTCCCAATGCTCCAGGCGGAGGCTCCGCCGCAGCGCTGGGTGCCAGAAGCGGGCCACGTCCCCGGCCGCCAGGATCTCCGGGACCGAGCTGAATCCCGCCGCGTCGACCAGCACCCCGTCGTCGACCCGGAGCCCGGCCCTGATGGCGAGGTCCACCCGTGGCCGGGCGCCGACGCAGACCACCGCCAGCTGGCAGGTCTGGAGGCTCCCGTCGCTGAGGACCGCCTGCTCCAGCTCGCGCCCCCCGCGGAACTCGGTCACCGAGGCAGAGAGGACCACCTCCACCCCCTGTTCTCGGTGGGCCGCCGCGGCCCAGCTCCCGATGGCTGAGCCCATCGGCATGAGGGGCAGTCCCCGCGCCTCGACCAGGACCACCTCGCAGCCCATCTGCCGGGCGGTCGCCGCCACCTCGCTGCCGAGGAAACCCGCGCCGAGGATGAGGACCCGGGCCCGAGCCGTGAGTCGGGAGCGGATCCGGTCGGCGTCCTCGACGGTGCGCAGCGTTTCCACCCCCTCGAGGTCGGAGCCTGGAATCCGAGGTCGCACCGCCTCCGATCCGGGAGCCAGCAGCAGCCGGTCATAGTGAAGCCGGTCCCCGCCGAGCAGGCTCAGGACCCGGCCCCGGGGATCGATGTCGGTGACGCGGGTCCCGGTGCGCACCTCGATGGCGTTGTCCGCGTAGAACTCCGGCGGACGCGTGAGCAGCCGCTCCGCGGGCAGCCGGCCGAGAAGGTAATCCTTGGAGAGGGGCGGCCGCTCGTGCGGGAGCCGGGGCTCCTCGGTGAGAAGGACCACCTCTCCCGGGAAGCCGAGCTCCCTCAGCGCCTCGGCGGCCCGGCCCCCTGCCAGGCCGCCGCCGATGATGCAGAACCGGGGTCGCTCGGCCATCGCCTGAGAGTACCGCCCTCCCCCCGGCTCACTATCCTGGCCCAGATGCCGGCTCGCAGGAGTGGCGATTGCCCGTCGAGCCCTAGCGGAGGGCACGGGTGAGCGGTGCCTCGGCGGCCCGCCCCATCGGAGTCGCCGCCGGACGCGAGCTGGTCCTGGTGGTCCCGAGGGAGGTGGCCCTGGGGCCGCTGTCCTGGCACGGACTGAGGCTGGGCGGGGTGGACGCGCTTCTGGGGGCCCTGCCCGGGCACGGCGAGTTCCGGCCCCGCTCAGAGGTGGAGAGCCAGGACCAATGGCAGCAGGTCATCCCTCACCTGGTGGTGCGCTCCGGTGACCGGATCCTGACGATGCGCCGCCTGCGCAAGGGCAGCGAGCGCCGCCTCCACGGGCAGGTGACGCTGGGCGTCGGCGGCCACGTGAACGCCACCGATGGCCCTCTGGACGAGGCGTTCGCCAACGGCTGCCGCCGGGAGTGGACGGAGGAGGTGATCTGCGCCCGACCCCTGGTGGGGAAGATGGTGGGGCTGATCAAGGACGACGCGGGAGAGGTGGGCCGGGTGCACCTCGGCGTGCTGATCCTGGTCGAGGCCGACGGGGTAGCCGTCGGAGTCCGGGAGCGCGAGAAGCTGGAGGGGCGGATGCTCTCCGTGGAGGAGCTGGGGGTGCTCTATTTGGAGATGGAGACCTGGTCGCAATTCGTCTTCGACCAGCTTCTCCGGGGGCGCTCGGACGGGCTCGGGACCGGGGGGCCGCAGCTTGTTCTGCCACCATCGCCCGCCGAATTCGACGGCTGCTAGACTTCGGCCGTGAGCTACCAGCCTGAGCCGGAGACCGGTCGCAACCCCCCTCCGCTCTGGGTCACGACCGGGGTGGGCTTCGACGGCTATCGGGTCGTCCGGCAGCTGGGGGTGGTCCGTGGCCTCATGATCCGTTCGCGGTCGGTGGTGGGGAACATCGGGGCCGGCTTCCAGCAGTTCGTGGGGGGCCGGCAGACCGTCTTCATGAAGATGAGCGACCACGCCCGCCAGGAGGCCTACGACCTCATGGTCCAGCACGCAGCCGCGCTTGGTGCCAACGCGGTCCTCTCCATGCGCTACGACTCCAACGAGCTGGCCGCCGGGGTCAGCGAGATCCTCGCCTACGGCACCGCCGTGGTGATCGCGGCCGAGGGGCAGGCGGGGGCCCCCGCCGCACCGCCGCCGCCGGCCTGACCGACTCGCACCGGCGCGGCGACGATCCAGACATATACTGAGATCGTCATCCAGGAGGACACGTGAGCACCAAGATCCGCGTACCGAGCCCGCTGCGGCAGCTGACCGGCGGTCAGTCCGACGTCCAGGTCGAGGGCTCCACGGTGCGCGAGGCGCTGGCCAGTCTGGAGGACAGCTTCCCAGGGTTTGCCACCCGGCTCTTTGAGCCCGACGGCAGCCTGCGCCATTTCGTCAACGTCTACCGCAACGACGAGGACATAAGAACGGCGGGAGGACTGGATGCCGCCCTCAGCCCCGGCGACGACCTGAGCATCGTGCCCGCCGTGGCGGGAGGGCGACCATAGCCGTCTGGGTCCAGGGATAGCGCGGTGCGGCTGCTCGCGGGCACCGGCTGGGGAGGCCGGCCTGGGGCCGCGGACGGGGCTGCCCCTGTGTCCGAGCCACCGGCTGCGGGTGCCCCGCCAGATCTCGCTGAGGCGCCGACCTGGGCGCGGCCGGTCCTCCTGACCCTGGCCCGACTGCGCGCCCCTCGCACGGTGGTCGCGGTGGCGATGAGTGGGGGCGTGGACAGCTCGGTGGCGGCAGCTCTCCTCGTGGCCGCGGGGGTGGGCGTGGTCGGTGTGACCATGCGCCTGTGGGGCGAGGAGGAGCTGGAGCGAGGGGAGGGGGGGTGCTGCTCCCTGGACGCGGTGGAGGACGCCCGCCGGGTCTGCGGCCGCCTGGGCATCGCCCACTATGTCCTCAACCTGCGTGAGCACTTCCATTCCACCGTGGTCGGCGACTTCCTGAGCCAGTATCGCGATGGGCTGACCCCGAACCCCTGCGTCCGCTGCAACGAGCGGGTCAAGTTCGATGAGCTCTACCGGCGGGTGCGGCTGGTGGGGGCGTCCCACCTGGCCACCGGTCACTACTGCCGGCTGACCGAAGCCGGCGACGGGAGCCTGGTGATGCGGCGCGCCCGGGACCAGCGCAAGGACCAGTCCTACACCCTGTACCGGACTCCCGACGAGGTGCTGCGCCGGTGCGTCTTTCCTCTCGGCGAGCTGGAGAAGCCCCAGGTGCGGGAGCTGGCCCGGACCTGGGGGCTGGCGGTGGCCACCAAGCCCGACAGTCAGGAGCTCTGCTTTGTCGGTGGCGGTGACCACCGGGGAGTGCTGGCCCGCGACCTCGCCGGCAGCTACGCCCCGGGTCCGATCCTGGACCTGGAGGGAAGGGAGGTTGGCCGGCATCAGGGCGTGCCTTTCTACACCGTCGGGCAGCGTCACGGCCTGGAGCTGAAGGTCACCCGGCCCGACGCGGAGCCCCAGTACGTCGTCAAGGTGGAGTCGAGGGCCAACACCGTGCGGATCGGTCCGTGGCGCGCGCTGCTGACCCCGTCCTGCAGCCTGAGCCGGCTCGTGGTCCTCAGCCCGCGGCCGGCGGGGGAGGGCGCCAACGCCCTCGCCCAGCTCCGGGCCCACGGGCGGCCGGTTCCGGCGCTCTGGTGGCAGCTTCCCGGCGGGCGGGCGCGGGTGGAGTTTCGCGAGCCGCAGGCCGGCGTCTCTCCCGGGCAGTCCCTGGTCCTCTACGATGGTGACCAGGTGGTGGCGGGCGGGGAGGTTGAAGTCGAGAGCGGAGCGGAGGCCCGCTGATGGGGTGGCCCATCGAGGCTCTCCTGCTTCTGGTGGCGCTGGCGGGTTGCACCGTTGCCGCCGCCGCGATTCAGCTCGCCTGGGCGTGGCGCAGCTGGCCGCTGCTGGCGGTGGGGCTGGCGACCGTCTGCAGCCTCGCCGCGGAAGTGGCGGCCCTCAACGGGTGGTGGGGGCCGACGCTACCCGGCGGGGTGGCCACCGTCTCCCTGGGGATGGGCGCCGCGGCCGTGGCCGCGCTCGCTGTCTATCTGCTGCTCCCGCCCCCGCCTCCTCGGACGGACTCCAGGGCCCGGGCCACGGGACCTGCGGCCAACCCCGACAGCGAGGCTTGAGGCGTTGATTGCCGCGGTGCTCGGGGTGGTGGCGGCGGTGGTGATCGTGGTCGGGGGCTGGTTCGCGCCCGCTCCGGATCTCCTCACTGGGCGTGTGCTGCGGGCCGCTCGGGGCAGCCGGCTGCTCCTGTGGGCGGCTGTCCCATTCGTGCTGGCGCTGATGCTTGCAGCGCTGCTGGGTGCCAACGGCCGGTCGGGGCCCCTGCTGGTCACCCTTCTGGGGCTGGTGGGGTTGGCAATCCTGCTGGTTGGCTGGTTCGCCTGGAGCTATCCCGAGGTGGAAGCGTGAGCGTCTCGCTGTCGCTGGGCTCGCGTGAGAGCCAGGCCGGCGCCGTCTCCGGGCCGTGGCTGCAGGAGGCCTACCGGCGCGCTCTGGACCGCCTCGAGGGGATGCAGTTCGGCCCGGCCCCCGACCGTCCCGGCGACGAGCTGGGATTGGCGGCCCGGTGGGCCCTCCGGGCCGCCGCCGCCGGGCCGGAGCTGGTCCCTCACGCCGGACTGGTCGCCAGCGCCGCGGAGATGACGCAGCGGGCGCTGGAGTGGCATGCCGCCGCCGCCCGCGGGGAGCAGTCGGTCGGGCTCGGCACCCTCGCCGGGGACTACTGCCTTGCCCAGGCTGCGGCCCTGCTCACCAGCTGCGGCAGCGTGGAGCTGGAGGCCGCCTTCGCCGACGGGCTGACCGTGGCCGGAGCGGTCCTCGCCGCGGGGGCTGGGATCGAGACGGTGGTCCGGCAGCTGCTGCCCGCAGCCGGCTGGGGAGGGGCTCGCTGCGCCGGCCTGCCCGGGTCGGCGCAGGCCAGGTGGTGGCGGGCCGGGCGCCGACTTGCCGCCACCCCGGCGGCGTTTCGATCCACCCCGCCCTGCCCGGACGAGGTCGCCTCACTCCTGCGGTCCGCCGACCCCCTGGAGCGTCGGCTCGGGGCCACCCTGGCGATGGATCCTCCCTCGGTGTCGGCACCGATGGCCCGGCTGTTGGGCGCGGGGGGCAAGCGGATCCGGGCCCGTCTGCTCCTCATCGCTGGCGAGGTGGGCCGGGAGTACCGACCGGACCTCATCATGAACGGGGCGGCGGCGATGGAGATGCTCCACGCCGCCACGCTCTGCCATGACGACCTGGTGGACGGCGCCGACTCCCGCCGGGGTGCCCCCACCGTGGCCTCCACCCAGGGGCCGCTGGTGGCTCTGGGGGTGGGCGACTACTACCTGGGCCGGGCCTCGGGGATGGTGGCGCGCCTCGGTGACCCGAGGATATCCAGGGCCTTTGCCACCGCCCTGGTGGAGATCGCCGAGGGGCAGTTGAGGGAGTTGGACCGACGCTCGGTCTGGTCGGCTGGCCTGGTGCCCTACGTGCAGGTGGCCCGCCGCAAGACCGGCTCCCTCCTGGCGGCCTGCGCCGCCATAGGGGCGCTTCTGGGGAGGGCGCCGGCCCGCGACGTCCGGGCCGTGGCGCGCTTCGCTCGGGACCTGGGCCTGGCGTTTCAGGGAATCGACGATTGCCTCGACTTCAGCGACCCGGGCCGGACCGGGAAGCCGGCCGGCATCGACCTGGCGCAGGGCATCTGCGGTCTGCCCGTGCTCTGCGCCCTCCGAGGCCCGCGCCGAGCCGAGGTTCTGGTGCGGCTCCGGCGCATGGAGCGGGTGGGCCCCGATGAGGCCGCCGCCCTCCGATCCCAGGTGGTGGCCCTGGTGCACGAATCGGGGGCCCTGGCGACCGCTCGGACGGTGGCGGACGGGTGGAGCGGCGAGGCCCTGGCCCACGTCTCGCACCTGCCGGAACCGATCCGGGTGCAGCTGGAGCGCTTCGCCGATCGCCTTACGCTTCGAGACCGCTGACCGAGGGCGGCCCGGGATTTGATCTCGGTCCCATAAAATGACCGCCCGTGCCACGTTCACACGGGCGCTGTCTCGCCCGGCCGGGGCGGCCTGTGACCATCGGACTCAGGAGGCGGGGCGGTAAATGATCGGGGTGGCGGTCGCTGGGGGGGTGGCGGTGGGCTCGGCCCTTGCCTTTCTCCTCCGCCCGCAGCGGTCGCTGCAGCTGGCCGCCCTCCTGCTCATGAGCCTGGCCGCCGGTGTGGCGATGGCCACCGCCGGGGCCCTCATTCCGGGGATCGTGGTGGTCCTGGTTGGGGGGATCGGAACCACCGCTCTGCTCTCTCCCCTGAGCCGGAGCGCCACCGCGGGGGATCGTCGTGACCGGGCGGCCCGACGCGCCTCCACGATCTACGCCGGCGTGGCCGGGCTGGGGGTCTTCGCCCTTCTGCTGGGGGTGGGCATCGCCACCCGGTCGGCCTTCTCGGCGGCGCCCCCCGGCCCCTCGCCCGCCCAGGTGGGCTCGGCGTTCCTGCTGGGAGCCGGGATCCCGGCCCTCGGCGCGGTGGTGCTCCTCGCCACCGTCCTGGTGACCGCGGTGGTGCTGATCCAGCGCGACCGCCGCGAGGCGCTCGAGGAGCAGGCTGAGGCGGCGCGCCGCCGCCGAATCGCCCAACAGAGGCGTCGGGCTGAGCAGCGCGAGGCGGCGCGGGCGGCCGCACGGGTTCAGCGGCGGGGCCCCAGAGGGTGAGCGGTTCCGCCGCCGCGCTCCTGGTGGCCGCCGCCGGGCTTGTCGGCGTCTCGGTGGGCGCCTTGGTCCACCGGCGGGACGCCCTCGGCGCCATCGGCGCTGTGCTCATGCTGCTGACGGCGGCGGGGTGTGCCCTGGCGGCGTTCGCGGCCACCGCCCCGACCAGCTCCGACTCGGCCCAGCTCCAGGCGTTCGCGCTCGTCGTGGAGCTCCTGGCCCCGTCCCTGGTCGTGGCCGCGGTCGGCGTGGCCCTGGTGCTGCGCCGCCGGTCCGGGTCCGACCTCCTCAGCCTCGTCACCACCCGCCCCACCGGCCCGGCGGCCGCCGCCAGATCCAGCTCGGCTTCCGAGCCTTCGGAGCCGGAGAATGAGCCCGGGAGCGCCACCGACGGCTCGCCGGCCGCGGACGATGACGGCGACGCCGCGGAGGAGCCGCTGTGAGGCTGTTCGACGCTGGTTGGGTCCTCCTGCTTCTGCCGTTGGGGGGGATCGCGGCCAGCTACCTCTCGGAGACCCGCCGAGGCTCGGCCTGGGCGGTTTGGGGTGCGGCCTGGCTGACGCTGGCCGCCTCGCTGTTGCTGTTGGCCGCCACGGTGGCTCATCACACCGTCGTGAATCAATCAACGATCACCTTCTGGAGCTTCTCGGTCACCCAGACGCCGTTCAACGCGGCCACCGCCACCCTGCTGCCCGCCACCTTCCAGGTGGGGGTGGGGTTCGCCGCCACCCCATTCGGGGCGGTCCTGGCGGTGCTGGCCTCGGTCACCGTCCTGCTCGGGGAGGCCCAGCTGATGGGCCAGCTTCGCTCCAGCCCTCAGCTCCCGACCCTGATGCGCCTCTCCGCGCTGCTCGGGCTCGCCGCCCTGCTGGTGGTGCTGGCCCCGGGCCTCTTCCAGCTGTTCCTCGGCGTCGGGCTGACCGGGCTTCTGGCTTCGCTGCTGGCGGGGGCCGGTGGCGGCACTGGATTCGGTCGGGCGGCGCGGTACACCCACGTGGCTTGGACCGCCGGGACCGCCTCCCTGCTCTTGGCGGTGGTGTTCGTGTACACCAAGTTCGCCGGTGCCGTGGCCGTGGCGGCCACCACCGGGAAGCACGCCACCGCCCAGACCCCGTACGGGCTCAATCTCACGGCGCTGGATGCCATCTGGCAGGCGGCACACCGCGGCGCCGTCAATGCGGTCGGTGGCAGAACCCTGACCTTGGCCGCGGTCCTGTTCCTGGTGGCGGCCGCCTGTGGCGCCGGCCAGCTGCCGCTCCAAGGGGTCTGGAGGGCGCTCGCGCATGCCCCCTCCGGGGCCGGCCCGCTGTTGCAGGGGCTGTCGGGTGTGGTGGTCCCGGCATCCCTGCTGCTGGCCGTGTTCCCCCTCCTGCACCTGGCTTCCGGGGCGCAGCCGGCCCTGCTGGTGCTCGGCTCCGTCTCCAGCCTCGCCGGGGCGGTCCTCGCTCTCGGGGAGCAGCGGCTACTCCGCTTCCCCGCCTGGGTGGCGCTCAGCCAGGCGGGGATGGTGCTGGTGGCGATCGGGGTAGGCTCCCCCGCGGCAGCGGTGGCGCTGGCGATCTCCACCGTTCTGGTGGGCATGGCGCTGGGCGCGGCCACCTCGCGCCTGAGCCTGGACCTGAGGGTGGACACCGTCCAGCGCCTGGGGCTGGCCTGGAGGCAGGCGCGCCCCAGCGGGTGGGCGATGCTCGGGGCGCTGGCGGCGGGGTCGGGGGCCCTCGGCCTCGGTGCCTTCTTCGCCCGGTCGGAGGTCCTGGCGGCGGCCCTGAGCTCTGGCCCGGAGGCCGCGGCTCTGCGGGTGGTGGCGGTGGTGGCGGTCATCCTGTCGCCGCTGGCGGTGGCGGCGGGGTGCGGCCGGCTCGCGTGGCACCTTCTCCGTGGCGCCGACCCCTCCGACCCGCGCGAGGCGCGCTCGGCTCGCCGCCAGCTCAGCCAGGGCCAGCGCCAGGCCGGGGACAGCGTTCCGATCGTGGCGGCGGTCCTGGCCGTGCTCGCCGGCGTCCTCGCCCTGATCCTCGGCCGGATGCTTCCGGAGCCGGGGGCCATCCCTGGCCTGTCCGCCTCCGGCGCGGCCCTCCTGGCGATGACCGTCCTGCCCCTTTTGGGGCTCGCCCTGGCCTGGACGGCGGGCGCCCGCCTTGGGGCCCCGGCCCGCACCCAGGGTGTCCTTGACGGCACGGCATTGCTGGCGGCGGCGACCGATCTCGGCCTCGGCTGGCCGGCCGAGGCGGTGGAGGCCTTCACCACCCGGGTCTGGCAGCCGGTGGCGGATGGCGCAGGTGGCGTGCTCGCCGAGCTTCTGGGAGCGGACGAGGGTGGTGCCGGGCCGATCTGGGATCGCTGGGCGGGAGCTGCCGTCCTGGCCCTGCTGGCGCTGGCGGTGGCGGCGGCATCGTGGTGGGGGTTGGCCTGAGTGCCCAGCGACATCAGCCTCACCTTGATCGTGTTCGCACCCCTGGTCGGCGCCCTCATCGTGCTCGCCCTTCCGGCTCGGACCGATCTGGAGCGCTTCCGGGTCCGAACCACCGCGCTCTTCGCCACCGCGCTCCCCCTGGCGGTCGCCATATTCGACCTCCTGGGGGAAGTCGGCAACCCCGCTCAGGGCGCCCTCGCCCAGCCCAGCATCGACGCCCCCTGGTTGCGCGGCTTCTTCTTCCAGATGGACTACCACCTGGGCACCGACGGGCTGAACCTCATGCTCCTGTTCGCTGTGACCGTCGTGTTCCCGGCCCTGGTCCTCGCCAGTTGGAGGCAACGGCAGCGGCCCCGCTCCCACTTCGCCCTGCTGCTGCTCACCGAGGTGGGCCTGGCTGGCACCATGGCCACCCAGGACCTCCTCCTGCTGGTGGTGTTCTTTTGGATGCCGGTGCTGCCGCTGGCGCTCCTGGTCGGTCAGGGGCAGCATCCACGGGCGGCCGAGGCGGCCCGCCGGGTCCTGGTCAGCCAGTCTCTGGGCTCCGCCGCCCTCCTCCTCGCCGCCTTGCTGGTGCTGCTGCGCACCGGCAACACCACCTTCAACTTCACGACCCTCTCCACCGTCACTCCGCTCCAGGGAGCCCCGGGGCTGGTCGTGGCCGCGCTACTCCTCTTCGCCTTCGGCTCGCGCCTGGCGGTCTTCCCCCTCCAGCGCTGGCTGGTGGGCGGCCTGGAGGCCGCCTCCACCCCCGTCGCCATGCTGTTGGTGCTCAGCTCGGTCCCGGTGGGCACCTATGGGTTGGTTCGCGTGCTGCTGGGGATCGACCCGAAGGGGGCCCTCCAGTTGGTGCTCCCGGTCCTGGCCCTGGCGCTGGTGACGCTGTACTGGTCGGCCCTGGCCGCGCTCGGGGCGAGGGATGTGCGCCGCGCCACGGCCTCGCTCCTGGTCGGCGTCGGGGGCCCGGTGCTTCTCGGGGTGATCACCTTCTCCGAGACCTCGCTCTCCGGAGCCCTCTGGCTGGGGTTCGCCACCGGCTTCTTCGGACCGCTCCTGGTCCTGGTGACGGGAGCCGTCGCGGAGCGGGGAGGGGAGGGGAGCCTGGCTAGACTCGCCGGCCGGGCGGGAGGCGCCGACCGGCTCCGCCTCCTCTACGTTTGCGCGGCCGCGGGACTGGTGGGCGTGCCGTTCCTGGCGGGGTTCCCGGGGCTGTTCCAGGTCCTGGTGGGGAGCTTCGCCCAGCACCGATTCGTGACCGCCCTGGTGGTGGCCGGCATGGCTCTTCTGGCGGTGGCCGCCTGGCGGGTTGGGGCGGCCCTCTTCTGGGGTGGGCCGGAGGACGAAGCCGAAGTGGAGCGGGTCAGCGATGCGAGGGGGTCCGAGTTCTACGCGGGCTGGTGGCTGGCGGCGGCGATCGTGGTGTTCGGGCTCACCGCCGGCTACTTCATCCCCTACACGGTTCACGGCACCGACCTCGTGGCGGCCCGGGTGTCCAGCCTCGCCCCCGCCAAGGTGCCCGGCAAGTGAACCTCTCCTTCCTCCAGGACTTCTCCACCCTGGGGGTGCTGCTGCTGGGCGCGGTGGTCTGCGCCGCCCTGGAGGTGCTGCAAGACGCGGGCGGGGCGCGCGAACGCCATCTCAGCCGCTGGGCGGCGCTGGCCTTCCTGCTGCTCGCCTTCCTGGTCAGCATCGGCTTCTGGCGCAGCTCCCTGGGCCCGGCGCCGCCCGATGTCGAGCACGGCAGCTTCCTCATCGACCGCTTTGCCCTCTTCTTCTACGCGGCCGGCCCGGCGGCAGCGGCCGCCATCGTGCTCTGCGGAGCCGACCTTGAGGCCGAGCTCGAGCTCCACCAGCCGATGTACCACGCCCTGCTGCTGGTGGCCACCGCCGGGGTGGTGCTGACCGCATCGGCTGCCGATCTCGGCTCCCTGCTGGTGGGGCTGGCGCTGGTGGCGCTCCCGATGGCGATGGCCCAGGGGCTGCGCAAGATCGATGCCGCCGGCCTTCGCCGGACGGCGCGCTCGGTGACTGTGACCGGCTCCCTGCTGGCCGCTTTCGCCGCCGGCGAGGCGATCCTGGCGGGGCTGGGGCACGCCACCCAGCTCACCCGGCTCCAGGCGCTGCCACCCAGTGCCCTCCTGGCCGTGGCCGCGCTCCTACTCGTGGTCGGCTCCGCCGGGCAGCTGGGGGTCTTCCCCCTGACGCGTTGGCGGGCGGGTCAGGGCGAGGCCACCCCCCTCGCGCCGGCCCTCGCCGGCCTCGCCCTGCTCTCCCTGGCGGTGGCTGCCGCGCTGCTGCGCCTGCTCCCCGGGGCCCTGGGCTCCCAGCCCGGGGGTTGGACCCTGACGGTGAGCGCGATCGCCGCGGCCACGCTCCTCATCGCCCCGGTCCTGGCCTGGCGCCAGCGCCGCCTGCTGCCGGCGGTGGCCTATCTGCTGGTCGCGCAGGCCGCCCTCGTGCTGGTGGGGCTGGTGGGCCCGGGACGGCCCGGGACGGCCGCGGTCCTCTACCTCATTCTCGGGCTGGTGCCCATGGTGACCGCGGCTCTGGCGATTCTGGGGGCGATGCGCCTGGCGGAGTCGGGGGACGGCCTCTCGGCGATCCGTGGCTTGGCGGCGCGCTCTCCGCTCCAGGGCGGCCTGCTCGCCCTCCTGCTGGCGGCCCTCGGCGGCCTGCCCCCTTTGGCGTCATTCTTCGCGCGCCTGCTGGTTGTCGAGACGTCGCTGCAGGCCGGGCTGGGGTGGCTGGCGGCGGTCGCCGTCCTCGCCGCGATCGTCTCGGCCGCGGTCGCCCTGCGCTGGCTGCTGGCGATCCTCGACCTGCACGCTGAAGGACCTCAGCTGGATCGTCCGGGGCGGGCGACGCTGCTGGGGCTGGCGCTCAGCGCGGCCGCCCTGGCCGGCTTCACGGTGGCGCTGGGCCCGCTCATGGGCATCGCCGCCCGAGCCGCGCTGGCCCCCCTGGCGGGGCCCTGAGGGCCCTTCCTCAGCCGACCCCGTACTGGGCGAGGATCCGGTGCACCCTCTCGGTCATCGCCATGGCCTGGTCCATGGGGCGCTGCCACATGTTCCGACCGAAGATGAAGCCGGTGCCGCCGGCGGCCATGCAGTCGTCGATCCTTCCGAGGAGCTCTTCATCGGGCTGCTTGCTCCCGCCGGCGAAGATCACCAGGGATCGGCCCGCCGAGCGGATCACCCGAGTGAGCATTTCGCGACGGTCCTCGACCAGGGTGTCGTAGGGCGCCGGGGCCGCCGCGTCGGCATCCCCATGCGCCCTGGGGATGTTGATCTTGATGACGTCTGCCCCCATCTCCGAGGCCACCCGGGCGGCGTAGTCCACTGCGTACAGGCTGTCCTGGCCGCCCTTCTTGGCGATCGCGGCGCCGCGGGGATAGGCCCAGCAGATCAAGGGCATCCCGTAGCGCTCGCAGGCCTGGCGGACCTCGTTCATCTGCCGGAGGTCCCGCTCCTGGGCGGGCGAGCCGACGTAACAGGTGTAGCCGACCGCCGCCGCCCCCAGCCGCACGGCATCCTCGACCGAGGCGGTCAGAGGTGAGAAGGCGTCCTCGGAGCTGGGGACGTTGGTCCGGCCGTTGATCTTGAGCACCAGCGGCAGTCGCCCCGCGTACCGGGACTGGTAGCGCTGGGCCAGACCGATCTGCAACGCGATGCCCGAGTACCGGCCCTGCAGCGCCAGCTGGCACTGGAACTCCGGGTCCAGCGCCGGAGGGTTGGCGAAGAAGTCCACCGGCCCATGCTCCAGGCCCTGGTCGACGGGCAGCAGCAGAAGGGTCCCGTTGGCGGGGCCGTGCTCGTACAGGAGGCTGTGCAGGCGGGCCCTCTTGCCCTGGGATAGGGACATGTCGTCCAGGGTGGTCCGGGTCGGGGCGGTGGTGGGTCGGCTGGCGGTGATGCTCATGACCTGAGGTTACAACGTCGCATCGGCGACTGGGGCCAGTCGCTCGACGGCCATAATCGCAGCCGTGTCCGAGCACACGACCGCTTTGGCGGCGGTCCAGTTCGAGGCCGTCGGCAAGGACTTCGAGGACCGGGCAGCGGTGGCCGAGCTGAACCTCGAGCTGGCGCCGGGGGAGCTGTTCGGCCTGATCGGGCCCAACGGCGCCGGGAAGACCACCACCATAAAGATGGCGGTGGGGCTGCTGAGGCCCACCCGCGGGCGGATTCTCGTTTGCGGGCACGACGTTCAGCTGGAGGGCGGCGCCGCCCGGCGCCATCTCGGCTACGTTCCCGACAGCGCCCCTTTGTACGAGAAGCTCACCGGTGGGGAGATGCTGGAGCTGGCCAGCGACCTGCATGGAGTGAGTCGGGAGCGCCGACGCCGGCGCATCCCGGCCCTGCTGGAGGCGCTGGACCTCGGCCCCGCCGCCGGCCAGTTGGTGCACTCGTACTCCCGCGGGATGCGCCAGAAGCTCGCCCTCTGCGCCGCTCTGATTCACGACCCGGAGGTGATCTTCCTCGACGAACCGACTGTCGGCCTCGACCCCAGGGCCGCCCGTCAGCTCCGGGTCATGCTCCGCGCCCTCTGCGCCACCGGCCACGCCGTCTTCCTCAGCACCCACGCCCTGGAGGTGGCCAGCGCCCTCTGCGACCGGGTGGGGATCTTCTCGGCCGGACGCCTTGTGGCGGAGGGGACCGTGGAGGAGCTGGCCGGGAGGTCAACTGGAGGCGCCGGGCTGGAGGCGGCGTTCATGCAGGCCACCGGTGCCGAGGATCAGGACGCCGCGAGCCTGATCGCGGCCCTCTCCGCCTGAGATGGCGGGTCTCGCGCCGGTCCTGCGCCGGGTCGGGCGCGTATCGCCCGCCGGTGCACAGCTTGAGGGGCTGATCCGGGCCTCATTGCGCGGAACCCGGAACTCGTCGTGGCGGATGGGCCCCGGTCGGCGCGTGACCACAGTCCTGCTTCCGCCCGGGGTTGCGGTGGCGTGGGCGGCCCTGGTCCCCACTGCCGAGCGCCTTCTTTCCCCGGTTCATCCCGCTCAGCTGACGGAGGCCCTCGCCACCATCGCGGCCCTCCTCTGCCTGTTCACCCTGGCCAGTTCGGTGAGCTTCGCCCTGGCGTCCCTCTACTTCTCTCGAGACGTGGAATGGCTCCTCGCCACACCGGTCAGCGCCCGGGTCTTCATCACCCACCGCCTGCTGTCCCAGCTGGCCCTCGGGGCGACCGTCGGTGCCCTCGTGGGCGGCCCCGCCGTGGTCGGCGCCGCCCTGCGCTACCACGACCCGCTGCTGATCGCGGTGGCGGCGGTGGACCTGCCCGCCCTCCTGCTGGTCCCGATGGCGCTGGCGGTTCTGGCCGTGGTCCTGGTGGTGCGCCTGGTGCCGGCCCGCAGGGTGCGCGACGCTGCGGCGGTGCTGGTGGCCTTGGTCGGTTTCGGGGTGGCGGCGGTGGACCTGTCGGCCGCCTTCGGCGGGTCCCGGGCAGCCACGCTCACCGTGGACCAGTTCCGGCACGGGCTGGGGACGCCGGCCTGGCTGCCACCCAGCTGGGCGGCGCACAGCCTGGAGGCGGCGGCGGCCGGGCACTGGGGCCAAGCCCTCTGGCCAACCCTGGGACTGCTGACCCTGGCAGCGCTGGTGGTGCCCGGGTCGGTCTTCCTGGCCGGGCCCGCCCTGCGAGAAGGGTGGTTCCGCTCCCAGCACGCTCCATCCCGAAGCCGGTCTCTCGGCCAGAGCCGGCGCCTGCCCCCGGCGCTGGCGGTGCTCCGAAAGGACTGGAGGATCCTTCGCCGCGATCCGGGTCAGCTGATCCAGCTGCTTCTGCCCATCGGGCTGTTTGCCGTGTACCTCCTCTCACCCCGGGGCGGTTCCGCCCTCTTCCGCGACTTCCCCGCTTGGTACGGTCCGCTGACCACCGCCGCCTTCGCCGCCCTCTTCGCCACCAGCGGGATCGGGCTGCGCGCGGTCGGCTCCGAGGGCCGGCAGCTCTGGTGCGTGCGCAGCTCGCCCATGCGGGCGAGGGACCTACTGCTCAGCAAGAGCCTGTTGCCGGCGCTGATCTCGGTCGCGGCCAGCCTGGTCCTCCTCCTGGCCACCGAGCTGCGGCAGGGAATGGGCCTGGCGGAAGTCGAGGTGTCGGCGGCGCTCCTCTGCTTTCTGGTCCTGGGCCTGGCGGGCCTGGCCACCGGGCTGGGGGCCGCCTGGCCCCGGCTGGACTGGACCGATCCCCGGCGGTCGGTGGGCATCTGGCTGGCCATCACCTTCATGGTTGTCGGTTCCGCCTACATAGCGGTCTGCGTGGTGGCCTTCACCCTTCCCCTCCTGCTCGCCGGAATCCCCCTTTGGCTGCGGCTGGCGTTGGCTCTGCTCACCTGTGCGCTCTGCGCCACGCTGGCCGCCGGGGGAGCGCTGCGCGCCGGCACCCGCCGCCTCGCCGGCCTTGACCTCTGATCGACCGGGCCCGCCGAGGGCATCCTCCGCCCCGCCGGGGCGGACCCCGCCGGGCGGATGGAGGGACCGGCGGCGCCGAGCTGTAGAATCGGCGTGATCGCGCTAGATGGGGAGTTAGCGGTGCCCTGTACCCGCAATCCGCTGCAGCGGGGTCGAACTCCCCTCCTAGGGGGGGCGTTTCCGGGTCAGCTCCGATCATCTGGGTGCCGACGGCCGGGTCCGGCGCGGCCAGTCACCGCCAACCCCGTCAGGTCCGGAAGGAAGCAGCGGCACGCGGAGCGACTGGGGTGCCGTCGGGCTCCCCGGCCCGAGCCCAGGGGTCGGTCGGCGCCGGGGGCGTCTTCACAAAGAGGGGTGCGCGATCATCTTCTGGCCAAGTGAAGTCGATTAGACAGAGCCTCTACCTCAAGTACCGGCCGCAGCTCTTCTCCGAGTTGGTGGGCCAGGAGGTGGTGGCGCGCACCCTGCGCCACGCGGTGCGCGAGCGGCACCTCAGCCACGCCTACCTCTTCACCGGGGTGAGGGGCACCGGCAAGACCAGCGCCGCCCGGATCTTGGCCCGGGCGATCAACTGCCTCCAGCCTGAGGACGGCGAGCCCTGCCAGCGGTGCAGCGCCTGTCAGGTGATAGGCGAGGGTCGCAGCCTTGACGTGATCGAGATCGACGCCGCCACCAACCGGGGGATCGACGAGATCCGCGACCTGCGCGAGCGGGCGCAGTTCCTGCCCAGTGAACTGGGCACCAAGGTGTACATCATCGACGAGGCGCACATGCTCACCAACGAGGCCGGCAACGCCTTCCTCAAGACCCTGGAAGAGCCCCCGGCCCACGCCTGCTTCATCCTGGCCACCACCGAGCCCCAGCGCCTCAGTGAGACGATCCTCTCCCGTTGCCAGCGCTTCGACTTCCGGCGCATCCCGGCCGCCGCCATGTCGGCGCACCTGATGGAGATCTGTCGTCAAGAGCAGGTCCAAACCACCTCCACGGTCATGGACCTTGTGGCCGAGGCCGGGGCTGGCTCGCTTCGCGACGCCGAATCGTTGCTGGACCGGCTGTTGGGGCTGGGCGAGGGCATCCTGGATCTGGCGGTGGTTCGCTCCGCCCTGGGGATGGCCGACCCGGAGGCTGTGACCAGCCTGGCCGAGGCGCTGTGGCGCCGCGACGCGGCGGCGGCGTGGGTCCGCCTCCGGGACCTGGAAGGCTACGGGGTTGACCCTCGGCAACTGCTGCGGGCGCTGGGCGCCCATGCCCGCGCCCGCTACTGGGAGGAGTTGGAGGGAAGGGGGAGCCCGGCCGCCTGGCTGAGCTTGATGGAGGCCTGTGCCGACGGGGGGCAGCAGCTCCGTCGGGCGGACGACCCTTGGATGTCCCTGGAGGTGATCCTGCTCCGGCAGGCGGCCAGTTCCCCGGAGCCGGCGGCCCTGGCCACCACTCCGACGCCCTCCACCCCGACCGCCGCTCCCCGGCCACCCGCCGTGCCCTCGCCGTCCGCCTCGGTGACACCCTCTCCACCGTCCCCCCCTCGGCCGGCTTCGACGCCGAACCCCCCGGCTCCGCCCCCTCCCGAGCTTCTGCCCGCTCCCCCTGGCCCCGCGGTGGACCCGGAATGGAGGGCAGCGTGGGAGCGGGTCGTGGAGTGGGCACGGCAGCACCACGTGCCCTTCCACGCTCTGGTCCGCGACACCGCCCCGGTGGGGCTGCGCGATGGCACC
The DNA here is from genome assembly GCA_027306885.1 of Candidatus Dormiibacterota bacterium. Taxonomy (GTDB): domain Bacteria; phylum Chloroflexota; class Dormibacteria; order Aeolococcales; family Bog-877; genus JAJYXT01. Next base: position 48,066 of record DAHUYV010000019.1, read on the forward strand.
CTGGTCATCGAGGTCCGGTACGAGTGGCACCTGGGACAGCTCAGTTCGCCCGCCAACCGCGAGCTCATGCAGCAGGCGCTGCGCGAGGTGACCGGGGAGCCCTTGGCGGTGACCCTGGTTCTGGCGGGCGCAGCACCAGCCCCCCCGGATGGGGGAGGGGGCCGCGGAGGGGGCGGGCTGGCCGCCGCCCTGAAGCACTTCCCGGGAAGCACGGTTCGGAAGGTGGACTTCCTCGATCCCCGCTGACCGTCGCACGCGGCCCTAGAATGAGCCTCGCTTTGAGAGGAGCAGAGAGAAGTGCCGCAGCTTAATCCGCGCCAGCTTCGCCAGCTCCAGCAGAACATGGCCCGTCAGTGGGAACAGGCTCAGGATGCCCTGGCCACCCAGGAGGTCGAGGGCTCTGCCGGAGGGGGAGCCGTCACCGTGCGCTGCAACGGTCAGCAGCGGGTCACCTCGGTCACCGTGGACCCAGCCATCCTCGAGGAGGGCGCCGAGCTGGTGGGCGACCTCATGCAGGCGGCCGTGAACGACGCGCTCGAACGATCCCGAGATCTCGCAGCCCGCTCCATGGAGGCGCTTCTGCCACCGGGAATGCTGCCCCCCGGGGTGCGCTGACACTGGCCTCGCCCAGGGCGGCCTGAAGTTGGGCCTCTTGCCCGCGCCGGTGGAGCGGCTGGCCGAGGAGTTCGCCCGCTTCCCCGGGATCGGGCCCAAGACCGCGCAGCGCCTGGCTTTCCACGCCGCCTCCAGGGTCCCGCCGGCGGTGCTGGATGGTCTGGCCGCCGCCATCACCGCGACCGCTGCCACGGTCACCCCCTGCCCGGTGTGCTTCTTCCTCAGTGACGAGGGGCAGCTCTGCGCGGTGTGTCGGCAGCCAACGCGTGATCGTCAGCTGATCTGCGTGGTGGAGGAGCCGGGGGACGTACTGGCAATCGAGCGCACCGGGGAGTTCCGCGGCCTCTACCACGTGCTCGGGGCCGCCCTGTCACCCCTCGACGGGGTGGGGCCCAACGACCTCCACTGCCAGGAGTTGCTGGACCGGGTTGCGGCGGGCGGCGTCAAGGAGGTGATCCTGGCGACCGACTCCGACCTGGAGGGGGAGGCCACCGCCACTTACCTGCTCCGCCGCCTGGAGGGGCTGGACGTCCAGGTGACCCGGCTGGCCCACGGCCTGCCGATGGGTGGCGAGCTCGCCTACGCCGACGAGCGGACGGTGGCTCGGGCGTTCTCCGGTCGGCGTCAGGCCTGAGGCGGCCGAGGAGCTGGGCCGGCCGCCCCGGGGGTGAGCAGGCTGCTCTCGATCCCTGGAGAGCGGGCCGCAGTCACGGCAGGGGTCGTGGGCGCGGCGGAGGTGGACCGGGACGGGGACGGTGCCCGCAGTCTCGGGTCGATAGACCCGGACGTTGGCCAGGCTGGCAGTTCCGCGGTCAACCTGCGGGCCGCAACGCCCGACGGCCCGTTCCAGCCCCCGCTCCAGCCGGGCGCCTTCCAACTTCCGAAGGGCGGTACGCATCACCAGCCTGGCCACCTCGAGGCGTGGCCGGAGAGGTCTTGCAGATGGATCGCCGCCAGCCGGCTGGGCTGGGCCACCTCCTCTTGGAACTCCGCCCGGATCGCTTCACCGGGCTTCCCATTGGACGTCCGGGGCGGCCTCCTGGGGGTGGGCAAGTTGCCGCGCTTCACAGATCTGCTCGTTGACCTCCACGATCTGCTCGACCACCGCCTTGAAGCGCTTGTAGCTGTCCACCTCGCGCCTGGTCTTCTCCAGCGCCGGCCCGGGCGGCACCGCCCGGGTCACGGTCCTGCCCTGTACCGACTTGGTCAGAAGGTGGATCGGACCGTGCCCGGGGTGCCCGGGGACCGCGCATGCGCAGCCGGGCCTGCCGCAGCGCCGGTAGGAGGCCGTCAAGCTGCCGCGCCTGAAGTCGCCCACTG